>JAGCDT010000008.1 GCA_017651045.1 Bacteroidales bacterium | reverse complement strand
GCAGATGCCTTCGCCGCCGTCGCGACCGGCGCGGCCTGTCTCCTGGTAGTAGCCCTCCAGGCTCTTGGGGATGTCGTAGTGGATGACGAAGCGGATGTCGGGCTTGTCGATGCCCATGCCGAAGGCGATGGTCGCCACTATGATGTCGACTTCCTCCATGAGGAAGGCATCCTGGTTCTCAGCGCGGACCTTGGCGTCGAGGCCGGCGTGATACGGGAGGGCCTTGATGCCGTTGATATTGAGGAATGCAGCCATCTCCTCCACCTTTTTGCGGCTGAGGCAGTAGACGATGCCGGACTTGCCGGCATGCTGGTGGATGAAACGTACGATATCCTTGTCGGGCTCCACTTTGTCACGGACTTCGTAGTAAAGGTTGGGCCGGTTGAAGGAATCGCGGAATATGCCGGCATCCTGGATACGGAGGTTCTTGAGGATGTCGCTCTGGACTTTAGGGGTCGCGGTCGCCGTGAGGGCGATCACGGGGGCGGGAGAAATCTCGTCTATGATGGAGCGTATACGCCTGTATTCAGGACGGAAGTCGTGGCCCCAGTCGGATATACAGTGGGCCTCGTCGACGGCGTAGAAGGAGATTTTGAGCTCCTTGAGGAGGGCTATGTTCTCCTCCTTTGTCAGCGACTCGGGGGCGACATAGAGGAGCTTGGTCACTCCGGAAAGGAGGTCGTCCCGCACCTCCGCTATCTGCGGGCGGGAAAGGGACGAGTTGAGGAAGTGGGCGATGCCGTCGTTGCCGGCGACGAAACCGCGGATGGCGTCGACCTGATTCTTCATCAGGGCGATAAGAGGGGAAATGACTATAGCGGTCCCCTCCATGACAAGGGCGGGAAGCTGGTAGCAAAGCGACTTGCCGCCTCCCGTCGGCATAAGGACAAAAGCGTTGCCTCCTGCAACGAGGTGACGGATAATGCTCTCCTGGTCTCCCTTGAAGGAGGAGAAGCCGAAGAATTCCTTCAGCTTATTCTTTAGGATTGAGGAATCGATTTCCATTTAGTGTCAGCTTTTGTGTTAGTCTATCCGGCAGCCACTCGCTATTTCCCTCTAATTTAGTCAATCTTCACAACGATTCCAAAATTTTTGTAAAAAATTCAGCGGCAGAGGATTTTTGACTGCAATTCATCGATTTTTGAAAAAAATTTACGATATTTGTAAGACTTTGCGCCCAGTAATGGGGGTGCGTTCAGATAAACGAACGTAAAATTTTAAAACATAAACAATTATGAAACTTTCTAAAATTTTGACAATCGCCGCCGCGACTCTTGCTATCGTCGCTTGCGGTCCCAAGGTTGAAGGCAGCAAGGAAGTCCAGGATCTTCTTCCCAAGGCTTCCCAGATCGACTCCGCCAGCTACCTTATCGGTATCAACTTCGGCGCCTGGATCAAGGGCAACAACTTTGGCGAACTCAACTACTCCGAGGTAGTCAAGGGTATCAAGGATTTCATCAAGGCCGAAGGCGACCAGCGTGACTCCAACTTCGTCAAGCAGTTCAAGATCAGCCCCATGGAGATGCAGGAAGTTCTCGACAGCTACCTTGCCAAGAGGCGCGACTACACCGCTGCCCTCAACAAGGAGAAGGCCGAAGCTTTCTTCGCAGCCAATGCTGAGAAGGATAGCATCCAGGTGACCGAGAGCGGTCTCCAGTACAAGATCATCGAGCCCGGTAGCGACCTCAAGCCCGTCAATGACAAGGACACCATCTGGGTCAACTACAAAGGCACCCTCCTCAACGGTGACGTCTTCGACGAGAGCAACGGCGAGCCTGTCCGTCTCTTCCTCAACCGCGTCGTCAAGGGTTGGAGCGAAGGTCTTAAGCTCATCGGTGAAGGTGGCAAGATCCAGCTCTTCGTTCCCGCCGAGCTTGGCTATGGCGAGTACGGCACCCGCGGCATCGAGCCCAACTCCGCTCTTATCTTCGACGTCGAGCTGACCAAGGTCGGCACCTTCGTCGAGAAGCCGGAAGAACCCGCTAAAGGCAAGAAGAAATAATTATGGCAGCCCTTACGCTCGAAGGAAGGATTTCCGCTAAGCTCGCACCGCAGTCGGGTCAGTCCGCCCGCGGCGCATGGGCGCGGCAGGACTTCGTCCTTGAATATCCCGACGGCAACTTTACCTCCAACGCCTGCCTCACGGCATGGGGTCAGGACAAGGTTGCCGAGCTGGACAAATTCCGTGTAGGCGACCCGGTGAAGGTTTCCTTCAACGTGCGTGCACGCGAGTACTCGGGCCGCTGGTACAACGATCTGCGCATCTGGAAGATCGAGGCCCCCAGCGCTGACAGCGCCCAGCAGGGCTACGCCGAATCAGGCGCTCCTCAGGGCTATGCGCCCGCCGGCAGCCCTCAAGGCTTCCCGGCCCCGGATGGAGGCTTCGCCCCCTCCGGCAACGCCCCGCAGCCTCCGGCATATTCCGCCCCGGCTCCGTCCCTCGAAGACATGCCGGCGGAGGATCTCCCGGAAGACGATCTGCCTTTCTAGGTGTGGGGCCTCCCCCACCTAGCCGGCTTTCGCCAGCGCATCCCGCCAAATAAATTCCCGGCCATCGCCGGGAATTTATTTTTGCCCCCGCCGGCGCCCCACTAACGCCTGCCCATGCTTTTCCCCTGCCCTGCCCCCCAGCCTGCTGCGCGAAATTCGGTGTCCAAGCCAAGACCGGCCGGAGTGCCGTGGATGGCACTCGGAGTTGGACTCCCAGCCCAAATTGGCTCGGAGTCCAACCCGGAAGGCCACAGAAAGCGTTCAGCTGCCAATTGCCTTGGACTCCGAAATTTCAGTTGAAATTTTACCTCAATTAAATGCTTAATCTTTGCAATTTAGCGGGCCGAAACATATTTTTGTAACGGTGCAGCCATCTTGGGGCGACCGATAGGAAAATATGAAGCTGAACGATGCACTGCCCGCGCTGATCGCAGACGATCTCGGGCTCGACAGACCCTTTGTCAAGGGACAAAAAATCAACATAAAGAACTGCTGGCATTTCTCCACCGACGGCAATGCCGTAGATCACATCTTCTACGACGATGAGGATTTCATTGCCGGGATGAACCGCGTATACATCGTTGTAAAAGAATACCATGTAGTCATCCTCGCCTTCTCCCTGATGGATACCCACGTACATTTTGTGCTGTATGGGACGCTTGAAGAATGCAACCGCTTTATGCACGACTATGTCAACCGGACCTCACGCCATATTGCCATCACCCACGACGAACACAACAAGATGGACGGCGTCCCGATTCACTATCAACCCGTAGATACGGACATTTACCTTAAGACTGTCATATGCTACACCATCAAGAACGCCCCGGTCGGAGGAATCCCCTATATGGGATGGGATTATCCCTGGTCCAGCGGCCCGCTGTATTTCAGAAAGCCCACCATCTGGAGTTCTCCGAAATGGCTTGAAGAAGATTCCCTTGCACCACTTGACAGCAAGCACATAAAACAGCGGCAGATTCTCAAGACAAGAAACCGCCAAACCGGCACAGTCAGAATGCTGGGGCCCATCGTTTTCCCCGGAGAATATGTCGCATTCGAAATTGTGGAGAGGCTTTTCAAGACCTGTAAAAGCTTCAACTTCTTTATGTGTTCAAGTCGGGAAGATGACGTGGATTCACGTGGCGGCACCATTTCACACCTGAGCATCCCTATGCAGGAGATGCGGCAGCACAAGAATGAGACATGCCGCGAACTTTTCGGCACCTCATCTGTCAAGGGACTCTCCACCGCACAGCGTCTGAAACTGGCTCGCACGCTCCGCCGTCGTTTCAACAGCTCGCTCAAACAAATCGCCCGTCTCTGCGGCCTTGTCTACGCCGAGGTTAAAGACTTGATCTGAACGCTGCCATCCGCGCTGGCGCGTCGGCGGGGGATGAGCCATGCGAACCGATCGTGGAATGCCCCACAACCGCTGCGCGAAATTCGGTGTCCAAGCCATAGCATGATGCAGAGCTGTACGAGGCCTCCCGACTTGGACTCCCAGCCCAAATTGGCCCGGAGTCCAACGCAACAGGCCACCGAGCACGCCCATTAGCCCATCGCCTTGGACTCCGAGATTTCACATTGACCAAGCCCCTCCCCGTGAGCCGCGGGGGTTCGGGGGTAGTGCCCCCGTTTAGAACGTATGGATTGCGAGGCCTGAGCGGAGCTTGGGCTCGAACCAGGTCGTTTTAGGGGGCATGATGTTGCCGGTGTCGGCGATGTCGATGAGCTGGGACATGGAAACGGGATAGAGGGCGAAAGCCACCTTCATCTCGCCGCTGTCGACGCGCCGCTTGAGCTCGCCGAGGCCGCGGATGCCGCCGACGAAGGCAATGCGATTGTCGGTACGCAGGTCCTTGATCCCGAGAATCTTGTCCTCGACAAGATTGGAAAGGACCGTGACATCGAGTACGCCGATAGGATCGCTGTCGTCATAGCGCCCGGCCTTCGCGTCCATGCGATACCATTTACCGTCAAGATACATCGAGAACTGGTGGAGCCGCTGCGGTGCGACGGCCTCGTCAGCAGAAATCTCCTGCACCTCAAAATCCTGCGACAGGGCCTTCAGGAAGGCTTCTTCCGAGAGGCCGTTGAGATCCTTCACAACTCTGTTGTAGTCGAGGATCTTGAGCTGACTCTCAGGGAAGCAGACGGCCATGAAGAAGTTGTACTCTTCGTCGCCGGTGTGGGCGGGATTCTGCGAACGGCGCTCGGCACCGACACGGGCAGCGGCTGCCGTACGATGATGGCCGTCAGCGACGTAGAAGGCGTCGACAGAGCCCGTGAAGAGCTCAGTGATGCGACTGACCGTCGGTCTGTCGGAAATCACCCAGAAAGCGTGGCCGAAACCGTTCTCGTCGACGAAGGAGTACTCCGGCTCGTCGGCCGCGACGGCGGCGACGATAGCGCCGAGCTCGGCGTTGTCCTTGAAGGCGAAGAAGACGGGCTCGATGTTGGCACTCTGGATGCGCACGTGGACCATCCTGTCGTCTTCTTTGTCCTTACGGGTGAGCTCGTGCTTCTTGATGAGCCCGGAAGCATAATCGTCAGTATGAGCGCATAAAACTATACCGTACTGAGTACGCTCGCCCATCGTCTGGGCATAGACGTAGTAGTTTTCGGAATCATCACGAAGAAGCCACCCTTCCTGCTGCCATTTCTTGAAATTCTCGACAGCCTTGGCGTAGGTCCTATCCTCGTGCTCTCCGGCGAGAGGATCGAAGTCTATCTCAGGCTTGGTGATATGGAGAAGCGACTTCTCCCCCGCCAGCGCTTTGGCCTCAGCGGAGTCGAGCACATCATACGGCGGCGCCGACACCTCCGGCGCAAGAGCGCGCGGAGGACGTAAGGACGCAAAAGGTTTAACTCGTACCATATAATTAATTTATAAATACTTATACCAATCTAAGCATCGCCATTATTGTCATACCGAGGTTCCTCTGGAACCGAGAGTATCTCCTCATACAAGTCCCTTCTCTCTGCATTCATCTTGTCAATTAATTTGTCTTTATTGACCCTTGATAGTTTCTTTACCTTTTTTCTCTCTCAATTGCTTGTTCTACATCAGAATACGATTCATAATAAAGCAACTTATGACATTTGTATTTCTGTGTAAAACCTGGTATCAACATTTCTCTATGTTCTTGAATACGACGTAATAAATCGTTTGTAACACCCGTGTAGTAGACTGTTTCGTATTTGTTTGAGAGAATGTATACGTAGTATGATTTATACATAATTAAAAAGGAGATACGCTCGCCCTTTCAGGGCTCGGTATGACAAAAAAGGAGATTCTCTCGCTATCGCTCGGAATGACAAAGGACTATGGTTGGAATGACAAACTACCTATTTACTTGAAAGCGGGTGTCGCCAGTGGCGAAGAAGGAGACGATCTGGCGGGCGGCGGCAAGGCCGGCGTTGATGTTGGCCTCGGAGGTCTGGGCGCCCATCTTCTTGGGCGTGGCGAAGACGCGAAGGCCGAACTCCTCACGGAGGGCCTCATAGCAGTCGGGAGCCACATCGGCGGCATACTTCAGGTCGGGACGCTCGCGAAGGGCCTTGGCGAGGCCGGCCTCGTCGATGACCTCCTTGCGCGCAGTGTTGATGAGCGTCGCGCCCTTGGGCATCGAAGCAATGAGGTCGTAGCCGATAGAGCCGATGGTCTCCGGAGTAGCGGGAATGTGGATCGACAGGTAGTCGGAGCCGGCATATAGAGCCTCGAGCGAGGACGCGGGCTCCGCACCGCCGGCGATGATCTTCTCATCCGGCAGGAACGGATCTATGGCGCTCACTTTCATGCCGAGGGCCTTCGCCTTGGCGCCGACCAGACGGCCGACATTGCCGAAGGCCTGGATGCCGAGCCTCTTGCCTTCGATCTCGGAGCCGGTAGCAGGGGTAAACTGCGTCCTGGCCATGAAGATCATAAGGCCGAGGGCAAGCTCCGCGACAGCGTTGCTGTTTTGGCCCGGGGTGTTCATGACGACGACCCCGGCGGCAGATGCCGCTGCGAGATCCACATTGTCGAAGCCAGCGCCTGCGCGCACGACAATCTTAAGCTTAGGCGCAGCGGCGATGACTTCCGGAGTCACCTTGTCCGAACGGATAATAAGGGCCTCCACATCGGCGACGGCCGCCACGAAATCCTCCTGAGCGGGGTATTTCTCAAGAAGCGCGACCTCGTGGCCGGCTTCTTCGAGTATGCTTTTAATCCCCTCCACCGCGACCGCGGCGAAAGGCTTCTGGGTTGCGATAAGTACTTTCATATCAGGCGTGAAGATTTTCAAACTCCTTCATACAGGCAATGAGTGCCTCGACGTCTTCGACGGTGCATGCGTTGTAGATGGACGCGCGGAAACCGCCTACGGAACGGTGGCCCTTGATGCCGACCATGCCCCTTTCCTTGGCGAAGGCGAGGAAGCTGTCCTGCAGCTCCTCCTTGCCGGGAGCCATCACGAAGCACACGTTCATGCAGGAACGGTCTTCCACATCGGCCGTGCCGACGAAAAGGGAATTGCGGTCGATCTCCTCATAGAGGATGCGAGCCTTCTCCACGTTGATCTTATGGATGGCTTCGACTCCCCCGATGGATTTGATCCACTTGAGCGTCTCGTTCATGACGAATATCGAGAACACGGGAGGGGTGTTGAACATCGAGAGCTTGTCGATATGGGTCCTGTAGTCGAGCATCGTGGGGATATAGCGCGACACGCGGCCGAGGGAATCCTTGCGGATGATGGCGAAGATGACGCCGGCGGGGCCGACATTCTTCTGCGCACCACCATAGATCAGGTCGTACTTCGACACGTCCACGGGGCGGGACATGATATCCGACGACATGTCAGCGATGAGGGGAACGGGGCAATCCATGTCCTCCTTGATCTCGGTGCCGTAGATAGTGTTGTTGGTCGTAATATGGAGGTAGTCGATGTCGGTGGGGATTTCGAAACCCTTCGGGATATAGCAGAAATTCCTGTCCTTCGAGCTGGCGATTGCATAGGCCTCGCCAATGCCCTTGGCCTCCTTGAGGGCCTTCCCGGCCCATACGCCGGTCTCGAGGTAGGCAGCCTTCTTCTCCAGGTAGTTCATCGCCACATAGAGGAACTGCAGCGACGCACCGCCGCCCAGGAAGACGACCTCGTGGGTCTCAGGTATGTGGAGGAGCTCCTTCCATAGGGCCCTGCATTCATCCATCGTCTCATCCCATTCTTTTGTCCTGTGGGATATGGAAAGGACCGACACGCCCGTGCCCTTGAAATCCTTCAGCGCTTCAATGGCGTTGTCGATGGCCACCTGCGGCAAAAGGCAGGGGCCTGCGTTAAAAACATGAACTTTTTTCATATCTGCTGCGAAATAGGACCGTAAATATACGAATTAAACTAGTTTTTCCACACGACAGGATTCGATACGCGACATTCTTGCCTCGAAATCCTCCACCGAGGAGAGCCTGACACGGGTCGTGATAACGCAATCCTCGCCGCAGTCGAGCGAAAGCTGCGGCAGCGAAAGATCCTTCAGGACCTTCATCACGTCATTCATCGAAAGATAGCCGAAAGAAAGCCTGTAGGGCGCCTCGGCGGTCTTTTCGACCTCCACGGCGGCCGTGAGGGCCTCCTCCGTAGACTCCCTGTAGGCGCGGATGAGCCCCGGGACTCCGAGCTTGATCCCGCCGAACCAGCGGACCACGACCACCAGAACGTCGCTAAGCCCTTTCGACTCAATCCTCCCGAGGATCTGCTTGCCGGCGCTGCCGGAAGGCTCGCCGTCGTCCGAGGAACGGAACGACGAGCCGTCGCAGCCGAGCCTCCATGCATAGCAATGGTGACGGGCGTCGTGATACTTGGTCTTGAGAGACGAGATGATGGACCGGATCTGCTCCTCGTCGGACACAGGGAAAGCAAGGGCGAGAAAACGCGAGCCCCTGTCCTTGAATACGCCCTCCGAGGGCGCTGCAATGCT
>JAGCDT010000107.1 GCA_017651045.1 Bacteroidales bacterium | reverse complement strand
CCCAGTGCAGGTTAGTCTCCATAATACTCTCTTACCTTTTTGATTTCTTCGGCGCTGCCCCTTTGCTCGACGCGGGAAAGGATGAAGTCTTTCTGCTCTTGCCAGGATAACTTATTAATGTCGACATCCCAGAAGACAACGGGGCGAATCTGTGGAACGGGCCTGTTATCTTCCGAGGGCCAGGGTATTGCGGCAGAGTTGTGGTATGCCTGAATCATGGCAAAAAAGCCTTTGTCGAAGCCAAGTATACGGTCCATCGCGACGGCTTGCCGTGTCGTCATATTCCTCCTGCCCTGAATAATGGCATTGACCGTCTGGAACTGGATACCTGAAAGTGCAGCCAGTTGACGTTGGGAGATATTCTTTTGGGCGATGCTGTGGGAAATAATCCTTCCCGGAGCGATGCCAAGATATGCATTCAATTTGTTCATACCGCAAATATAAATGATATTATAGTGATAAACAAATTTGTTTACTTAAGAAAGGAGATACGCTCGGCCTGAAGGCCTCGGTATGACAAAAGAGCAGCTATTGGGAGGTTCCCGGAAAATATTGTAATTTTACAATAAATTCCGGCAAAATAACCCCTGGAATAACCCTTGAAAACCTTATTTCACTGGTGGAATAGTCCAGTGGATGAGGGTGCCCTTGGATTCCATGCCGCGGAAGAAGGTCATCTGGCGCTTGGCGAACTGGTGGATGGCGGTGGAGAGGAGGGTGAACATCGTGTCATAGTCAATGACGCCCAGCACGTGCTGGGTCACGAACTTGTACTCGAGGCCGTAGTTGATGAGCTCTTCCGGCCGTACGCCGCTGTCCAGGAGGCCTTTGACCTCTTCTACGAGGCCTCCTTCGAGGCGCTCGCGGAGGCGGCGGTCGATGCGGGCATTCCGCTCCTCAACGGTCACGAGGGTGCCGATGAAATAGGCCTTCTTGGCGCGGTATTCTGTCCTTTCGACAGGGTGCTCTTCCTCGTAGAAGGCGATCTCGAGGGCTCGGATAAGGCGACGCTTGGAAAGAAGCGTCTCGCGGTCGACCTCGCGGCGCTCGAGAAGGGCCTCGCGGAGCTCCTCGATGTCCTCCTGCTCGAGCTCGGCGCGGAGCTCCGGATTCGGCGGGACGGAGGAGAGCTTGTAGGCCGAGGTGACGGCCTGGATATAGAGCCCGGTGCCGCCGCAGACGACGGGAAGCTGGCCCTTTGCTGAAAGCTCGGCAAATACCTTCTCGAAATCCGCCTGGTAGCTGTAGAGGTCGTAGCGCTCGCCGGCGTCGGCGATGTCGATCATGTGATAGGGAATCTCTCCATATTCTTCGAGATCCTTCCCTGTGCCTATGTCCATGCCGCGGTAGACCTGGCGGGAGTCGGCGGAGATGATCTCAGCGACATTCTCGAGAGCGAGGGCGTTGAAGGCGCGGCAGAGCTCCACTGCGTAGCGCGTCTTGCCGGAGGCCGTGGGACCGAGCACGACGACCATTTCGATTTCGCCGGCCTTCCAGGAGCGGAAGATGGCTTCTACATCGATGATTTCGGGATCCGGGAGGGGTGCGGGGACTGGTTTCATTGCTTTTTACGAGGGGCGTGGGAGAAGGAACGGCGGCCGCCTTCGGCCTGCTTCCAGAACTTCTCGTCGAAGTCCGGAGCCGCGGGCTCCTTGTCCGGAGTGAAGGCGACATAAGTTATGGGAAAACCCTCTGCGAGGAACATTTTCTCGTAGAAGGTCTGGATTTCTCTAACTACAGGAGGCAGTTCGGTGTTGTCGTTATAGATATCGGCCGAGCAGGCGAGGACCGGGTTGCCGGAAGCCTTTATGACTGCCTTGGTGTATTCGTGGAGAAAGCGGCTGTCGGTCTTGAGGTGGACAGTGCCGCCGGGGGCCAGGAAGCGGCGATAGCGGCGCAGGAATTCCGGGGAGGAAAGCCGGCTTGAAGGGCTTTTGAGCTGTGGATCGGAGAAGGTGAGCCAGATTTCCGCGACCTCGCCGGGGGCGAAGAAGGCCTCGAGAAACTCCACCCTCGTGCGGAGGAACGCCGCATTGGGGATTTTATTCTCCGTGACGTATTTGGCTCCCCTCCAGAGGCGGGCGCCCTTGATGTCGACCCCGATGAAATTCATATCGGAGAAACGCTCGGCGAGGGCGACGGTGTAGTCGCCTTTGCCGCAGCCGAGCTCCAGGACGATCGGCTTGTCGTTGCCGAAGACGTCGGCGCCCCAGCGGCCTTTGAGCGGGTGATCCTGCAGGTGGAGGCCGGGCTCGCCGGTCTTGAGCAGCACGTCCTCGGAGGAGGGCTGCTTAAGGCAGGAGAACGTCTCGTTCTCGGCGAATTTGCGCAGCTTGTCGTGCCCCATGTTACTTGCGCCGTTTGATTGCAAGGCCAAGGCCGCGGAGGCCGCGGACGGTGACGGTGTCGTGAGGCGTGACAATGATGGTCCAGACGCCATGACTGGCGGGAGCGACATCCTTGCGGTAGGGAATCGAGGTCTCGGAGGTGTAGAAAGTGCTCTTTGTCGAAAGCGGCAGGTACACGACCTCGCTCAGTGTGTCGGCCTCGGGCGAAACCCACTCCACGGTCAGGGGGAGCTCCGCTACCTGGACTCTGCGAGCCGGAGCGGCGTCGCGCCTTGTGTAGAACGAGATGTCAAAGGTGGACAGGCTGTCCGTCATGTCCACTTCAAACGACCAGGGGCCGGCTCCCTTCATGAACTGCTCGGCGCCTTTTGGGGCGGAGCAAGCCAGAAGGAAGGCGAGAAACAATATGACGGCTCCCGTCTTTTTCATTGTGCGTTTTTCTTACGGCGTTTTTTCTTGCGGCTTCGCTTGACCTCGTCGAAGCGGGAGATACTGTCGTCGCCTACCGCGGTCACGAACTCGGGAGCGGGGGCGATGATGTCGTTCTTGAGGGACTCGGGCTTGATGCCGTCGCGGTTCATCTCAAGGATCTCCTTGACCTCTTCAGCGGAGAGCGGATAAATATTGGTCAGGGAGCCTTTCTCGTAGGAGAAATAGAGGGTCTCGCGAAGGATGTCCGTCTTGACGAGCCATGCCGGGCCGTCTTCGAACTCCAGCGGCTCCACCACCCGCGGGATGCGGGAGCGGGCGTCATTGTAATTGTCGACCTCATAGTTGAGGCAGCACTTGAGCTTGCCGCACTGGCCGGCGAGCTTCTGCGGGTTGAGCGAGAGGTCCTGGATGCGGGCCGCGCCGGTCGTGATGGACTTGAAGGTCGTGATGTAGTTGGCGCAGCAGAGCTCGCGGCCGCAGACTCCGAGGCCACCGATGAGGCCGGCCTCCTGGCGTGCGCCGATCTGCTTCATCTCGATCCTGATGTGGAACTCCTCGGCGAAATCCTTGATGAGCTGGCGGAAGTCCACCCTGCCGTCTGCAATATAGTAGAATATAGCCTTGGTGCCGTCGCCCTGGAACTCGACGTCGCCGATTTTCATCTCGAGGCCGAGATCGGCTGCGATTTCGCGGGAGCGAATCATTGTCTCCTGCTCACGGGCTATGGCTTCCTGCCAGCGGCCGATGTCGAACGGACGGGCCTTGCGGTAGATGCGCTTGAACTCGGTGTTCTCGGGGTCGATGTCCTTCGCCTTCATCTGGCGGAGGATGAGCGGACCCTCGAGGGTCACGATGCCGAGGTCGTGGCCGGTCTGGGCCTCGACGATGACGAGGTCGCCGGTCTTGATGCTCTGGCCGGAAGTGTTGCGGTAGAAGCCTTTGCGGGTGTTCTTGAAGCGGACTTCGAATATGTCGCGGTACTGCCCGCCGGAGATGCCCTTGAGGTAGTCGTAGACCTCAAGCTTGCAGCAGCCCTGGCGGTAGGTGCAGTCGGGAGCCCCGTCGGGCCCTTCCACCACCGTGCAGCCTCTGAAACAGTCGAATTTTATATTTTCGTTATCAGTATTGTCCATT
>JAGCDT010000007.1 GCA_017651045.1 Bacteroidales bacterium | reverse complement strand
GCGCCTTCGCTACCGCCCCGGGATGGGCGCCAACGCCATAGTAGCGATGCACGCCCTGCTCCCCTCCCGCTGCTGGGATTCGATGCAGCGCACGGCAATCGGTATGGTCAAAAAGAAAGAGGCATGATGAAAGATTTCTTCGACCGCCCCATACTCGGCGCAGCTTGACAGCCTGAAAAGATAAAAAGTCCCGGGAGGTGAACATTCTCAGGATTATTTTTTATATATTTGTAGAAGTAGTGTATATTATTATGTCTTACAAATTCTTTTCTAACCATGAAAAAGCTCTTTTATCTTTTAATGGCAGTGACATGTATTGCCCTTGCTGCCTCATGCGACAAGACTTCGAAATCCCCGAAGATTCCGGTCGAATCCGTCTCCCTCAACCACGAAAATCTTGAGCTCACCGAAGGCGACATGGCGATCCTCGTCGCGACGATCGAGCCCAGTAACGCCAGCGCCAAGACCCTCAAATGGTCTTCAGACGATGATGAGGTCGCCAGCGTCGAAGACGGCATCGTGACTGCCGAAGGCCCCGGCGAGACAATCATCCGCGTCGCCGTAGGCGGCAAGGAGGCTATCTGCCCCGTCAAGGTCAATCCCGCCCCGATTCCGATAAGCGAAATCGACCTTGATCCTGAGAGCCTCGAGCTCACAGTCGGGGAGAGCGCAGACATTGTCGCAACGGTCTACCCGGACAACGCGACCGATCCGACCGTCTCCTGGTCGTCCGACGACACTAACGTCGCGACCGTTGACAACGGCCATGTCGTAGCAGTCGGAGCCGGACAAGCGAATATCATCGTTTCCGGCGGCGAAGTGAGCGCCCAATGCCATGTGACGGTCTCGGAGCCTGCCGGTCCCGTTGTCCTGTTCTTCGACGATTTCGAAAATGATAATTTCGCGTCCCAATGGACCATTATCGACAAGGACGGCGATGGATTCAATTGGTACCTGTTTTCCAACGAAGGACGGAGTACCGGCTTATGTGAAGCTCATTCCGGCGATGTCGTCATTTTAAGTGAATCCTACTACAATGACACCGGCACGCCATTGACCCCGGACAACTGGCTTATCTCCCCCGCCATCAATTTAGCCGATGCCAACAATTACCTCACTTTCTGGATCTGTGGTCAGGATTTAAGCTATGCTCTGGAGCATTATGCCGTCTATGCGACGACCGACTCTTCTTTCGGCGACTCTTCATGGACAAAGATCCTTGAAGGCACGGTTACCCAGGGCTACACTCTCTCTTCCATCAACAAACCCCTCGAAGCCTCCACCTTTGAAAACATTGTCGCCAAGGTCCCGGACGCATTCAACGGAAAGACGGCCTATTTCGCAATCCGCCATTTCGACTGCACTGACATGTTTATTTTCAACTTCGATGATTTCGGCATCACCGTAGGCGATCCGACCGGCATCGATCTCAGCTCACCTTCAGTCGAGGTTTCCTCCATAGGACAGGACAAATCCTTCCAGTACGCTAAAAAATCCATCAGATAATGAAAAAGATTCTGCTTCTCGCTGCGCTAAGCGCGCTCGCGCTCGCGGCTTGCACCAAAACTGTTGTGGAGGGCCCCCTGCCGGATGTTCTGGCCGAGGCCATCACCCTCGACAAGGAGGACCTGATCGTCCCCTTGGATGAGAAGATGACTCTCCACGTGACTGTCACCCCTGAAGACGCCGGTCCGATTGCCTGGATCAGCGATGACCCCTCCGTCGCCTCCGTCTCCCAAGATGGAGTGGTGACTGGCAACTCCCTCGGCGAGGCCGAGATTTTCGCCGCCTCCGGCAAGTTCCTCGCGAGCTGCCACGTCACGGTAGTAAGACCCATCACCGGCATCACTCTCAACAAGATGTCCGTTAAGATTACGCGGAAAGAGACATTACAACTCATCGCGACAATCACCCCTGACGATGCGACCGAGTCCATTGAGTGGCTTTCCGAAGATCCCGAGATTGCCACTGTCGATGAGGACGGCCTTGTCACCGCAGAAAACGTCGGAAAGGTCGTCATCACAGCCAAAACCATCAAAACGGAAGCAAAATGCGAAGTAGAGGTCATTCCCCTCGAGGTGGAGAAGGTTTCCATTTCTCCGGAATCTGCGAAAGACATCGCTGTAGGAGAGACCATTTCGTTCACCGCGGAAATATCTCCTGAAGATGCAGACGACCTTACTATTGTCTGGAGCATCGAAGATGAGGCCATCGCCTCCATCGATGAAGATGGCCTTTTGACCGCCATCGCCCCAGGCACGACCTATATCAAAGCCACTGCGAGCAACGGAGTCTACGGTGAGGCTTTTGTTCATGTCGCAGGTGCCAGGTCTGTCCCCTACTTTGAAGATTTCAACGATATTAACGAGGTGTTTGCATGGATGACTTCTGATCGCGACGGTGACGGGGAAGATTGGTATATCTTCGATGATCCAGTTCATTCCGGTCCCTATAGTGTAGGTAGTTACTCATATCATTCCACTGCCCGGACCCCTGACAACTGGCTGTTTTCGCCCATGATAAAGCTGGATGCAAGCTACAACCGGCTGAGTTTCTGGGTTAGTCCATATTCCACATACTGGCCGCTTGAGACTTATGCTGCATATCTCGTTTTCCCGAACGAAAACGGGGAAATAACGGATGAAGAGATAGACAACGCATTCGGTCTTGTGAAAGGCACGCTCACCCAAGGCTACGAAATCCTCTATGAAACGACTCCTTCCGAAGGGACCAGCTCCAACCAGATGCAAGACGACGGCTGGGAGCATGTCGTCGTCGATATCCCTTCCGAGCATAACGGGAAGGAAGTTTTCATTGCAATACGTCATTTCGACTGCACCGATCAGTATGCTTTTATACTGGACGATATTGAGGTCACCAATGTCCCGGAAGAAACGGTAACGGAGACGGCTTCGATTGCTCCCAGATTCATTAAAGACAGGAGCCAATCCCCGAGTTTGCGCCCCTTCTTCGGCAAGATCGTCAAATAAAAAATGTTTGAGGCAATGAAAAAGTTATTAATTATAGCCGCTCTGGGCGCGCTCGTGCTCACAGCCTGCAAAGAAGAAGTAACGCACCGCGAGGCAATCTGGACTGACAGCATTACCCTCGACTGCGAGTCTCTTGAAATCCCGATAGGAGAGATCGTTAAACTCAACGCGACCGTACTTCCTGAAAACACCGACAAGTTGCTCTACTGGCTGAGCGACAAGCCCGAGATCGCGACCGTGTCGGAAGACGGCGAGGTGACGGCAAAAGCCCCCGGCGAGGCTATCATCCTAGCCGTAGCCGGCAAAGCAAGCGCCGTTTGCCACGTCAGTGTCTTCCGCCCGATCGATGAGCTCACTCTCAGCGATGAGTCCATCAGGATTCCCCGCAAGGAGACATTCCTCCTTCAGGCGACTGTCCTCCCCGAAGACGCGACGGAGATCATCAAATGGTCCTCCGACAAGCCTGAAATCGCCATTGTCGATGAGGATGGTCTTGTCAAGGGCCTCGAAGAAGGAGAAGCCGTCATCACTGCGAAGACATTGAAGACCAGCGTGTCGTGCTCCGTCACAGTCTTCTCTACCCATGTTACCGACATATCCCTGTCCGGCCCCGCCGAAATCTGGCTCGGCCACGAGGAGACCATCACCGCGACTCTCACTCCTTCCGACGCAACCGACGATATCGAATGGTCGTCCGACAAGCCTGAAATTGCCAGCGTAGAAGACGGCGTCGTGAAAGGCCTCGCTCTCGGTGAAGCGACAATCACCGCAAGCGTCGGAGAGATCAGCGCGACTCTTTCGATTACGGTCGTCCCCGTTCCAGTGAAGGAAGTAAGCATAGAACCTACAGTCTCGCTGATGGAGATCGGCAAGACAGTGCAGCTCTCCGCAATCATCCTTCCGGAAGATGCCACTGACAAGAGCGTCACCTGGAGCAGCGAGGATGAATCCATCGCGTTAGTCGATGAGAACGGACTTGTGACCGCGGTTGCCGTCGGCGATGTCCATATTTACGCTACGGCCGCCAACGGCGTCTCCGGAAGTGCCTTGATTAACGTCAAAGAGGAGATTAAGATTTACACCCTCCCCTACTACGAGGATTTTGAATCTTATAATAACGAAAGTATCCGCGAGGACTGGACTTTTATCGACGCCGATGGTGACGGCTATGAATGGGAATTAACGCTGGATACCGAAGGCACTATCGGTTGCCATTCGGGAACAGCGACGTTGGCCTCCGCCTCCTACGTAAACAATTATGGTGCGCTTCAGCCTGACAACTGGGTATTTACTCCGCCCATCAAGCTTGATGAAGCAGACAATGTGCTCGATTTCTGGTTGGTTCCCCAGGATGGAAGCTGGCCTGCTGAGCATTATGCCGCCTATATCTCCACATCAATCTCGACCGAAAACTGCATGCGGCTAGTAGAGGGGAGCCTCACGCAAGGCCAGTCCTACATCTACACGAAGCCTTCCCAGACGAGCTGCTCCAACTACAAGCCCATGGCTGTCGGTAACTATGAGCACATTATAGTCGACATTCCTGATGATTTCAACGGGGAAGTCGTTTACTTCGCCTTCCGTCATTTCGACTGTACTGACTTCTTCAGGATGAACCTCGACGACGTAAGTGTCACTTCGGCCACTTCGCCGGCCCTGGCACCCGCGCCGAGCCCTACATTCTACAGGGCGCCGCGCACGAGCCTTCCGGGGGCCAACGCCCGCAAGATTGTCAGGTAGGTGCCGATAATCCGCACAGATGGCCTGGCCCTGGAGCCGGTTGTGAGCGGATGGGAAAATATGCTGAGCCTCATTCAGGAGGCAGGTATTATCCCATTCTTCTCCAACCCGCTCCGGGGCTGGTCCGTTGAAGAGCACACTCCCCTGCACTTCTGGTTCACGGACGAGCAGCTCGGGCCGTGGGACTGGAAGATCGAGTGCGTGCGCAGCGGCGACATCGCCTACGGCAAATACCTCTGGGGCGGCAAGGCCTCCTTCGCCAGGGCGGATGTCTACCGCGAGCTCGTCAACTGGCGCCGCTCCCTGCCGAAGTACGCCCCCACGGCCGAGCAGCAGAAAGTGCTCGACTACGTGGAGGAGCACGGCAGCGTCTCCGTGCCGGAGGTGCGGGCTCTGCTGGGGCTGAAGAAGGCGGCGGCGGACGCCCTGCTGGCGCGTCTGCAGATGCAGACCCGCCTCGTCACAGGCGACATCGAGCGCGTCTACCGCGGCCCCGACCTCCGCTACTCCGGCTGGCAGCGCTGCTCCTTCTGCACCCCCGACGCCCTCTTCTTCGACGCCCCCGACTTCCCCTTCCCGGGCTTCGCCGGCGCCGCCGCGGCAGATCTCAGCTCCGGCGGAAGTATCAAATCCGCCCTGACGCCCGCTCAGTCCCTTGAGTTCCTCAAGGAAACAATCCACAATGCCTCCGGAACCGACGTTCCAGAGGCTCTGTGGGGCAAGATGCTCGGCTGATTTGTCATTTCGAGAGCAGCCGAGAAATCTCTTTCATAAGTTGCTTTCAAGCGCCCTCCCCACCTGACCGCCGTGGAGGGTAACTTATTGATTATAAGCCCAATACCGCATTCCGACCCGTATAAAATCAACACGAATTCAAATTGTAAATGCAACTGATACAAAGGTGATTGAATAGTAAGTTGAAAGAAAAAAGGAGACAAGTTTTAAGGCTTGTCTCCAACGGAAAAGCTTACTATCTTAGCCGTCAATCGCCAAATATCAGACTAGAT
>JAGCDT010000006.1 GCA_017651045.1 Bacteroidales bacterium | reverse complement strand
GGGGAGAAACTCGCTCTCGAGTTCTCCGTGATGCCCGGCGAGTCCCGCGACATCGACATCTCAGTCGACCTGGCTGGCAAAGGGGCTGAGTTTTCGCTGCGCGGATTCTACATCCTCGGCCGTGACGAGAGATTGAACATCAAGGTCCGGGTCCACCACAAGGCCCCGGGTTGCAGGTCGTCGCAGGTCGTCAACGGAGTCGCCGGCGGAGAAGCGCTTGTCCGCTTCGACGGACGTATCATCGTCGCTCCCGGGGCCGACGGCACGGACGCCTCGCAGACCAACCGCAACGTCGTCGTGTCCGACTCCGCGAGGGTTGAGACCACCCCGCAGCTGGAGATATACGCCGACGACGTGAAATGCTCCCACGGAGCGACCGTCGGGAAGCTCGGCGAGGACGAACTTTTCTATATGCGTTCACGCGGCATTCCGGAGCGTGAGGCCAAGGTCCTGCAGATACTCTCCTTCCTTTCCCCTGCCCTTCCGGAAGGGGTGGATCAAAACGGCGTTGAGGAGGCGCTAAGGGAGATACTGGTATGATATCGCATCCCTTTGTGAAAATAAACCTGGGGCTCAATGTCCTGCAAAAAAGAGAAGACGGTTTCCACGACATAGAGACCGTTTTCTTCCCTTTTAAAGGGATATATGACACCCTTGAAATTGTCTCCGGAGAGGACTACTCTTCGACTTCTTTCGGACTTCTGGAAAGGTACGCTCCGGAGGAAATATCGCAAGCCATCACCCCCGACGGCTCGGTCATGGTGACCATCGCCCGCCGCGGCGGGGTCGGCTGGGATCCGCTTACGGATATCACCGTCAAGGCCTGCGCCCTTGTGAGAGAATCATGCAAGATACCTCCGGTCAAGATATTCCTCGAAAAGACTTCTCCGGTCGGAGCAGGGCTTGGCGGGGGCAGCGCTGACGGCGCTTTCGCCCTCAGGATGCTCTCTGATATGTTCTCCCTCGGCCTTTCGCGGGAGCAGCTCATTGAAATGGCGTCGCGCCTCGGAAGCGACTGTGCCTTTTTTATCGATGCGGTGCCGTCTTTCGCCTGCGGCCGTGGTGAAATCCTTACCCCGCTGCCGGAAAATCTTTCCAAAAAGCTGTCTTCCCTTGACATCAGGGTCAGAATTCCCGAAGGTATTTCCGTTAGGACGGCGGAGGCATATGGCGGCATAGTCCCAAGGCTTCCTCAGGTGAGGATTACCGAAGTTCTTGAAAAGCCCGTTGAGGAGTGGAAAGACCTGCTGGTCAATGACTTCGAGGAGACGGTGTTTGCCGTCCATCCTCGTCTTGCCGAGCTGAAGAAGGAGATCTACGCGGAGGGCGCCAGGTATGTTTCCATGTCGGGTTCCGGCTCGGCTTTCTTCGCTATATTCTAAATTTTTCGGCGAAAGTGAAACGTTTTTTTCCGAAAATGCATCTTGTTATCTGGACTGTCGTAGATGAACGGTCCGGGAACGGCGGCGGCGACATTTTCGGAGAAGAGTTCCTTTCGTCCTGTATAAACGGCGACTCTTCGGCGCAGAAGCGGCTTTTCGATCTGCTATCCCCGAAAATGATGGCCGTCTGTCTCCGCTACGTCGGAGACAGGTCGACTGCCGAAGACGTTCTCCAGGAAGGGTTCATCACGCTGTTCACAAGGCTCGACAGCTACTCGTGGAAAGGTTCTTTCGAGGGCTGGGCCAGAAAGATCTTTGTCAACACCGCGCTGATGCACCTCAGAAGGAACGACGCCCTCCGCGAGAGCGGAGACATCGAAGAAGCCGTGTGGCTGCGATCAAGTGACGCATCCCCGGCCGAGGAATTGAGCCACAGGGATTTACTGAAGATGGTAGCCGCCCTTCCGGCCGACTACAGGACAGTATTCAACATGTATGTCATCGAAGGTTATTCCCACCAGGAGATTGCCGAAGCTCTCGGCATCCAGGAGGCGACCTCGAGATCAAAGCTCCAGAGAGCGAGGCTGAAGCTGCAGGAGTGGATAAAGAAAGCAAGTGAAGATGGAAAACACTGAAAGAAATCTTGACCTCCTTTTCAAAGGAGCACTTTCCAACGCCACGGAGGAAGTTTCTCCGGCGGTGTGGGAAGGTGTGGCCAAGGCCATAGGGAAGCCGGCGAAGACGGCCTTCCCCGCATGGCTGTGGTGGGCAGGGCTTTCCTTCGCCGCCGCGGCCGCCGTGGCCCTCGGTGTATTCCTCTTTAATCATACTCCTCAGCAGGTTCCAGACAGCTCTATGGTAGCCAACGCCACGGAACCTGCTTCGGAGGAGTTTATTGTAGAAGAGGAGGTCGCTCCTCTTGAAGAGCAGCTCTCCCGTTCCGCCGGTCTTTCAGCCTATGTGCCTTCCAAGGCCAAGGCATCTTCTGCCACTTCCGCTCCGTCCGAGATCTCTTCTCCAGAGCAGCTTTACATTGCTGAAGAGCCGGCTGAGGAGCCCGTCGCTGAAGAGGCTGCGCCTGTGGCCGAAGAGTCCGTGAAGACTTCCACTGAGAGCAGTTCCTCGACCAAGACCGCCACACCCGTGGTGTTCCCTACCGTCAATGACGCCAAGTCGAAGGCAGGGGTCTCGCTCCTTGTCGGCGGCAACCTCGGCGGCAATGTCGGTTCGCGCAATGCCAGTCCTGCCAGGATGTATTCTCAGGGAGAAGGGTCCTTTACCCCCGGAATGTCCGGCCTTGAGAATTTCAAGTATGGTCTTCCGATCAGCGCGACCCTCGGCCTCAAGTGGCAGTTCCACCCGAGGTGGGCTGTCGGCACAGGAGTTTCCTTCACGATGCTCCCCTCCACCTGCAGCGGTACCTACACCTCTCAGGAAGGCGAAAGCATCTATTCCGACAACATCCACCATTTCCAGACATATGTGGGTGTGCCGCTCAATTTCTATTTCACCATCGTAGAGTCCAAGGCGGTAGGTTTCTACACCTTCGCCGGAGGAGCGGTGGAAAAGAGCATCATCAACCGCTACACCTTCAACAACGGCTCCGAACGCATCCGCTACAAGGAGAAAGTGAAGGGAGTCCAGCCCTCGGTCGGCCTCGGTATCGGTGTTGATTTCCGCTTCACCAAGTTCCTCTCCCTTTATATAGACCCGAGTGTTCGTTATTACTTCGACTGCAAACAGCCTCAAAGCATAAGGACCGCCCAGCCGGTATCCCTCTCGCTTGACGCCGGTCTGCGCTTCGGATTTTAAAAAACACTAAAAGTCTATAAAAAACAAAAAAACCTTGACTACCCCCGCCCAAAAATGTTTTGAGCGGGTTTTTTCGTTCCTAACTTCGTGGGAAAAAACGAAGCGGAATGAAAGTGAAAATCCTTATCGGAGCGGTGGCTCTTCTGGCCCTTACACAAGGTTGTGACTATTTCAAGAATCCAGGCCTTGAGGGTCGGCCGCGCTGGTACATCAAATCACCCCCGCGGCCCGTGGTCCATGAAGAGGTGCCGGAAGGCTACAGCATGTATGTGACGGCCTTCGAATACCCCGACGGCTACGACTACATCCGCGACACCCTCCATGGCGCCGGAGCCGCCATAGTACTGTATCGCGACGGGGAGAAGACCCTTGCAATGCCCGCCGACGGAATCTCTTCGGATGAGTGTCGCGTGGTGTGCGGTCATCTGTATGCCCCAGTGAGGTCGGGCGGAATGACCAGTATACTGTGCGACGGCGAGACTCTGTTCAGTTATGAAGGGGAGGAGGCCATTGTCAGCATTGTCTCCGACGGAGAATCCGTATTTACACTCGGAAGAAGCCTTACCGGGAGCGGCTTCTGCTGCCGGAAAGACGGCGCCGTGCTGTTTTCCTCACAGAAAGGGTCGGTGGTGGGCCCTGCGGATGGAGAAGGAGCGCTGCGCCTTGACGAGGACGATTGCATATTCTTCTACGGGGTGCCGATGGTCTCGGTCGGAGGACAGAAAAGCATTTACTATATGGTCAGAAACGGCGAGCAGGAGCAGCTCAACCTTCCAAGTGAGGTGGTCGGCGTCTTCGATGCAGTGAGGAAGGACGGGGTGGTCAATGTGGCGGCGTCCACGTCGGCGGCGTCCGGATCAGCGGCTCTGTATTGTGACAATGTCAAGGTCAAACTCACAACGAGCAGCAATGTGAAGATGTCGGGTCTCAGGATATTCTTCCTTGACGGCCAGGCCTATGTTACGGGCTTCGTCACTTCCGGAGGCTATGTTATCCGTGTTGTCTGGAATTCGGCCGGCAAGATTGTCTTCCGCACGGAGTGTAGCGACGCCCATTGGATATATCCGGCCCCGTCGGGATATTACGCCGTGGAGAGAAAGGGGGATGAGATACTGCTCTCACTAGGGGCGTCGTACCTGTTCAAGACAGAGGCCCGCTTCTGGGGCAGCCGGTGTGCTGAGTATTTCGGAGGGGGATTCCACGCTGCACTGCTCGATCCCGACGGGCGGAAAAGCACGGTCTACCGTTCCGACGGGACGGCGCTGATGACGGTTGACGGTGTGGTGACGGAGTTGTGCTATTCAGCCCTAATCCTCCCAGACGAGGACCCTTGATGAGTCGGGGTTGACGGTGATCATGACCTTCAGGGCATCCTCGGGGATGAGCTGCTCTATGTTCTCCGGCCATTCGGCCAGGCAGAGGGCTCCGCTGTCGATGTAGTCATAGAAACCGATGTCGAGGGCCTCCTCGATGCGGTTGATGCGGTAGAAGTCGAAGTGGTAGATGCTTTCGCCGCTGCGGGTGAGATATTCGTTCACTATCGCAAAGGTGGGCGAGCTGATGGCGTCCTCGTCAACTCCCTTGACGCGGCAGAGGGCGGAGATGAATGTCGTCTTCCCTGCGCCCATGGGGGCGTAGAAAGCTATGAAATTCCTTTCGGCGGTCTTCTCGGAGAAGACCCTGGCGGCGTTTTCAATATCGTCGAGGCTGGCGATTGTGACACTGTGTTTCATCATGCACTCTGCTTGCAGGTGCAAAAATAAGAAAAATATATGCTTGTTTACGTACATTCGGCAAAATGCGTGGGGATAGATGCTCTCCCCATAACAGTTGAGATTGATATTACAGCCGGGGTGGGGATACATCTGGTCGGCCTCGCTGACGCGGCGGTGAGGGAAAGCCTGCTGCGGATGGTGACCGCCCTCCATTCGAAGGGGTTCAGGATTCCCGGTAAAAAGATAGTGATCAACCTTGCGCCGGCGGACCTCCATAAAAGCGGTAGCGGCTACGACCTCCCGATAGCGCTCGGGATCGTGGCAGCCTCCGAACAGAGAGAACTTCCGGGGATAGACAAATTCCTGATTATGGGCGAGCTGGGGCTTGACGGGAGTATACGATATGTGCCGGGCAGTCTGCCGGTGGCGGAGCTGTCGGCGGCTCTCGGTCTGAAAGGCTGCATCATGCCGGAAAGGGCCGCGCTCGAAGCTGTCGACTCCTCCGACATGGCTATCTACGGCGTCCGGGATTTCGACGAGGTGTTGAGAATTCTCTCCCTCTCGGAGCCCTGCGAGGACCTGCTTGCGCAGAACTCTCCCCTCTACAGGGAGCTCTCGTCGGGGACCTTGATATCCCCATATGACGACTATCCTGACTTCTCTTCGATAATAGGTCAGGAAGGAGCCAAGCGAGGGGTTGAAATCGCGGCGGCTGGCGGCCATAACCTGATAATGGTAGGCCCTCCCGGCTCCGGGAAGAGCTCTCTTGCGAAGGCAATGGCAGGGATTCTTCCGCCGATGACAAGGGAGGAGGCGACCGTCACATCGAAGGTCTGGTCGGTCTCCGGAAAGGGGGAGAGCAGTTATGGGCTTGTCAGGCACCGGCCGTTCCGTGCGCCGCATCATTCCGCCTCGATGGCTGCGCTCATCGGCGGCGGCTCCGGAGATAACATCCTTCCAGGAGAGGTCAGTTTGGCTTCTAACGGCATCCTTTTCCTCGACGAGTTCTGCGAGGCACCCAAGTCCATCCTGGAGGCCCTCCGCGGGCCGATGGAGGACAGGAAGGTGACGATCTCCCGGCTCAAGTCCAAGGTGGTCTATCCTGCGTCGTTCATGCTGGTGGCGGCCTCCAATCCCTGCCCGTGCGGCTACTACGGCGAGGGCGACCGCTGCACCTGCACCGCGGGTCAGCGCGCGACCTACCTGGCTAAGCTCAGTGGTCCGTTAATGGATCGCCTGGACCTTCAGGTCTGGATGCATCCCGTTGATACTAAGAAACTTGTGTGTGGCGGTAAGGCGGAGCCGACCTCTGCCGTAGCGGAGCGTGTGCTCCGGGCCAGGGAAGTGCAGCAGCGCCGCTTTGCGGGCACGCAGGTCTTCACCAACGCCCATATGGGGTCGCAGGAGCTGGAGCGCTTCTGCCCGCTCGACGCCGCCTGCCGCGAGCTCCTCGAGACCTTTATCGACAAAATGGGGCTCTCGGCCCGGGCGTATTCCCGCATCATCAAGATCGCCCGTACCATCGCCGACCTCGCCGGCGCCCCCGACATCCTTCCCGAGCACCTCGCCGAAGCCGCCTCCTACCGTTTCCTCGACCGAAGAAATATTTTCGAATAGAATTTGAATTTGATAACAGGTATCAATCAGTGCTGCCAAATTCGTGTAGATTCGTCGGGGTGATGTGACTCGAACACACGACCCTCTGGTCCCAAACCAGATGCGCTAGCCAACTGCGCCACACCCCGAAATGAGGTTGCAAATTTAATCAACCTTCGTAAAAGTGCAAAATTCCTTTGCCGGCGTACCCAGTGGTGCTGAAAATGACACCACCGGGCACGAAAACCCTTGGAAAACGTGTCAGGTGGTGCTTGTTGTGATACCACCGGGCACAAAGATAAATCATTAGTATGAAATTTTGGCTTGTCACAACTGAGCATTTGACCGACCGACTCTGGTTTAAGGATACAGATGACTTCAAGAAAGCGATGAACATCGTGGCGATTATAGCCGCGACGCTACCCGTCAGCGTAATCGCATTTGTCCTGATGTCCAACCACGTCCACTTTGTTCTCGGCAGCGACGAGAAAGCGGCACAAGAATTCATAACCCGTTTCAAGAAACTGTACTCGCAATACTTCGAGAAGAAATACTTGTCAAAGGAGCTTCTCCGTAAAAACGGGGTTGATATCCGCCCACTCACTATCGGGGACGAGTCCTTCGAAAAGGCCGTTGCATACACCTTGATGAATCCTGTGGCGGCGAATATCTGCCGGCATTCATTTTTATATCCCTGGGGTACGGGAGAACTGTTCTTCAGTGAGGTTAAACCCAAAGTGACGCGGGTTGACAGCTTGAGCGGCCGGGGTCTGGCCAGGATTCTCCACAGCCGCGCAGACCTTCCAGGCAAATTCCTTGTTGATGAGAGAGGATATATCAATCCGTCCTCATACGTTCCAGTGAAGTTCGTGGAGTCTGTATTCGCAACTCCCAAACGCATGAACTACTTTCTTACGAATTCATCCAAGGCCCGACAGATCAACGACCTACCCTCCTTCCCCGATCAGCTGGTGCTCTCCGCCATAGGGAGCCTGTGTACGTCTCTGTTCCGAAAGAGCTCGGTTTCCGACCTGGCAGAGGAGCAGGCCGCCGAGTTGTTCAGGCAGATCCGCTACCGCTTCTCCGCGGACCCGGCTCAAATTGCCCGTGTCGCCGGCATTACCTACGACACCGTCACGAAGCTACTTGACTCCTTCTAAAATCTCGGGGAAGTGTGCCCGGTGGTGTTAAAGATGACACCACTGGACACAAAAACCCTTGGAAAACGTGTCAGGTGGTGCTTGCCTTGACACCACCAGGCACGCTGAAAGAGGAAAAAGGCCCCTCACGTCGCTTGGGCTTAACAGAATTTTCAGTATCTTCGCATGTTATGATAGTACAAGCAAAAGGAATAGAGAAGAGTTTCGGGGAGCTTAAGGTGCTCAAGGGGGTGGACTTCGAGGTTTCGAAGGCCGAGGTGGTGTCCATAATGGGCGCTTCGGGAGCCGGCAAGTCGACGCTCCTGCAGATACTAGGCACCCTGCTGACCCCGGACAAGGGGAGCCTGAAGATCGACGGGACGGATGTCCTGTCGCTGTCGTCGAAGGCCCTCTCCGCCTTCAGGAATTCCTCCATAGGCTTCGTGTTCCAGGCACATCACCTGCTGCCGGAATTCACGGCGCTGGAGAACGTGATGATTCCGGCCCTTATTGCCGGAAAGAGCACAAAAGAGGCCCGCGAGAGGGCGGAAAGCCTGCTCGCCGAAGTGGGCCTGGCGGAAAGGACGACCCACAAGCCGTCCCAGCTTTCAGGCGGGGAGCAGCAGAGGGTTGCCATCGCAAGGGCCCTTGTCAACTCTCCCGCAATCATCTTCGCCGACGAGCCCTCGGGCAATCTCGACAGCAAGACAAAGCAGGAGATCCATTCGCTCTTTTTCAAGCTCCGCAAGGACCACGGCCAGACCATCGTCATCGTGACCCACGACCCGTCTCTCGCCGCCATGTGCGACCGCACTCTCGTCATCAAGGACGGAGCCTTCGAGTGATTTTCTTTTCTCATTGCAAATTAGTATATTTGCACTCCCGAATTTTGACGTTGGAAAACCTATAACAATATGAAATTTCTTACTCAGGAAAAACTTACCATTGTCGGCGCCGGCGGAATGATCGGCTCCAACATGGCCCAGACCGCGATGATGCTCGGTCTTACCCCCAACATCTGCCTTTACGACATCTACGGACCCGGAGTCAACGGTGTTGCCGAAGAGATGTATCACTGCGCCTTCCCGGGCGCCAACATCTCATGGACGGTCGACGCCGAGACCGCGTTCAAGGATGCCAAATATATCATTTCCTCCGGCGGCGCCCCCCGCAAGGACGGGATGACGCGTGAGGACCTCCTCAAGGGCAACTGCCAGATTGCTGCCGAGTTTGGCGACAACATCCGCAAGTACTGCCCCGACGTCAAGCACGTCGTCGTCATCTTCAACCCCGCGGACGTAACGGCTCTCACCGCCCTCATCCACTCCGGCCTCAAGCCCAACCAGCTCACCTCCCTCGCAGCCCTCGACTCCACGCGTCTGCAGACCGCTCTCGCCAAGGAGTTCGGCGTGCAGCAGGACAAGGTGACCGGGGCCTACACCTACGGCGGCCACGGCGAAGCCATGGCAGTGTTCGCCTCCAAGGTCAAGATCGACGGCAAGCCCCTCGCAGAGATGGGTCTTTCCGCCGAGAAGTTCGAGGAGATCAAGCTCGCCACCATCCAGGGCGGCAGCGCCATCATCAAGCTCCGCGGCCGCAGCTCCTTCCAGAGCCCGGCCTACCAGGCTGTCAAGATGATCGAGGCCGCAATGGGCGGCGACAAGTTCTACTGGCCTGCCGGCACCTATGTCAATGACGGCAAATATTGCAACGTCATGATGGCCATGCCGACAGTCATCGACGCCGACGGCGTCCACTACTCCAAGCCGGAAGGCACTCCCGAGGAGCTCGCCGCTCTCGACGCCTCCTACGAGCACCTCTGCAAGATGCGCGACGAGATCGTGAGCCTCGGCATCGTCCCTCCGACCTCCGAGTGGAAGAAGGCTAATCCAAACCTGTGTACGAAGAGTATCTGAAATATTATCCCGGTTTCCCGTTCAAGGGGATCAACTTCGTGGATATAATTCCCCTGATGCAGGACAAGGGCGTGTTCAGGAGCATCATCCGCGACCTGGGCGCGCTGTGCGCATCCCCCAACATCGTTGCGCCCGAAGCCCGCGGCTTCCTTTTCGCCGCCCCTATGCTTACGGAGTGCTCCAACATCCGCAACATCGTCCCTATGCGCAAGAAAGGCAAGCTCCCCTTCCGTAAAGGCGACCTGGTGGCCGTGGATATCACCAAGGAGTACGGCAAGGACACGCTGTACTTCCGTCTCTCGGACGTCGCTGCAGGCAAGCATGAGGGAGATGTATTCAACATCACCTTCTTCGACGACGTGCTCGCAACAGGCGGCACGGCGATGGGCGTCGCAAGGGCCCTTGAGAAGATTACCGTCGAAAAGGACGGGCGCGAGTACGGCATTAAGGTCAAGGATTTTGTGTTCCTCGTGGAGCTCGACGACCTCAAGGGGCGCAATAAGCTCGGCGAAATCGCTCCGGTGAAATCACTCATCCACCTTGCCGGGACAGATGAGAGTTTGTAAATCCAATTCTCTTTTATATCTTTGTCCCGTAATTATTTGTTGCACACTGAATGGAGCCTCCCAGTCCAGCCATAGCTGGCCCCCAGCCAAAGACGGCCGTCGCATCTGACGACCCTTTGTCGCGATTGTGTAAATATTCGGAGAACGCCGGAGAAGATTTCTTCCGGCCGCTTCGTCGTGCACTCTAGTTAAGGAAATTATATTTTTATGGCACTATATTTAAGAAAGAAACTTGACAATGACGCTGAAATAGGCGTTTGGCAGATAACGGAGACCGAAGAGGAGCTCAAAGCCCTCAGCGCGACCCCTTCTGACGAGATGGAGGAAATCTCCTTCATCAAGAGCGAATCGCTCCGCTGCCAGAGGCTCGCAGTCCGCGCTCTGCTCAACACGATGTTCGAAGAAAAGGTCTACCTCAGCCACCACGATAACGGTAAGCCCTACATCGAGAACAACCCCATCAACATCTCCATCACCCACACCAACAAGTATGTCGCCGTCATCCTCCACGATGAGGAGGACGTGGGTATCGACATCGAGTCGCTCGACCGCGATTTCTCCGCCGTCGAGAAGAAGGCCCTCTCCGAAGACGAGATCGACGACCTCGACGACGACCGCCGCAACGAGCAGCTCGCCATCTACTGGTGTGCCAAGGAAGCCATCTTCAAACTCGTCTCGGTCTACAACCTCGACTTCGCCGAGCAGATCGAAATCGAGCGCTTCCGCCCGAGGGGAGAAGGGGAGCTCGAAGCGACCTTTATCAACAAGGATGACGAGGAAGAAGAGTACGAACTTGAGTACATCACATTCGACCGCCACGTCCTCGTATGGGTCGTAGGTGAGTAGAAGGCCGATTGTTGATAACATGCAGAAAATGTAACACTTAAGTTTGCTTTTCGGCCCTTTCCCGACCATCGGAAATCCCAAAGCCCTGCCAGTCAAATGATTGGCGGGGCTTTGTGTATTTTGTTGATAACTTTTTACCGGGAAATCCTCGTAAAATGCTTGTCAATCCCTTATCTTTGTTCCCACGAAACGCTCAAACCCCCGTTTCGCCTAACTCAAAAAGCATAACTTATGGCAACCGGCCCCAAACGACCGGCTCTGCCGACAACTCGCCTTATTATGGTCAAACAGGTAGTAAAACGTGATGGTAGATGCGTCGCATTCAACAATCAGAAGATTGTCGCGGCGATTCTCAAGGCAATGGATGTAACCGAGGATGGTGAGGATATCGTACTCGCCGCACGCATTGCAGACACGATCTCCAAACTCGACGCCGAGAAGATGAGCGTGGAGGAGATTCAGGACTGTGTCGAGCTGGAGCTCATGAAGAGCCCCCGCAAGGAGGTCGCGAAGAAGTACATCGCCTACCGCAACCAGCGCAACCTCGCCCGTAAGGCGAAGTCCACCGAGATTTTCCAGACCATCATCGACGCCCAGGCCAACGACATCACCAGGGAGAACGCCAACATGAACGCCGACACTCCCGCCGGTATGATGATGAAGTTCGCCTCTGAAGCGACCAAGACCTATGTGGACGAGAGCCTCCTCTCCGACGATGTCCGCGAGGCCGTCAAGGGCAACTACATCCACATCCACGACAAAGACTACTATCCGACCAAGTCCCTCACCTGCATCCAGCATCCCCTCGACCGCATCCTCCAGCACGGCATCAAGGCCGGCCATGGCGAGTCAAGGCCCGCAAAGAGGATAGAGACGGCGAGCGTCCTGGCATGTATCTCCATGGAGACAGCTCAGAACGAGATGCACGGAGGCCAGGCTATCCCTGCCTTCGACTTCTATCTCGCTCCCTATGTCCACAAGACCTTCGAGGAGGAAATCGACCAGATCTCCGACATGGAGAACAAGGACTATAGCTACCTCAAGACCACCGAGATCGACGACTATCTCAAGCGCGACCTGATCGGTCTCCAGAACGGCGAGCGCGCCCTCCAGCACGCGATCAACAGGACCGTCGGACGTGTCCACCAGGCGATGGAAGCCTTCGTCCACAACATGAACACCATCCATTCACGCGGTGGCAACCAGGTGGTCTTCTCCTCCATCAACTACGGCACCGACACCTCAGCCGAGGGCCGCTGCATTATCCGTGAGATCCTCAACACCACATATGAAGGCGTCGGCAACGGTTCGACCGCCATCTTCCCCATCCAGATATGGAAGAAGAAAAAAGGCGTCAGCTACCTCCCTGGCGACCCCAACTACGACCTCTACAAGTTCGCCTGTAAGGTGACGGCGCGTCGTTTCTTCCCCAACTTCCTCAACCTCGATGCCACCTACAACCAGGACGACGCCTGGCATGCTGACGATCCAAAGCGCTATATCCACGAAGTCGCCACAATGGGCTGCCGCACCCGCGTCTACGGCAATAAGTTCGGCCCCAAGACCTCTATCGGCCGCGGCAACCTCAGCTTCACCACGATCAACATCGTCAAGCTTGCCATCGAGTGCATGGACGAGCGCGACAAGGATAAGCGCATCACCGATTTCTTCCAGAAACTCGACTGGGCCCTCGACCTTGCCGCCAAGCAGCTCAACGAGCGCTTCGATTTCCAGAAGACCGCTCTCAAGAAGCAGTTCCCTCTTCTTATGTCCGGCCTCTGGCTCGGCAGCGAGAAGCTCGACATGAACGACCCCATCGAGTCGGTCATGAACCAGGGCACCCTCTCAATAGGCTTCATCGGCCTCGCGGAGTGCCTCATCGCCCTCATAGGCAAGCACCACGGAGAGAGCGAAGAAGCTCAGGAGCTTGGTCTGCGTATCGTCTCCCATATGGCTGAGCGCATCAACTGCTTTGCAGAGACCTACCAGCACAACTTCACCTTCCTCGCGACTCCCGCAGAAGGCCTCTCCGGCGCATTTACCCGCAGGGATAAAAAGCGCTTCGGTGTCCTTCCCGGCATCACCGACAAGGACTATTACACCAACTCCAGCCACATCCCGGTCTACTATCGTTGCACCCCGGAGCACAAGGCCCGCATCGAGGGACCCTATCACAAATATGAGAACGCCGGCCACATCTTCTATGTGGAGATTGACGGCGATGCGACCCACAACCCGGAGGCCATCATGAGCATTGTAGACCTGATGGACAAGTACGACATCGGCTACGGCTCCGTCAACCACAACCGCAACCTCTGCCTCGACTGCGGCTACGAGGATGCGACCGAAGGCCTCACCGAGTGCCCCCACTGCCACGGCCACCACATCGACACCCTCCAGCGCATCACCGGTTACCTCGTCGGCACGACCAACCGCTGGAACTCCGGCAAACTCGCCGAGCTCCGCGACAGGGTGGTCCATAAATGAGAATCCTCGACATAATCCACCAGACGATGGCGGACGGCCCCGGCCTCAGGACTTCGATCTACTGCGCCGGCTGCCTCCATCATTGCAAGGGTTGCCACAACCCGGAATCGTGGGATATGAACGGAGGCTTTGAAATCTCCGTGGACGAACTCCTGGACATCATAAAGGCCGACACCATCTCGAACGTGAGCTTTTCCGGCGGCGACCCCTTCTATCAGGTGGATGAATTCACTGTCCTGGCCCGGAGAATCAAGGAAGAGACGGGCAAGACCATCTGGTGCTGGACCGGATTCACTATCGAAGAAATAGAAGCCGACCCTCACCTGGCGCAGTTGTTGCCTTATATTGACGTGCTGGTGGACGGGCCGTTCATTCTTGAGCAGAGGGACACAAGGCTGCGCTTCAGGGGCAGCCCGAACCAGAGGATAATCTATCTGCACGAAGCCCCGCCGGATGACACCATCCCGGGGACTATGCCTGTTTCATACCTGTAAACATCCTGCAGAGGCCGAGAGAGAACGTGCGGCAGCGCACGTCTTTGAACCCAGCCTGCGAAAGCATCTCCATAAAGACTTCCGGAGCGGGGAAGTTGTGGACCGATGCCGGAAGATAGCGATAGGCTGACTTGACGCCCGAGACGGCGCCGCCTATCCAGGGGAGGATGTGCATGAAGTAGATGTCGTAGATCCACCTGACGAAGCGGTTGCGAGGGACGGACAGTTCGAGTATTACGACCTTGCCTCCCTCCCGCAACACGCGGCGGAACTCCTCGAGTCCCTTTTCCTTATGTTCGAAATTGCGTATGCCGAAAGAGCAGGTGACGCAGTCGAAGGCCCCGTCGGGGAAAGATGTCGCCTCGCCATCTTCCTTCCGCAGGGAAATCTTGCCCTCGACCCCCTTGGCGGCCGCTTTTTCTGCGATAAGGGCCATCATCCCGTCGGATATGTCAATGCCGACGACGGCCCCATCGGCGGGAAGTGCCCTGGCGATCGCTATAGTCGAGTCGCCCGTACCGCAGGCGACGTCGAGGACCTTCTCGACACCGGGAGTCGCGATCTCACGGACAGCTTTGCGCCTCCATGTCTTGTCGACTCCGAGCGACATGATATGGTTGAGCGAGTCGTAGGTCGGAGCTACGGCGTCGAACATCTTCTCTATGTTCTCCTTCTGGGGCATTACGGGACGGGGTCATAGCCGCTTCCACCCCATGGGTGGCAGCGGAGTATTCTCTTGAGGGAAAGCCAGAACCCCTTGAAGGGTCCGTATTTCCGGAAAGCTTCCAGCGCATACTGCGAGCAGGTCGGTGTGTAGCGGCAGCTCGACGGAGTAAAGGGGGATATGCAGACCTGATAGAATTTTATCAGGAGTATGAACGGAGCCGCAAGAATCCTTTTCAGTATTTCCAGAAAGCGTTTCATTTCCCGGAAATGAGCTTCAGGGCATCGCCCACAGCCTTGAATATAAGCTCCGAAGGCTGCACCTCGGCGCTGTTGTAGATAAACAGGATGTCCATCGGCTTGCTCAAAAGGGCCTTCTGCTGGCGGAAACTTTCGCGGATGCGCCGCTTGACGGCATTGCGCTTCACCGCTCTCTTGAAGAGTTTCTTGGGCACCGAAACCATCATCCTGGACACTTCCCCGCCTTCCTTGAAGCACACTCTGATGCAACCGGAGGACACATAACGGCCCTCGCGGAGGAGTTCGCCGATGGCGCTCCGTCCGCTGAGCCTTTCACTTTTAGGGAGTGTATGTCCGAAGACGGACATCTCAGGCCTCCTTTTGGAGGTAGAGGTCTATCGCGCTCGCGACTGAAGGTGCTTCGGGAGTGGGGGCTTTGAGGGCGATGTTGAGCCCTGCCGCCTCCATGGATTTGACGACGCCCTTGCCGTAAGAGACAAAGCGGATGTCGCCCTGATGGAAGTCCGGGAAGTTCTCTCCCAGGGATTTGACATCGGCGGGGTTGTAGAACACTACCATGTCATAGGAATTGATGTCGAGGTCCTTAAGGTCGGAGATTACGGTCTTGACGAGGATCGCGTTCTCCCACTTGAGCTTCTTCTCGTCGAAAAGCCTGGTGAGGGACTCGGCGTTGGAAGAATCGGACGAAGTGATGAGGAAGTTCTCATCCTTGTGCTTGGTCCCGATAAGGGATACTATGCTCTCGGGGGTGCCGTCGCCGAAGAATATCTTCCTCTTGCGATAGACGATGTGCTTCTGGAGGTAGTTGGCCACCAGCTCGGTCGTGCAGAAATATTTCATGGTCTCGGGAACGCGGAAATGGAGCTCTTCGCAGATGGCGAAGAAAGCGTCGATCGCGTGACGAGAGGAGAAAACTATCGCGGTGTGATCGGGAATATTGATCTTTTCGGTGCGGAACTCCTTGAGGGAAAGTGGAACGATTTTAAAGAACGGACGAAAGTCGATCTCGACGCCGAATTTCTCTTTAAGCGCCTGGTAACCGTTGAGTACCCTCGGAGGATTTTGGGAAATCAGTATCTTCTTAACAGTCATATCCTTTGCTTCAAAATATCAGGGCCGAGGCAACATAAAGACCGGTCGGCACCAATTCGAGGGCGCAAAGGTACAAAAAAAGACTGAAAGGATTGCAATATGCTGAAAGAATTTGTGCTCGTCTGAGGAACAGAACAAGGTATGACAGAGCCATTTCCACGATAAGGACCACCCTGATAGCCCTTTCCGGAGTGTGGAAAAGAACCAAAATACCGAGGGTAATAAGGATAATGACCATCGAGGCTACGAAGACCGTATAGCATATCCTTCTCGCAGAAGCGAAGACGCCCGCCCTCATTTTTTTGGTATCGAGGAGGAAGGCAGTGAGGGCTCTGACAAGAAGGTAGCCCACAAAAATGGCGATGACCGTGAGAAGCCTTGCTCCCGGCCCGAGGGAATCGAGGAAGTCGGGGGAATAGATGTCGTAGTGGGTCAGGATGAGGCAAAGGGGGATGAGGAATATGAGGGCGACGATGTTGCGGTCACGCGCAATCCTGACGCTGCCCTCAATCTCGGCCGCCATCCTCGGCCTTGTCAGGCTGCCAAGGACATAGGGGAGTATATTGAGGAAATTCCTTAGAAAGAGTATGGCGAGGATCACGAAAACTATCATGAAGACAGTCTCCGCGGCATTGACGCCGTAGACCGCGACTTCCGCGGTGCCCGGCTCCTGGGGAAGCATCAGCTTCCCGAATGTCTCATCCATGCCATTCATACTCTGGATGCGAAGATACTGATTTTTTAGAAAAAATGAGTACCTTTACAAGTTGCACGCATCTATGAAAAGGGTTCTTGTAATAACGTACTATTGGCCGCCGTCCGGTGGGAGCGGGGTGCAGAGATGGGTAAAGTTCGCAAAGTATTTGCTGGGCGAGGGGTGGCAGTGCGTAGTGTGCACGCCGGAGAATCCGGACCTTATTGCGGAAGACAGCACCCTCGGGGAGGAGATTCCGCCGGAGGTCGAGGTCATAAGGCGTCCCATCACGGAGCCTTATGAGGCCTACCGGAAGCTCCTCGGCAGGAAGAAGGGGCAGGCTGTGACGCCCATCAGCAGCGGCAGCAAGTCCTTCAAGGAGAAGGTGTCCCTCTATATCCGCGGCAATTTTTTCGTCCCCGACCCCCGTGTGTGGTGGGTTAGGCCGACGGCCCGTTTCCTCAAGAAATACCTCAAGGATCACCCGGTGGATGTCATAGTGACGACGGGCCCGCCGCAGTCGATGCACCTCATCGGGCAGAAGCTTTCCAAGGCGACCGGGATTCCGTGGATTCCGGATTTCCGCGACCCGTGGACGAAGATGTACTACCTCAAGCACCTGCCGCTGACAAAGTGCACCTGGCGCCGCCTCGAGAGGATGGAGCAGTCTGTCATCGATGAAGCTTCCGCAGTGCTCACTGTGACTCCTCTCGTGCAGGAGTTCTATGCCGCCAAGACCAAGACCCCCGTTGCCATGATCACCAACGGCTTCGACGAGGAGGATTTCACCGCTCTGGCCGAGCCCGACGGATTTTTCAATATCACCCACACCGGCCTCTTCGCCAAGGACGGCAACCCGCTGGTCCTTTGGAAAGTCCTCGGAGCGATGGCCGCGGCTGATCCGGAATTTCGTGCGAATCTGCGCCTCCGCCTTGCCGGCAAGACCGACCCGGAGGTACTTCAAGCAATATCGGAGGCTGGGATTAAGGACAATGTAGTCAACCTCGGCTACTGCGTCCACGCCGATGCCGTGAGGGAGCAGAAAAGCGCCACCGTGCTCATCCTCCCCCTGCGCCACGACCCCGACTACCGCATCATCCTTCCCGGCAAACTCTTCGAATACCTCGCCTCCAGGCGCCCGATGCTCGGCATAGGGCAGAGCGACGGAGCCATGGCCCGCGTGGTCTCCGACTGCGCGGCCGGCGTCGTCTGCGAATGGGAGGATGAAGAGGGGATGCGCCGCTTCCTCTCAGATGCATGGGAGGCATTCAAGGCCGGCGGCGTAAAGCCCACCTCGGGCGATGTGTCCGCCTTTACCCGCAGGGCTACGGCCCACAGCCTCGCAGGGCTGCTTGAGAAAGTTTCAGGAAAATGAATAAAGACCTCATAAAGAAAGTCGCCATTGCGCTTGGCGTCGTGCTGTTTTTTATAGTTCTCTCCTACGCCTTCGTGCTTCCCGTACTGGATGGCAAGGTGGTCAACCAGAGCGATATCTCCGGCCATATCGGAATGTCCAGGGAGATGGTGCAGTGGAACAACGAGCATCCGGACGACCCTGCCCTCTGGACCGGCTCCATGTTCTCCGGGATGCCCACGGTCTCTATATCCTCTATCAAAAAAGGCGATCTGACCCAGCCGCTCTACGACCTTCTACTTCTGGGCAAGCGCCCGGCGACCTACCTTTTCGTCGCCCTTCTTGGAGCATTCCTTCTGATGCTTTCGCTGGGGGTCAACTGGATAGTGGCCCTCGGAGGTGCCGTTGCGGTGGCGTTTTGTTCCTATAATTTCCAGATTATCGAAGTCGGCCACAACACCAAGATGCAGGCTATAGCTTTCATGCCGTGGGTGCTGGCGGCGCTGATTTTCACATATAGAAAAGCCAAGGGTGAAAAGTGGCTTGTCCTCACTGCGCTCGGCGCTGCCCTTTTCGGCATAGCCCTGTCCCTTCAGATCAAGGCCAATCACCAGCAGATTACCTATTATCTTGCGATAATGGTATTCATCTATGCGCTGGTGGAGTTTATCTCGGCAATAAAGGAGACCGTTAAAACGAAGGTCAGGGAGCCCCTCGTACGCTTTTTCGCAGCGTCGGGCCTGCTGCTTGTGCTCGGCCTCGCCGGAGTGGCGGCCAATATGAACAAGCTGCTTCCCATCTATGAATACACGGCCCACACGATGCGCGGAGGATCCGAACTCCGCGACGCCAAGGCTGAAGACGCCGGCGGCCTTGATATAGAATACGCCACCGCATGGTCCTACGGCTGGGAGGAGCTTCCCAACCTCATGATCCCCAACTTCAACGGCGGCGCATCGGCTGGGGCGGTCAATCCCGACAAATCCGAGACCATCAAGCTTCTCAAGAGCGCCGGCCAGGGCAGGCTTCGCGAGACTGCGAAGGCCCTCCCGATGTACTGGGGCCCGCAGCCTTTCACGGCCGGACCGATGTATATGGGAGCCATCACCGTGTTCCTTTTCGTACTCGGCCTCGCCCTCTGCAAGAGGCGTGAAAAGTGGTGGGTGCTCGCCACAGTGATATTCGCCATCCTGCTCGGAGTCGGAAGCCACTTCATGGCTTTCACAAAGCTGTGCTTCAAGGTGCTTCCTATGTACAGCAAGTTCCGCACGGTCTCCATGGCCCTGATAATCCTTCAGGTGGCGCTCCCGCTGCTTGGGTTCCTCACCCTTGACGACATAGTGAAGGAACGCTACGCCAAGAAGGACATAGTCCGCGCCTCCCTGATAGCGTTCGGCGTCACGGGTGGATTCTGTCTGCTCTCCTGGATATTCCCCGGGATTGCGGGGTTGTTCTCCGGCAGCGTCGACGCCGGGCAGCAGGACATCCTGGTGGATGCATTCATCGCCGACAGGCGCATGCTCTTCCGTCAGGATGCGTTGACCTCATTCCTGCTCATCGCAGTGGCATTCGGCCTCATCCTCTGGATGGTAAAAAAGCCGAAGGGAGGTATGATGGCGGCCGGAGCCATAGGAGTGATAGTGCTTATCAACATGTTCGCCGTCGGTAAGCGCTACCTCAACGAGGATGATTTCATCACCCCCAAGGATTTCAGGAGCCAGTTCAACGAAAGGCCTGTGGACGTATTCATCAAGGAGGACACCGATCCTTCCTTCAGGGTGCTGGATCTTACAGTCAATGTGTTCAACGACTCCCATCCCTGCTATCATCACAAGTGTATCGGCGGCTATTCCCCTGCCAAGCTTCAGCGCTATCAGGATATTATCGACCGATATCTCACCCATGAGATCAACTCCATCTACCGCGCTGCCGGCAAGATAGTCACCATCAGCGAGATGGAGCAGGCGATGCCTGCGACTCCGGTGCTCGATGCGCTCAATATGAAATATCTCATCCTCGGAGGCGACAACGCCCCTGCGGAGAATCACACGGCCCTTGGCAACGCATGGTTCGTGTCCTCCGTGGTTGAGGCTGAAAACGCCGAAGAAGAGATAGGTCTCGTCGGTAAGGTCGCGCTCGACAGCACTGCTATCCTGCGCGCCCCGCTTCCCGAGGGCCTGCCCAAAGGCGAGCCCGGCCTGTTCGACGAAATACGCCTTACCGAGTACACCCCTAACCGTCTGACCTACGAGTACTCCGCCGAGAACGACGCTCTCGCCGTTTTCAGCGAGGTCTTCTACGACGGCGGCTGGAAGGCGTGGCTCGACGGCGACCGGAGCAAGAAGGTCGACGTCTTCGCCGCCGACTGGATACTCCGCGGCGCAGTGCTCCCTAAGGGCGACCACACCCTCACGATGAGTTTCGAGCCGTCCTCCTACCGCACCGGCAAGGCTGTCTCCCTCGCCAGCTCCCTGCTGCTACTCCTTGTCCTTCTGGGATTGATTCCCTTCACGCTAAAGAAGAATACCGATGCCAAAAATTCTTGAGGATACCCCGCTTCTCAAACAATATTTTGAGGTGAAGGCACAGCACCCGGAAGCGGTGCTGCTCTACCGCGTGGGCGACTTTTACGAGTGCTATTCGTCCGATGCCAACCTTGTGTCCAAGGTGCTAGGACTGGTGCTCACAAAAAAGTCCAACGGAGAGAAGGGACCGGTCGCAATGGCTGGCTTCCCCCACCACGCCATCGAGGGCTATCTTTCCCGCCTTGTCCGCGCTGGCTATAAGGTCGCGATATGCGACCAGCTCGAGGACCCGAAATTCGCCAAGAAGCTCGTCAAGAGGGGTATCACGGAGCTTGTCACTCCCGGCATCGCTTTCGGAGAAGCCATGCTCAGCGGCAAGGAGAACAACTATCTCGCCGGTCTCGCCTTCGAGGGAAGGCAGTGCGGCGCCGCTTTCCTGGATGTATCCACGGGCGAATTCAAGGTCGCACAGGGATCGCTCGACTACATAGTGACTCTGGCTTCATCGCTCAACCCCAAGGAGCTCGTCATCCCTCACGGGTGCGAGAAGGCGGTGGCGGAGCGCTTCGGCGACCGCTACACCACCAGCCTCGACGAGTGGGCTTTCGTCTATGAGTCGTCGGTGGAGAAGCTCAAGAAGCAGTTCGAGGTGGAGTCGCTCAAAGGCTTCGCCGTGGAGCCATATCCTCTCGGGATATGCGCTGCCGGCGCCCTTATAGTTTATCTGGAGCAGACTTTCCACACTGGTCTTAAGAACATCCGTTCGCTTTCCCGTATCGACGAAGGAAAGTTCGTGTGGATGGACCGCTTCACTCTCAACAATCTTGAAATCTTCCAGAGCGCCTCAGGGCGCGACGGCGTCCCGCTAGTGGATGTGCTCGACAGGTGCTCGTCCCCTATGGGCGCGAGGCTCCTTCGCAACTGGCTGGCTCTCCCGGTGCTGGATCTCGACGAGCTCGAGTCACGCTACGACGTGACCGGCTTCTTTGTCGACAATCCCGAGATTCTCGACGAGGTGGCAGCCTCCATAGGCTCCATGGGCGATCTCGACCGCATCCTCGGCCGCGCCGCCAACGGCAAGATCTTCCCGCGCGAGGTGCTGCAGCTCTCCCGCGGTCTCGATGCCGTGAGGCCTGTAGCCGAAGCCTGCAAGGGCAAGGGTTGCGCGCCGCTCGACCGCTTGATCGATTCTCTTGAGGACCTCAGCGGGCTGACCTCCCTTATCAGCTCGACCCTGCTTCAGGACCCGGCTGCCCAGATAGGGAAGGGGCCCGTGATAGCCGAGGGAGTGGATCCCGAGCTCGATGAACTCAGGAAGATTTCCGGAGGCGGGAAAGACTATCTCCTCGACCTTCAGCAGAGGGAGGCGGAGCGCACCGGCATCCCTTCGCTCAAGATATCCTACAACAATGTGTTCGGCTACTATATCGAGGTCCGCAACACATTCCGCGACAAGGTTCCGCCTGAGTGGGTGCGCAAGCAGACCCTCGTCAATGCCGAGCGCTACATTACGGAAGAGCTCAAGACCTACGAGGAGAAGATCCTCACGGCCGAAGACAGCATCTACCGCAAGGAGACCGACATTTTCGCCGCACTCGTCGCTGAAGTTCAGCGGTGCATTCCCGCTATCCAGAACAACAGCCGCATCATAGCCCGTATCGACACCCTCGCCTCCTTCGCCTTCTCGGCGGCGGAGAGGGGCTACTGCCGCCCTGTGATGGATTCTTCGCTATCCATCGACATCAAGGCCGGCCGCCATCCCGTCATCGAGACTCTCATGCCTCCGGGCGAGGAGTATGTCCCCAACGACATCCGCCTCGACTCCGGCGACCTCCAGATAATGATCCTCACGGGTCCCAATATGGCTGGTAAGTCGGCCCTGCTCAGGCAGACGGCCCTTATCGTACTGATGGCGCAGGCGGGTTCCTTCGTCCCCGCAAAGGCCGCACGCATCGGCTATATGGACAAGATCTTTACCCGTGTCGGCGCGTCGGACAATATCTCCCGCGGCGAGTCCACCTTCATGGTGGAGATGCTGGAGACTTCGATGATACTCCACAATCTCTCCGAGCGCTCTCTGGTGCTTCTCGACGAGATCGGTCGAGGTACATCCACCTACGACGGCATGTCCATCGCCCGCGGCATCGTGGAGTTCATCCACGAGCACGGCCATGGCGCGAAGACCCTTTTCGCAACCCACTACCACGAGCTCAACGACCTCGAGGGGATGTATCCCAGGGTGAAAAACTACCACATCGCCGTCCGTGAGGTCGGTCGCGACGTGATTTTCCTCCGCCTTCTCAAGGAGGGCGGCACTGCCCATAGTTTCGGTATCCACGTCGCCAGGATGGCCGGCATGCCGAAGGAAGTGCTCGATAGCGCGGAAAGGACCCTCAAGGAGCTTGAGGGCGCGGACGTCCCGAAGAGGGTCAGGCCCCATAATGTGAAGGAAGGCCACCTCGAGAGCGACGGCAGCCTTCAGCTTTCATTCTTCCAGCTCGACGATCCCCTGCTCGAGTCGCTCCGCGACCAGCTCAAGGCGGCCGACATCAACAACATGACTCCGCTCCAGGCCTTCGACCTTCTTAGGAGCATGAAAGAGGAGATGGGGATTTAGAGGTTTCCCTTAGTGAGGGAGAAGATATATCCCAGATACTTTCCGGGAGCGTAGCTCAGCCCGAACGGCGCCTTCTGAAGCAGGCGCTTGAGGGTGTCTGTCTTGCGGCTTGCCGCAGACGCTTCCAGGGCCTTGCGCCTGTCGGCGGCAAAATGCCCGAAATTACCCCCTTCAAGGACTATTGACAATAGTTTGCCGGTGTCCTCTCCTTCCGAGATCAGCAGAGCCTGGACTCCGAGATGTTCGCGGATGAACGCAGAAAGGAGGTTGTTCCACTTTACCAGGCCACATTCTTTCCACAGGGCTTTAAGCGCTGCCTCGTCATATTCCAGGCTGCGATAGGCCAGGGCGATGTCGCATATCTGGCGAAGGCCGGTACCGGAAGAGAAGGCGTGTTTTAGGATATGGGCCGAGAGCATCAGAAGAGTGGCCTCCGGTGAGGGAATCTCCACTGCGGGACGCAGCCTAAGGTCGAAATATGATCTGTGGATATCGATATCGATCCCGTCGATGTTGAGGTGAGACGAACCGTCTGGAGCCGTGGGTGCCGCTTTTAAATCCGGAAAATACAGGTCGAGATCGCCGCTTTCGCGTAGCTCCGGCTCCGGGTAAAATGCAGCCACGGCCGGCCCTTTCAGGACTATCGGGTCGTTGAACTGCTCCTTGACCTTGGCCAGCACTCCCGCCACCAGGGCGCTTCTTTTACGTATCCTGGAAGCTTCTGCCATCAGCTGAAGGGTCACATCGTCGGGAACGGGAAAGTCCTCAGGCAGACGGCTCACTCCGGCATAGACGATGCCTATGACGCTCTGCTGCGCGGCCAGAGTCTGCAGGCTCTTCCACTCGGCATCCGTAAGAGGCGCCATGGCCTCGTCGGATCCGAGTCCTATCCTGAGAAGGGAGAAAAGGCCCTCAGTTACTCTATGAGAGAATACTGCTGCCACAATTCGATGGTCATGGCCGCCTCGGCGGAAGCGTCCGACGGTGAGATTCCGTATTCATAGAAAATCGCATCGGCGAGGGTCTCGTCGGTGAATTCTCCTGCATCCGACGCGACCTTCCACAGGAAGGCGAAGCTTTCGTTAACTTCGAAAGACCTTCCGTCCGGGAGGGTCAGCAGATGCTTCCCTCTCATCGAGACGACATTGCAGTCATGACGCAGTTTCATACCTTGATTTTTCTGCCGAAAAGCTTCTTCCAGAAGGAGTGCTTGCGTTTTTTCTTTTTTCTCTTGTGCGAAATCATCTCATAGATGACACCCCATTCGGGAAGCCCTCCGAGATTATGGTCATCGATGTAGAGGTCGGCAACGACTTTCGAAGAGGTCGTCTTGTTGTCCGGGAACATGTAGCCGACTGGCTTGTTGCTGTTGATCCCGTAGAACACCAACCCTCTCTTGCGGCACCACTCGACCGCTTCGTCGAGAAGCTTGCCGTCGCGCGCGGTCCAGAGTATAAGCTTGTGGCCGTCTGCCGCAAGGTCGAGAAGCGTCTCTACAGCAAAGGGTTTTTCACGACCGATAGCCGGATATTTATGCTCGACGATGGTCCCGTCGAAATCTACTGCTATGACCATATCCTACTCTTTTTCGCCGTAGCCATAACCATAGCCGTAGCCATAACCATAGCCATATCCGTAACCATAGCCGTAGCCATATCCGTAGCCGAATCCGTGACGTATCTCGGAGCCGTTGAGGACAATGCCGGGGTTCTTGAGTTTGCCGCTCTCATAGACCTCGTCGAGGACCGGCAGGTCGCGCCTGTCAATCTTGCCACTGCGGAGGATAAGAAGCGTCATATCGACAACTCTGTTGATGACCATAAGGTCCGCGACAGCGTTATATGGCACGCCGTCCAGAAGTATGTAGTCATAAACCTTCCTGAGATCGGCAATGATATCATCGAACCTCTGACGTCCAAGAAGCTCGGCCGGGTTCGGGGGAATGTGGCCTGCAGGAATAATGTCGACACCAGGGATGATATCCTTATGGAGGATATCCTCAAGCGTCAGGCTTGTGTCGTACAGATAGTTGGATATACCGGTCACGCGATGCTTGAGTCCGAAGATGTCAGAAATCGTCCTCTTGCGCAGGTCGAGGTCCATTACAAGAACCTTTTTCTTGGCATCGGCAAGAGCGGCCGCGATGTTTGATGTAAGGAAGGTCTTTCCTGCTCCCGTTGACATTGATGTAGTCGCTATGATGGCGTGACTGACATCCTGCGGCTTCATTATTTCAAGGTCGGTACAGAGGATACGTACCGATTCTGTAAAGATGCCTCTGGAGTTGGGGTCGTAGGCAAGCTTGACAGAGGTGTCACCTTTCTTTGGCTTCTTAATCTTCTTTAGCGGAACTTCCGCAATGAACGGGATGGAGACGTTCTCCTCGATGTCCTTGCGGTTGCGCACCTTGGTGTCGAGGAAGAGCTTGATAAGAAGGATTGTCGCCGGTACGAGAAGACCCACAAGGAAAGCCATAAGCAGCATTTTCTGCTTGGAGGGATAGATGGGGATCGCGGAGCCTTCGGCTTCGTCAATCATCCTTGCATTGTTGTCCACCATCGCCTGCGTGAGGGCATTTTCTTCCCTTTTGTTGAGGAGGAAGATATAAAGAGACTCCTTGATTTTCTGCTGGCGCTCGATCGAAAGCATCTGGCGGGCCTTCGAAGGCATCGAAGTAAAGTTGCGCAGTGCCTCATCCTCCTGCTTTTCAAGATCTTTCTTACGAAGCTCAAGAGAGGAAACCAGATTGTCGATTATACCCGAAATATTGACTCTGAGAGTCTGCATTGAGGACTCTACATTTCTGACTGCGGGGCTGTCAGCGCTGGACGCTTCAATCAGCTTCTCCCTTCGGAGAACGAGTTCATTGTACTGGTTAATAGCCCTGTCTGCATTGGAATCATTGATGCCGGTGTTGACAGGAATCATCTGGTAGGATCCAGCAGTCTCGGCGATATAATCCTTCAGGTATCTGGCCATGGACTGGCGTATCTCTATGGCGGCGATGTCGGAATTGTAGCTACGGCTCTCTGACAGGTATCTGGATGAAGCTTCATCGACACTCATCAGCCTCTGGCTTGTCTTGAAACGGGCCAGATTGTCTTCCACGTCTCCTAACTCGCTTTGAATAATGGCGATGCGGTCGTTGATGAAGGTGGCGGTGTTTACTGCAACCCTGTTTTTCTCCACAATCGCATCCTGATTATACTGATCGACCAGAGCGGTCAGGATGTCATTCGCCCTGTGAAGATTGTAGTCCTGCATAGAGACATATAGGATGGTGGGCGCACTTTCACGATTGGTGATTTTGAGCCTGCCCCTGAATGCATTTGCCGCTGATGCCGTTGAAATTTTAGAGACGATAATACTCTTACCAAACGAGTCCGGAGTGTATTTGAGGGTGGGAATAATGGTGACATCGCCTCCTCCGAGTGAAATGGTGTCGCCGAGAGCCACCTCCCTAGCCGACTTCCCATCCTCTGTCAGGGTCACTGTGGTGGCGTTTTTAGGAGAAATCTTGACGGAGAATCTCCCTGGCACGTTTACTTCTCTGGAGAAACTGACCCTTACAGGAGTCGTGTCGTAGATCTCCAGGTCGCGGAGTCCCTGATGGACGGTGTAGTTTATGTCAATGTCCAGCGCTTTCACGACATTCTCCATCAGGTGTTTTGATTTCAGCGTGAGGACTTCGTTGGAGACATTGACGCTGTTGATCAGTTTGTTGTAGGACGAAAGGTTCGCGGTCGTCTGGGTGCTGGACGGGTCTTTTATGACCACAATGGCATCACTGCGGTACATGAAGGGGATCTTTGAGTACCTCCAGTAGGCGTATCCCATGGCTATGATTATGCAGAGGATAAACCAGTACCAGTGGTTCAGCAGGTAGAAGAATATGTCTATCAGGTTGACCTGCGAGGTGTTCTGTTTTCTGGTCTGCATTGCTATCTCAATTTAGTCCACAACAATATATATGCGATAGTCGAGCTCACACCTAGACCGGTACCGACAATGCCCCAGATGGTAGCGCCGGTGCTGGAGAACTTGACTCCGCGGTGCTTGACATAGACTATGTCGTTCTGCTGGAGATAGAACGCCGGAGAATCGAAAAGATCCTTGCTCTTGAGATTTATCGAATAGGCACGGCGGGTGTCTCCGGTGGTGCGGATGACCATAACTTCCTTGATGTTGGCGTCGTTGTTCGTACCGGAGGTGCGGGCCAGGAGTTCGAGGATGTTGATGCTTCCTGCGTCAACATTGACAATCTTTTCACCGGTCTCTCCGAGGACCGCGATATCGAAATTGCTGATGGAGACAGTGACTATGGGTTCTTTGATGTAGCCTCCGGAAGTAATCCTGTCGGATATGTCCTTTTTGATCTCTTCCAGCGTCATTCCTTCGACAGAGAGTCGTCCAAGGATAGGGAAATCTATGCATCCGCTTTTATCAACGATATATCCTTCAACGGCGGATCCGTCTCCGGTCGTCGACCATGAGTTGAAGGGGGCGGAGAGTTGAGGGTCCTGGCTGTAGATCCTGATTCCAAGCTTATCGTCCGGGTGGACCTTGAGCTCCGGGGCCCTCTGTGCTACATACACCGAATCGACCTCCATGTCCTGGAGATAGTTGAGTGTCTTCGGTGTTGCACAGGCCACGGCCGCTACTGCGAGTATCAGCAGAATGGCTATTCTATTACAAGTCTTCATATATCCTGACAATTCTTTCAATCATTCTTTCTTCCATGAAATTCTCATGGAAACGCTTTGTCGCCCCTTCGGAATATCGGCTGTAATCGGAGATGATTTTCTCCACCGCTTCCGCTATGGCCACAGGATCTCCGGGCTCTACATTGATGCCGGAGACGCCGTCTTCATTGACCCAAGACACTCCGGATCCGGGAATCTTCGTCGCCACCACCGGCTTACCGGCGGACATAGCCTCTATCTGCACTATCCCGAAGGCCTCCGTCTTCATAACTGAACTTAGCACAAAGACGTCTGAGGCGGCAAACAACAAAGGTAGTGTTTCTTTTGGTAAGTACCCAAGAAGTAGCACTTTATTTTTGAGTCCGAGCTTTGAAATTCTCTCTTCAAAGACATTTTTCAGGGGGCCTCCTCCTCCGATTAAGATCACATAGTCCTCCGGAAGATGTTGCGCTGCGTCGATGAGATTGTCATAACCCTTGTATGGAATCAGCCTTCCAACCGAAATGATGATTTTCTTTCCGGCATAGCGGTCGCGGAATCTCTCAATCTCTTCCTCCGGGACTTTTGCAAGCTTTTTTATCCCTATGGGAACCACAAGTCCTTTATCTCGGAAGCCTTCCAGATCCGGCGATGCTGCGAGATAGGCCGGGGTAGTGCATACTATCCTGTCGGCGCGGCGAAGAAGCCAGTTCTGCAGCGGTGTGTAGAAGAATTTCAGTGTCTTCTGACTGAGGATATCGCTGTGCCAGTGGAGGACGACTTTGCCCTTGTAGCCGGACAGCCGGAGGGCGAGGGCTGCCATCGGGTCGGGATGGTGGACGTGGATAATGTCGTAGGCGGAGCAGATTTTCCTCAGGCGGGAAATCATCTCGGGCGCTATCATCGTCCCGGATTTCTTACTCAGCGCCCGGACTGTGATCACCTTTCCCTCGTCATTCCCCTCGAAGGCATCTCCATCCAGTTTTGCGCAGAGCATATCGCACTGCATACCGCTCTCCCGGAGCCCCATCGTAAGGTCCCACATAACCTTCTCCACACCGCCGCGGATGGGGTAGAACTTGCCTAACTGAAGAACTTTCATGCCAGAATAATTTTGAAGAGAGAATCCCAGCAGTCGGCGTATGGCTCGTTGTGGGTAGCTACAGGGATGGGCGCAAAGGCTGCATTGCCATTTACAAGCTCTTCCATATGGTCGGCAAGTTCCTGCGCATTGTCCGGGCTGAAGAAGGTCGCCGCCGCTCCGGAAGCGGTTTCATGGGCATATGGCAAGTCGGCAAGGATGAGAGGCTTTCCGGTTGGCAGGAACTCCGATATGGGAAGCCCCCAGGTTTCAGATCTAGATGGGAAAACCAGTGCGGAAGCTTCGCCATAGAGTCTGAGTAGTTCGTCTTTCGTAAGAAAACCTTTGAACTCTAAGGATTTTATACTGCCCCAGCTGGATTTGAGCCATTTTGAATAGCGGTTCTCTTCACCGCTAATGGTCAGGACCGTCCTGAAGACTCCTTGCCCCAGTTTCTTTTCAAGCAAGGCCGTCGCTTCGCACAAGGTCTCGAAGTTCTTGTGGCAGTCAGGGGTGGAAGGATAGAAGAACGTGGGAATTCCAGAGGAAGAATTCCCGATGGGCTGGATGTCAAATGCCGGAGGGGCGACTATGATTTTGTCATTGGGGAAGCCGGTGAGGGCGGAAAGCCCTTTACGGAACCATTCCTGCTGGACGATTAAGAAGCTGTTGCGCCGGACATTTTTCCTATAGGCGTATTTTGTAAGTTTTGCAAAGAGCGGAATTTTAGGGTCGAAGCGTAAATCCTGCGCTTTGACCTTCATGAAGGGGAAGGACGTATGGCAATAGACAGCCTGTCGCCTTGCATGGACATTGGGAGTTGTGTCGTGGAGGGAAAGCCAGAGGTCGGGCTCTTCCATCTTTTGGGAAATACGGCCGAGAGTTATGTATTCACACCAGAGCCTGTGCCCCCAACTGCGGATGCTCCACGGAATCTCGATGTACTCTATCCCTTCGAAACGGCAGAGATCTGCGTTGTGTACTATCGCAGTCACCTTGAGGTCCTTCTGCGACGAGAGGAAGGCAAGGCATTCCCTTAGGACGGTGAGGGTGCCGCCCTTGCGGATATTGACCGCGGAGACGACTATAGATTTTCGAGCAGGTCCGTCCATTGTTTCATGATTTTTTCAGCCGACCATCTTTCTGCTCC
>JAGCDT010000106.1 GCA_017651045.1 Bacteroidales bacterium | reverse complement strand
AGCATAAGCTGGTAAACAGTATTGTATGAAAAAGATTCTCAGCTCATTAACTACTCTGGCGGCACTGCTTCTCCTGATGCCGGCAGCTAATGCGCAGACTTTCGTCGAGGCGACGGATCTTACCCTTGTGGGCAAGCTTTTCCCTGACACGCCGAATCCCTATCACAGGCTTGACACCGTCAAGTACAAGGGGTTCGAGAAGAATGACCGCACTGCAGTCATTCAGTCATCCGGCCTTGCGGTAGCCTTCAAGACCAACTCGAAGGAGATTCAGATTCTGACCAAGTACGGTTACCGCCGTTTCGGCAACTTCTCCTCCGGAATTGCGCTTCGTGGATATGACCTCTATATCAAAAAGGACGGGAAGTGGCTGTATGCTTCGGCCAACGTAACGCCGGACAAAAAGCCCGACGAGCCGTTCAAGATCATATCCGACATGGACGGATCGATGCATGAATGCCTTCTCTATCTGCCTCTTTTCAGCGAAGAATATTCCGTAAAGATAGGAGTGGACGAAGGCAGCGTCATAGAACCGCTTGAGAATCCGTTCCGTCACCGCGTCGGAATCTTCGGATCGAGTTTCACCCACGGAGCCGGATGTTCCCGTTCCGGGATGACTTATCCGGCGATATTCTCCCGCCGCACGGGAATCCAGCTGCTCAGCCTGGGAGTTACCGGACGGTCGAAGCTTCAGCCGGCTTTTGCAGCGGCCCTTGCCGATGCCGATGTCGATGCCTACATCTTCGACTCGTTCTCCAACCCGACGGTGGATATGATCCGTGAGCGCCTTTTCCCCTTCATAGAGACCATCCAGGCAAAGCATCCCGATATCCCGCTTATCTTCCAGAAGACCCTCTACCGGGAATATCGCAACTTCAACGTAGCCAAAGAGAAATCCGAGAGAGAGAGAATGGAGCTTGTCGACAGCCTTATGGCCATTGCGTGCAAGAACTACAAGAACGTCTACTATATCAAGTGCACCAACGCCACCTCCCCCGAACATGACACTTCTGTGGAGGGAGTGCATCCCAACGACTGCGGCTATATCCTTTGGGAAAAATCCGTCGAGAAACCCATCCTCAAGATACTCCGTAAATACGGTATAAAATAGAATATGTCGACACGATTTGTCCGCCTGCTGCTTCCCCTGCTGCTCCTGCCGCTTCAAGCGGTCGGGCAGAGCACGCGTGAGGCCATTCTCTCAGATCCCGCGAAAGCCGGGGGTCTTATGTACGTCTACGACTATAAGGCCGAGACACCCCTCTCTCCTGCTCCGAAAGGCTATAAACCATTCTATTTCAGCCATTTCGGCCGTCACGGGGCGCGTTACGTGCTAAGGATGCAATACGACACCGTGGCAGCGGTTCTTGGCCGTGGGGCCAAGGCCGGGCTTCTAAGCGACAGAGGCAAGCAGCTTTTCAACGACTATCAGAAGTATTATTCCGAGGTCCGCTATATGGAGGGAGAACTTTCCGGCATTGGAATCGAGCAGGAGCAGACGATTGCAAAACGTTTCTACCGCCGCTATCCGGAAATCTTCAAAGGCCCCACGAGAGGGACGGCTTTTTCCACTCCCTCCGCCCGGGTGGTCCTGAGCATGACTTCGTTCATAGACGGACTGCAGTCGTTCGACCGCGACCTGAATATAGAGGCCCGCAACGGCGAGGCCTACTCTGTCTTCCTGCGGCCCAATTTCAGCACTCTGGACCGTCGCAGGCCGGTTCCGACGGATAAACTCGAGAAATCCTATATCCCCTATTTTATGGAGACGGTGGACACGGATGGCATCCTGGGAAGGATTTTCACGGATCCTTCCGCCGTAGTTGAGCGCTGCCACATCGACGTCCCCGTGTTCATAAGGCATTTTGCCGCCATCTACAGCGAACATGCATGCATAGACAATCCTTCGGACATTTTCAGCGACCTGCTGACCCTTGAAGACAGGATTGCCATAGCCAGGGCCGACGGATTCCGCATCTTCAACTTCCTGGCAAAGTTTGAAGGCTCAGGCAGCCTGTTCCCCGATTTCGCCGCATATTCGCTTAAGGATATCATAGAAAAGGCCGATGCGGACATCGCTTCCGGGCAGATGCAGATCAGGCTGCGTTTCACCCACGATTCCGCCGTGATTCCGCTCCTCGCATTTATGAATATCAACGGTCTTGGAGTCTCCGCAAAGACTCCCGAAGAAGCCTTTGAGATCTTTCCTTTCTATAAAATACCGATGGGAGCAAGTCTCCAGATAGTTTTCTTCCGCAAGCGCTCCTCGCAGGATATACTCGTCAAACTTATGCTCAACGAGGAGGAAGCCGTCCTCCCCTTCCCCGCCTTCAAGGGGCCCTTCTACCGCTGGAGCGATTTCAAGGATTACTATGGTCCGATGATACAGGAGACTATCGCACGGCTTGAGACTCTGCCGCCAAGATCCACCCTCCTCGACCGCTACGGCCTCGCCGCCGAAACGCCGATGTAGGCTTATTTCCAGGCCCCGAGGTTTTCGTCCTCTGGGTGGAAAACCGGGTCCTTCTCTCCGGAACGCAGGCGGCTCTCATAATCCTTGAGGGCCGTCGTTGCTTTCTTGCAGAGGATGAGAAGTGCAATGACATTGACCCAGGCGAGAAGGCCGACGCCGATGTCGCCGAGCTGCCAGATGACATTGGCTTCGCGAATTGCGCCAAAAACTGTTGCCCCGAGGATAGCGAAGCGGAACAGCCAGATCATAGCCTTTTCCCACTTCGGACTCTTGCGGAAGATATACGTGATGCAAGACTCGGAGTAGAAGTAGTAGGCCATGATGGTAGTGAACACGAAGAAGATGAGGGCCACGCTGACAAACTGCCCTCCGAAGCCGCTCACGACGGAATCCACGGCTGCCTGGGTGTAGCCGACGTAATTGTCGGCGAGCTCAGGCGCGTTGCCGACCAGCATCTCTCCAGACTTCGCATCGAAGATATTGTAGGTCCCGGAGCAAAGGATCATAAGGGCCGTGGCCGTACAGACGAGAAGCGTGTCCACATAGACGGAGAAGGACTGGGCCAGGCCCTGCCTTACCGGATGGGGCACCGCGGCGGATGCGGAGACTATGGCTCCGCCACCCTGCCCCGCCTCATTTGAGAAAATACCTCTCTTGACGCCCATCATTATCGTGGAGCCAAGTATGCCACCCGCGACGGGCTTGATGCCGAAGGCGCCTGTTACGATGGCGGCAAAGACCCCGGGGACCTTGTCGATGTGGAGGAAAATGATGACTATGGAGACAATGATGTAGCCGAGCGCCATGAAGGGGGTGACGAGCGAGGCCACCCTGGAGATGCTCTTTAGGCCGCCAATAATGACTACTCCGAGAAGGGCCGCAAGGCACAGGCCGGAGATGAGAGGATTGATGCTATACGAGTTGGCAAGAGCTGAGCTGACGCCGTTGGACTGGACTGTCGTAAGGAGAAGGCCATAGCCGAGCACGGTGAAGACGGCGAAAAGGATGCCCATCCAGCGCTGGCCGAGGCCGCGCTCGATGTAGCGGGCCGGGCCGCCCCTGAAGCCGTCGCCGTGGCGGAACTTGTAGATCTGGGCCAGGGTTGACTCAACAAAGGCCGTCGATGCGCCGAAAAAGGCGATGATCCACATCCAGAAGATAGCGCCGGGGCCGCCGAGGGCGATGGCGGTCGCAACGCCCACGATGTTGCCCGTCCCGACTCTGCCGGAAAGAGCCACGCAGAAAGCCTCGAACGAGGATATTCCTTTCTTCTTTTCCTCCGCGCTCCTGCGGGAGAACAGCGAACGGACCATAAGCCCGAAACGCCTCACCTGCACGAAACGCGTCCGGATGGAGAAATAGATACCCGCGAAAATCAGGAGTCCGACCAGAACCGGACTCCAGACGATATCGTTTACGAACGAGACTATCCTGGCAAACATCCTAAAGAAGGATTGAAATCAGAAGGAAGCACCCTGCTCCAAGAGCCGCACCGGCGAGAGGGCCTGCCACGGGGACCCAGCTGTAGGCCCAGCCGCTGTCGCGCTTGAAAATCAGCTGGTGGACAAGGCGGGGAGAAAGGTCTCTGGCGGGGTTGAGGGCGTAGCCGGTCGCACCACCGAGGGACATACCGATAGCCATGATAAGCGCAGTCACGGGGAAGGCACCGATAGCGCCGGTCTGGGCGGCGGCACCACCAATCATGAAGCTGTTGCCGGAGGCTCCGATCCAGAGGATCACGAAGACAAGCACCCAGGTCGCGATGAGCTCGCAGAGGAAGTTCTGAATCTTGTGGTCGATAGCAGGCATCGTGCAGAAAATGCAAAGCACATCGCCTTCGGTGGCCTTGAAATGGTCTCTCCAGAACACATAGACGAGCAGTCCGCCGAGGAAGCCGCCGATCATCTGGGCGCAAATATAAGGGGCTACTTCAGCCCAGGGGAAACTGCCGGCTATGGCAAGGCCGAGGGTGACTGCGGGGTTGAGGTGCGCGCCCGAATAGGGGCCGGCTATGAGGACGCCTACCATAACGGCGAAGCCCCACGCGAGTGTTATCACAACCCATCCTGCGCCCTGGCTCTTTGACTTTGAAAGCGAAGTTGAAGCGCACACGCCGTCGCCGAGAAGGATCATCACCATAGTCCCGACAAGCTCGAAAATGCATTTTACAAGGAGTTCCATCTTAAAATCAGTTTTGACTTGTAAATATACATTTTTTTGAATTCTTAGAAAATAGGCGTAGTTTTGCGGTGATTAATTCGACATTATGAAAAGACTTCTTGTAGCGGCCATTGCCGCAATATTCCTTCTCGCAGTGTCCTGCAAAGAGGACTCAGTGCTGATGTACAACGTGATCACCTTCGGCGACATGGTCGACGGCGCCTTCATCACCGACCGCGGCCTCACCTATCACATCACCACCCGTGACTGCGATGAATTCCCCGAAGACCAGACCCGCTTCCTGATCGTCTGCGACGTCCTCAAAAAGCTCTCCGACACCGAGTACAACATCCGCCTCACCAGCTACCTGGTGCCGCTCGTCAAGGCTCCTGTCGATGAGGGCACGATTCCCGAAGAAGAGCTTGGCGACGACCCGATCAACGTCGGCACCGGCTGGATCTCCGCAGGCTACCTCAATATCCAGGGCCTCCTCTATTTCAAGCAGATAGACGGAGCGAAGCACGTCATCAACCTGGTCAGGGAAGAAGGACCGTTCCCCGACGACACCCTCTACTACCGCCTCCACCACAACGCCAATGGTGAATATCCCGGCGGTGAGATCAGCATGGACGAGATGGTCTACGGCTATGTCTACTGCTGTTTCCCCATCGCGGACGACCTTCCTGAAGAGAAGGAATCGATGCCGGTCAAGCTTTCTTGGAAATGGCTTGTCGAGGGCACGAGCGAAGACCCATACCCTACCGCAATTTTCTCTTCAAAAGACAATACCCTGACGAGATAGCCTATTCGGCCGCGACCGTGGTAAGGTCGCTCTTATAGATATTACGGCGCACTGCCGAATTGACAAGTGAACCGTTCTCACACTGCTCCATGAGGAAATCCGACTGGAGCAGTTTTACTTTTTCGGCCGTAGGAAGATATTCCTTCCACCTGTCGCCGTAGCGGGCAACCATAGAGATGAAGAACATCGCAGAGTCGTAGCCCTGGAAAGCGAAACGGCTCGGCTCGCCCTTGTAGAGAGCCCTGAATGCCTTGACGAACTTCGACACATCCTTCGATGAATAATCGATGTAGGAAGACGAAGAGACGTGTGTCTCAGCCTTGTGGAGGGACTCGAGGTCCACGGTGTCGAAGGAACGGACCTTCGAAAGGGCATAAGCCGTGACGGGATAGCCCTTGCCGGTAAGGATGCCGAGGGTCCTGATGACGTCGGCTACGAATGCCTCACGCTCGGATGCTATGATAATACGGTTGTTGGTGGACTTTGAAATATACTGGGTCACCGTGGCGGGGACGCTGCGGCCCTCGATCATCGAGTGGGCGACCTTGGTATAGGGGACGCCAACCTCGTCGAGCGCATCGGCAAGCTCGCCGGCGATGTTGTGGCGCGGGGTCTTCTCGGTGAGGAGGATGACCTTGTCGGTGGATGAGAATTCAGAGGCGATCCAGGTCGCTATATCAGCATACTGGTCGTTCTGAGGGGTCCTGGCCTGGATGAAATTGGGATGGAGGTCGAGGAGGGAGTCGGCCTTGGGCTCAAGAGGAGAAATCACCGTCACCTCTCCGCTCGTCAGGGCTATAACCTTCTCGAGGTCCTCGTTCTTGACGGGACCGAGGATGAAATCCTGCCCCTTGAGCTGATAGGGCTCAGGGAATATGTCGCCGGCGATGTCGAAGACATTCACAACGGTCGAGATGCCGGAACTTTCAAGGTCCTTTACGGCCATGAGGGCGCCGGCGTAGAAATCCATATACATGCCCCTCGAACGCGAACCGGCATTGAAAGGAAGCATGAGAGAGAATGTGACCGTAGACTTGCCTGTGTAGTCGGCGGGGAGGGCAGGTTCGGTTGTGACAGTGTCCTGAGGGGCAGTCTCGACCGCTACTTCTCCTACCGGTTCGGGCTCCTGCGGAGAAGCGGGAGCCTCAACTGCGGGCTCTGAAGGAGAAACTTCCGCAACAGGCTTGGAACCGCCCTTAAGGGGAATCTTGAGGACCTGACGTCTTTCAACCTTCTTGGAGTTCATCCCATTGTACTCCATGATTTCCTTTGCGCTGACTCCATAGAGGGCGGCTATGTCGTCGAGGTCTTCATACCACTTGACGACATGCTCGGTGTATTCCGGAAGCTGGCCCTGAGGCTCCCCTTCCGGTGCGGGCTCCACGACAACGGGAGCGCCCTGGTCTCTGACAGGGATAAGGATGATGGCGTTTTTCTGCAGTCCGGTACCGTCGGAGTTGATGCCGTTGTTGGCATTGACTATCTCGGTGATGGTCACACCGTAGGCTTTCGCGATGGAATAGAGGGTCTGGCGCTCGAGGACGACGTGGGAATAGTAGAGATTGCCGTTCATACGGACCTTCTCAGTGGACACCGTCACCGGAGTCGGGACATATTCCTGCGCGAATGCGGCTCCGGAAATGAGGAGCAGCATCGCGGCCATTGAGGTTATGAATCTTCTTTCCATAGTTTCAAATACTTGCAGCGAAATCGGTGAGGGCGTTGCAGAATCTGCTCCACGACAGGCGCTCTTTTTCGGCCGCTATCGCAGCCTTGCACCCTGACGCAACCCCTTCTTCCTCAAAATAACGCACAACAGCCTCTCTCACTGCGTGAGGTTCGCACGGGGGAACTGCAATCCCCGTGCCCGCTTCCTGCACGGCGGTGCCGATGCTGCCGGTGAAAGTCGTGACGAGCGGGAGGTCGAAGTGGTAGGAAATGGCGGCTATACCGCTCTGGGTCGCGCTTTTGTAGGGAAGCACGGTGAGGTCGGCGGCGGAGAAGAAAAGTTTGACGTCGGAGTCTTTGATGTAGCTGGTGAAAAGGGAAATGCGGTCCTTGCCCGGGAGGGTCTCGATGATCTTCTCGTATTTTTCGAAACTGACATAAGGCTCGCCGGCGACGATGAGGCGGTAGCGCTCATCCAGGTCGCGGAAGGCTTCCAGAAGGACGTCGAGGCCCTTATAGTCGCGGATAAGACCGAAAAAGAGAAGATTGCGGGAACCATGGGGAATACCGAGCTTGTCCTCGGCTTCCTCCTTGGAAATCTTTTCACCGAAATGAGTGTAGAGAGGGTGAGGAATCTCGACATAGCGCGCCCCGGGACGGAGCTGCAGGAGGTCCTCGGTGACGCTTGGAGACAATGTCACGAATGCGTCACACGCCTTGAAGAACCACTTTGCAAAAGGCTTGTCGAAAATGTGCCTCTCATGGGGAAGGGCGTTGTCGATGAGGCCGATGACCTTGGCGGCACCGGCATGGCGCGCGATCCATCCGAGGGACGGAGCGAACCACGGAGTCCAGTAGCGAAGGATGAGCACATCCGGCTTCCATGCCCTTATCTTGCGGGCTGCAGAGATGAAGGGGAAGGGATTGGCCGTGTCGACCACAGGATCGCTGTCGACCTTGATGGCATCGTCGTCCGGGCCCACATACTGGGTCTTCCCCGGAAAGAGAAGCGACGGATACTGCCTTGAGTAGGTGAATGCCTTGACAGAATGGGACTTGCCCAGCTCCTCGAGCATAGCTGCGCTGAACTGGGCAATACCTCCCCTCAAGGGATAGAAACTCGACAGTATCGCGATTCTCACGGCTGTCAGTTATTCTTCTGCAGGAGCTTCCTCGGCAACTTCGCCATTAGCCTTAGACTTGACGTACTCGTCGTTGAGGCCGGCAAGGATGTCGGAAGTGATGTCGAGGACATCCTCACCAACTACCACGGGGGCGGGAAGGATGGCGCCCTGGGTCGCGAGAATCATGGAGTACTGCCTGTCGATGTTGTACTCGTCGACGTAGGTCTTGATGGCATCGAGGATCTGATTCATCATGACCTGCTGCTCCTCAGCCATCTCGTTCTGCTTTTTGAGAACGAAATTCTGGTAGTCGGCCTGCTGCTGCTGGAGTTTCTTCTGCTGGGACTCAGCAACTGAAGGAAGGAGGAGACCCTTGTTGATCTTGTCCTGGAAAGTGTTGATGTCTTTCTGGAGTTTGTTGCCCCTGCGGTCGATCTCGTTCTGGATGCCCTGGATCTTGTTCTCGACGACGGAACGGAGGTCGTTGGCCATATCGTAGCCTTCCATGACCTCGTCGATGTTGAAGAACACGATGCTGCCGGCAACTGCGACTGAATCACCGGAGACGGCGACGGGGGAAGCCTTCTTACCACCATTGTTGGAAGTGAGGGAGAGGATCCCGAAAACAACACTTGCGACAAGCGCGATGATGCTGAGAATAAGAGGTGTCTGTTTCATTTATTTAACGTTTTGTAATATTTCTTTTTTCGCGCACACAATGCGCCGAATTGCAAATTTAATCATTTTTTCCGGATTTCATAGAGATAGGCCGCTATTGTCTTCTCCAGGCCTAGGTAGAGGGCATCCGAAATCAGGGCGTGCCCGATGGAGACTTCGTCGGTCCACGGGATGGTCTTGATGAAGAAATTGAGGTTATCCAGAGACAGGTCATGGCCTGCGTTGAGGCCGAGTCCGCAGCGCTTTGCCTCGAGGGCGGTCTCGAGATAAGGCTTTATGGCATCCGGAGAGGGATACTGCTCCGCGTAGCCGGCGGTGTAAAGCTCCACACGGTCGGCTCCGCAAAGGGCGGCGCCTTCGGCCATCTCGGGCAGCGGGTCGATGAAAATCGACGTCCTGATGCCCTTAGCCCTGAATTCCGAGCACATCTCGCTGAGGAAAGCGCGATTGCGGACGGTGTCCCATCCGGCGTTGGAGGTGAGGGCGTCCGGAGCATCGGGGACAAGGGTCACCTGGTCCGGCACAACCTCGAGAACGAGGTCGCAGAAAGATGCTATGGGGTTGCCTTCGATGTTGAATTCGGTCTTTATCAGGGGACGGATCTCGCGGACGTCGGAATAGCGGATATGGCGCTCGTCGGGCCGCGGGTGGACGGTGATGCCCTCAGCACCGAAGGATTCGATGTCGAGGGCGGCCTTTAGGACATTGGGAACATTGCCTCCGCGGGCGTTGCGGATTGTTGCGATTTTGTTGATGTTGACGCTCAAACGTGTCATTTTCGCTGTAATTTTTGTTTCAGAATGCAAACTTAAGAAATAAAGTGTTAAATTTGACACTCTTTTCAGTAAGAATATGAAACTTGCTATATATATAAAAGACAACAGAATCTCCGGTGCGGAGCGCTTCATCTCATTCGAGAAAGCCCTGAGGGCCGCAGGACACGACGTCTACCGCATCTCGGTCGCCGAGGACCTCCTTCCGGGGACCGAAATGCTCCTTTCCGTCGGCGGTGACGGGACCTTCCTTTCCGCCGCAAAAAGGGTCGGACGCAGCGGCCTCCCAGTGATGGGCGTCAATCTCGGCCGCCTCGGCTTCCTTTCGGAGAACTCCCCTGAAGACGTCCTCGCCGCCCTTTCATCGGGCGACTGGTCCGTCGAGGAGAGGGAGCTCATCCACCTCCGCGGCAAGGATGTCCCCGCCGACATGTATCCCTTCGTCCTCAACGAGGTGGCCATCCACCGCAGAGGCGCCGCCATGGTCGGCATCAGGGTCACCATAGACGGGACCGCCCTCCCGACCTATTGGGCCGACGGCCTTCTCGTCGCGACAAGCTCCGGCTCCACAGCCTATTCCCTTTCTGTCGGCGGTCCCATCTGCACCCCCGAAGCAAAGGTTCTCATCATAGCCCCTATAGCCCCTCACAACATGAACGTGAGGCCTCTGATCGTGCCCGACAGCGCCGTAGTAAGCATATCCACCCTCTCCCGCGACGGAGAGATAATGCTCTCGGCCGACAACCGCAGCGCGACTGTTCCTTCTGGCGGCGAATTTACCGTCTCGCTGGCACAGTTTTCGCTCAAACGGGTCCGGCTCGGAAAAGAGAGCTTCGTCAGGGCACTGACAAGCAAACTCTACTGGGGGGAAGACGTTAGAAATTCAGAAGAGTCAAAGTAAAACTTCAACTTAATGCACGTAGCCATTATAATGGACGGCAACGGCCGATGGGCCAGAGAGAGAGGTCTTGAGAGGGTGGACGGCCACCGCGAGGGTGCCGAAAGCGTCCGTGCCTGCATCGAAGCGGCAGTGGAAGACAAGATCGACCAGCTGTCCCTTTTCGCCTTTTCCGAGGAGAACTGGGGTCGTCCGGCCGACGAAGTCGGGACTCTGATGAAGCTCATGATGAAATCCATCGCCGAGGAGACCGAGAACCTCCTGTCCCACGACGTCCGTTTCCGCGTTCTCGGCGACCTTGAAAAAGTCCCTGCCTTCCTTCGCGCCGCGATCTCGACCCTTGAAGAGGTCACATCCGCCTGCAATGGCCTCCAGCTCAATATTTTCCTCAGCTACAGCGGCCGCTGGGACATCCTCCAGGCCGCGAAGCGCTTTGCCGCCGAAGAAAGCGACCCGGCAAGCGCTTCCGCTGCAGATTTCAGCAAGTATCTGGTGACCGACGGCATCCCGGAGCCGGATCTTTTGATCCGCACCTCCGGAGAGCAGCGTATCAGCAACTTCCTGCTCTGGCAGTGTGCCTACACCGAGTTTTATTTCACCCCCGTCCTGTGGCCCGATTTCCGGAAACCCGAGTTCCGTGAAGCCGTCCGTGAATTCACCCACAGGCATAGAAGGTATGGATTAGTAGAATAATTATTATCTTTGTAGGATTTTTCCAAAGGAAAGGATGAAATTATTCAAAAGCATACTAGTGACGCTTCTGCTCCTTGCCCCTCTTGCGGCCTTGGCCCAGGGAGGCATCGAGATCGATTATACTCACCCCAAGAAATACGTTATCGGCGGGATGAAGGTCGACGGCAACAGCTATTTCTCCGACCAGCAGATCATCCAGCAGACAGGTCTCCGTGCCGGCATGTCGGTCAACATCCCCGGCGACGAGATCTCCAGCATCGTCAACAGGCTCTGGCAGCAGCGCTATTTCGAAGACGTGGCCGTGAGTCTCGACTCCCTGAGCGCATCCAAAGACACCGCATGGCTCAAGATAGCCATCGTCGAGAGGCCCCGTGTCTCCCGCTGGACCTACACCGGAGTCAAGTCGAGTGAGAAGAAAGACATCCAGGAGAGGCTCAACCTCCGCCCCGGACGCGAATTCTCCGAATACGTCAAGACGACTTCCGTCGATATCATCAAGCGCTACTACAAGGAAAAAGGCTTCCTTCTGTGCGACGTCGACGTCCAGGTCCAGAAGGACAGCGTCATCCGCAGCGCCATCAGGGTCAATTTCGACGTAAAGAAAGGGGAAAAAGTAAGGATCAAGACGATCAACTTCATCGGACGCGACGAGATCAAGGCCTTCAAGCTCGCCAAGAGCATGAAAAAGACCAAGGCCGGCGACAAGATCTACAACATCTTCGCCTCCAAGAAATTCAACGAGAAGGAGTATGTGACCGACAAGAAGTCCGCGGTCGAGGTGTTCAACGAAGCCGGCTACCGTGACGCCCGTCTTATCCGCGACTCCATCTACTATGTCAAGCCCAACAGGCTCGGCATAGACCTAGAGTTCGACAAGGGAGAAAAGTACTACTTCCGCAACATTACCTGGACAGGCAACTCCGTCTATGCGACCGAGACCCTCAACGAGATTCTCAAGATCGAGCCCGGCGACGTCTACGATGTGGTCACCATGAACAAGCGCCTCTTCGGCGGCGGCAAGCAGACCGACTACGACATCTCCAAGCTCTACCGCGACAACGGCTACCTGTTCTTCAACGTCACGCCCGTCGAGCTCAATATCCAGAACGACTCCGTCGACGTCGAACTCCGTGTCTCCGAAGGCAAGCCCGCCATCATCAACAACATCATCATCAACGGCAACGATCTCACCAATGAAAGGGTTGTCCGCCGCCAGGTGATGACAAGGCCGGGCTACCTCTTCTCCCAGACCGACTTCGAGCGTTCCATCAGGGAAATCGCCTCCCTTGGCCAGTTCGACCCTGAGGCTATCATGGACGGCACCAAGGGCTACAGCATCATCCCCAACCAGCTCAACAACACCGTCGACATCGTCTACAACGTGACTGAAAAGCCTTCCTCCCAGCTGGAGCTCTCCGGCGGATGGGGCGGCAACACCGTAGTCGCGACCGCCGGCGTCAGCTTCAACAACTTCTCCACGAGACGTTTCTTCGACAAGACCGCGTGGAAGCCCGTCCCGCTTGGCGATGCACAGAACCTCTCGTTCCGTTTCCAGACCAACGGACGCTATTACACCGCCGTCAGCGCTTCCTTCCTCGAGCCCTGGCTCTTCGGTAAGAAGCCGACCTCCTTCTCACTGTCCGGCTACTACACCCGTATGACCAACTCCCTCCTCTCGATCGGCCTCCTGTCCAACGACAAGGTCTATGAGGTATTCGGTTTCAACATGGGTTTAGGCAAGCGCCTCAAGTGGCCCGACAACTACTTCGTCCTCTACAACTCCCTGAGTTGGCAGACATACAAGCTGACCAACTGGACTTCCAGCTACTCCTACTTCATGTTCGACAACGGTACGTCCAACAACGTCAGCTACACCCTCTCCCTCTCCCGCAACTCCACGGACCAGCAGATCTACCCCCGTCAGGGTTCCGAGTTCTCGATATCCCTGCAGCTGACTCCGCCCTACTCCCTGTTCCGCAAGCACACCTACGATGTCAACGGCAACAGGATCCCCGTGGATAGCTGGCGAGACATCGACTACAGCACGTGGAGCTCACAGCAGCGCTACCGCTGGGTCGAATACCACAAATGGAAATTCAGCGGCGCCGTCTACGTCAAGCTCGTCGACAACCTCGTCCTCATGGCAAAGGCCCAGTTCGGCTACCTCGGCTACTACAACCGCAACTGGGGCTACTCCCCCTTCGAATACTTCGAAGTCGGTGGCGACGGTATGTCCGGCTACAACACTTATGGTTCCGAAGTCATCGCCCTCCGTGGCTATGAAAACTACTCGCTCACCCCGACGGTCGCAACCCCCTACAGTCAGCAGGGCTATTCCCGCCAGGGCAACGTGTACGACAAGTTCACGATTGAGCTGCGCTATCCTGTCATCCTGCAGCCGCAATCGACGATTTTCGTCCTCGCCTTCCTCGAAGGTGGTAACTGCTGGTATGATATTCGTGATTTCAACCCGTTCCAGATCAAACGCTCTGCAGGCGTCGGCGTGAGGGTCTTCCTCCCGATGATCGGTCTGCTCGGCATTGACTGGGGTTATGGTTTCGATGATAAGGTCAACGGCGGAAGCCAGTTCCACTTCGTCATCGGCCAGCAATTCTAAAATTGACAAAACTAAAATTTACGATTATGAAAAGAATTCTGATGTTTGCCGCCATGGCTCTCCTCTCCGCAGGCGCTTTCGCCCAGTCGAAGATCGCCCACGTCAACTTCACCGAGATCGTCCAGCTTGCTCCTGAGGCCGATGCCGCAAGGGCAACCATTAAGGCGGCCCAGAAGGAAGCTGAGGAGGAATTCCAGAGCATGTACGAAGAGTACCAGACCAAGGGCACTCAGTACAACCAGAAAAAAGACTCCTGGACTCCCGCAGTAAGGGAAGCCAAGGAGAAAGAACTCCGCGACATCGAGCAGCGTCTCCAGGAGTTCCAGCAGCAGATCTCCCAGGAGCTCCAGCAGCAGCAGGCCAAGCTCTTCTCCCCTATCTATGAGAAGGCTCAGGAAGCCATCAACAAGATAGCGAAGGCTAAGGGCCTCACGATGGTCCTGGATTCCACTTCTGCTCTCTACTTCGACGAGGCAACGACGACAGATATCACCGCCGATGCCCGTAAGGAGATGAACATCCCCGCCGACCGCACTCTCGAGCAGCTCCAGCAGGAGCTTGCCGCTGAGCAGCAGGCAGCCGCCCAGTAGTAATGGCCAGCATAAAGTGCCTCATACTCGGTGGTGGTCCTGCGGGCTACACCGCGGCGATCTACGCCTCACGCGCAGGGCTCTCTCCCGTTCTTTATGAAGGGATGGAGCCCGGCGGTCAGCTAACCACTACGACCATCGTGGAGAATTTCCCGGGCTTCCCGGGCGGCGTCGACGCCAACTCCCTGATGGACTCGATGCGTAAGCAGGCCGCAAGCTTCGGCGGAGAGATCCGTCGCGGCACGGCGACTGCCGTCGACCTTTCCGAAAGGCCGTTCAAGGTCACGATAGACGGGAAGGAGACGCTTGAGGCTGAGACTCTCGTCATCGCAACGGGCGCCACGGCAAAGTACCTCGGTCTCCCCTCCGAAGAGAAGTTCAAGGGCCTTGGAGTGTCAGCATGCGCGACATGTGACGGCTTTTTCTACCGCGGCCGCAACGTGGCCGTGGTGGGAGGCGGCGACACCGCCTGCGAAGAGGCCCTCTATCTTGCAGGGCTTTGCCGCAAGGTCTACATGATAGTTCGCCGCGACGTCTTCCGCGCCAGCAAGGCAATGCAGGAGAAGGTGTTCTCTACGGAGAATATCGAGATACTCTGGAAGTGCCAGACGCAGGAAGTGCTCGGCGACGCCTCCGGAGTCACAGGCGCAAGGCTTGTCCGTGCTGACGGCGAGGTCTTCGACATCGCAGTCGACGGCTTCTTCCTCGCGATAGGCCATCATCCCAACTCGGAGCTCTTCGCCCCCTGGGTGAAGACCGACGAGGTGGGCTACATCATCACCTCCGGCAAGACTCAGGAGACCTCCGTCAAGGGAGTCTTCGCCGCAGGAGACGTCCAGGATCCCCTTTACAGGCAGGCTGTTACGGCAGCTGCGGCAGGTTGCCGCGCCGCAAGGGACGCCGAAAGGTTCCTCCTGGAAAACAACTGAATATGAAAAGGATAAGTACAATAATCACGGCCCTGGCCCTCATCGTCCTCGCATCCTGCAAGGGAGAGTACGAGGCGTTGCTTGCCAGCGGAGACGCCGACGCGAAGTATAAGGCGGCCTTCAAGTATTTCGAAGCGAAGAAATACAACAAGGCGGCCCAGCTGTTCGAGTCCCTCTCCGTGATGAGTAGCGGCACCGAGCGCGACGACACCGTCCAGTACTACTGGGCCCTGAGCAACTATCGTTTCAAGGACTACTATACGGCTGAGACCAATTTCACGCATCATATCGAGAACTTCCCCCTGAGTCCTTTCACGGAGGAGTCCCGCTTCCTGCGTATAGACTGTCTCTTCCGCAGCACGCTCCGCTATGAGCTCGACCAGTCGAGGACCTATTCGGCCATCGGCGCCATAGAGCAGTACATGAACGACTACGGCACCCACAACACCAGGAAAACCGAGTGTGAAGAGATGCTTGCCGAGCTCAACGGCCGTCTGGACCGAAAGGCCTATGAAGCCGCGCGCCTTTATTATAAGATGGAGGACTACAAAGCCTCCCGCGTCGCTTTCCGCAACGTCCTCAAGGACAAGGCCGAGAACATCTACCGTGAAGATATCCTCTATTATATAGCGATGTCGTCCTACCGCTATGCCAGCCTCAGTGTCCGTTCCAAGCAGAAGGAGCGTTATATGACCTTCGTGGACGACTACTTGAATTTCATCGGAGAGGTTCCCGAATCGGCCTACCGCAGAGAGCTTGACATCATGTATAAGCGCGCGCTTAAGGCTCTCGGCCGCTATTCCGGCACAGATGCGGAGCTTGAGGCGAAGAACCGTGAATTTGAAAGGACCTACCGCAAGATAGAAAGCGAGAAGAACAAGGAAGCCCGCGAGCAGGAAAGGCAGAAGGCTAAGGAGAAAAAGGCCAATTCGAAAAAAAATGAAACTGCCGGCGAAAAAGCGGAGTAATACTTTTGATAATACGTAATAGAAATGGAAAATAAGAAAGTACCTACCAACACCATCACAAGGGACGTCAAGGACCTCGCAGCCCCCACTGGCAACATCTATGAGACCTGCGTCATCCTCTATAAAAGGGCCAACCAGATAGCCCTCGCCGAGAAAAAAGAGCTCACCAAGAAGCTCGAGGATTTCAGAGGCGAGCGCGACACTATGGACGAAGTGTTCGAGAACAAGGAGCAGATCGAAATCTCCAAATACTACGAACGTCTTCCCAAGCCCGATCTCGTGGCCATCTCCGAATTCGAAGCCGGCGAGCTCGAGTACAAGACCGTCTCCACAGAGGATAAGTAAGAAGCTGTGCTGCGCGCCCTTCACGTATCGAACTACATTCTGATAGACTCCCTGGATATTTCATTTCCCGGGGGTCTTGTCATTATTACCGGGCAGACAGGTGCCGGCAAGTCAATCCTTGTCGGAGCACTTGGACTGGTGCTCGGCGGGAAAGCTGACGCTTCCCTCATCGGCCCCCATGGCGACAACTGCGTCCTGGAAGCCGAGTTCGACGTGAGAGACGATGAAAGCGTAAAGGCCGCCATCGAGGCTGAAGACCTCGACTGGAACGGCGGCATCATAACGATAAGGCGCACGTTCTCGCGCAGCGGGCGCTCCCGCAGTTTCCTCTGCGACGAGCCCGTGGCGCTGCCGACTCTGGCATCATTGGCGCCCAGCCTTGTCGATATCCACTCCCAGCACCGCAATCTCCTGCTTTCCGACAGGGACTTCCAGATGGAAGCCCTCGACTTGTTTGCAGGAGCTGTTCCTGCCCGCAAGGAAGTCGTAAGGCTTTGGAAGGAGCTTTCCGCCCTTAGGGGAGCTCTTGAAGAGGCCTCAGAGAAACTTCGCAGGCTTTCCGGCGAGAAGGAGTACAACGAGGCCCGCTTCGAGCGCCTGGAGAGCGCGTCCCTTCGCGACGGCGAGCTTGAGGAGCTCGAGGAAGAGCTCAAGAAGCTCTCCAACGTGGAGCAGCTCAAGGAGGCCTTCGGCGGAGTGGAGGCCCTGGCCGATCCGCAGGAAGGCCTCTCCCCTTCCGCCGCACTCAAGGAAGCCGGCAAGATGCTTTCAAAGATTTCAGGGATTGTAGAGGCGGCAGGCCCGCTTGCCGAAAGGCTCAATTCCGCCAGGCTGGAGATTGAGGACGTCTTCGAAGAAGCCGCCTCGCTCTCCGAGGGCGTCAATGCCTCGCCCGAGCGCCTCGCGGCCGTGGAAGCCCGCCTTTCCCTGCTTTACGATCTTATGAAGCGCTACTCCTGCAGCGACATCGCATCGCTCATACGCGAAAGAGATGCCCTCGCCGAGGCGCTTTACGACACAAGCTCTATAGAAGAGCGCATAGCCGATCTCAATAAGGAACTCGCCTCCAAGCAGGCGGAATACGACAAGGCGGCCGCAGAACTCGGTAAGCTTCGTCGTGATGCCGCTCCTCGCTTCAGTACCGCAGTAGCGGAGTCGCTCGACTTCCTGCTTCTGGAGAAGGCTGTCTTTAAGGTCGCAGTGGAAGATGTGGCGGCAGGCCCTTCCGGGAAGGACCGCATCACCTTCCTCTTCTCCTCCACCGGCAAGGAGCCGGAAGACTTGCGCAAATGCGCCTCCGGAGGAGAACTATCGCGCATCATGCTGAGCCTCAAGGCCATGATGGCGCGCTACGAGAGCCTCCCGTCGATCGTCTTCGACGAGATCGACTCCGGCGTCTCCGGCAGCGCTGCCGACCGCATGGGCGAGATGATCTGCACCCTCGGCGGCAGCATGCAGGTCTTCGCCATCACCCACCTCCCCCAGGTTGCCGCCAAGGGCGAGGCCCATTTCCTTGTGGAGAAGACCTCCACAACTGACGGCGCCGTCTCCACCATCCGCCGCATCGACGGTGAGGAGCGCACCTTCGAGATCGCCCGCATGCTCTCAGGCTCCACCGTCACCCCCGCCGCCATCGCCAACGCCAAGTCCCTTCTGGGACTGTAGCCACCCGTCACAGTATTCGGAAACCACCCCGCCGCCGGAAAAAAGCCCTAATTTCCGTCCGCAGCACGTAAATTCGCGGCCACTGCCGGAAAACGTGCCAGGTGGTGCTTAAACTGACACCACCTGACACGAAAATGCCGAAAAAATGTGCCCGGTGATGTCAACGTTAGAACCACCTGGCACACCGGGCTATAAAAAAACTCCCGGACCATAAAGATCCGGGAGCTCTTGGCAGGGGTGGATGATGGGGCTCGAACCCACGACACTCGGAACCACAATCCGATGCTCTACCAACTGAACTACATCCACCATGTTGGGACTGCAAAGGTACAAAAATTATTTTGCTTTGCAAATCCCATTTTTAAAGGTCACATACAGGACGAATAGGACGGCCATACCAGCACTCTGTAAACTTCAGGACACCATGGCTTCCCAGGAAGTATTTGCCCATTGAATAAGTTGTTGCATTTTCGTCAAAGAACATATCTTCAGAAATGACGGTATAATTCCAGTCTTCAATCTCCTTGCTATCCGTCGGAGAGAGATTTGAAGTCTGGTAGAAACCTTTGCTGGATGATCCGAGACCACTTTCTCCATATATGCCAGTCTCAGGCAAGAAAATGGATGAGGCAAGGCCTTCCTTGCCGGAATGTCCGGTAAATTCAAGTCCCCTGACTCCGTGGACACTTACGAATTTAGCGGAGCAAAAATCGATAAGGTTCTTATAATCATTATAGGTGGGGACACGCCAGCTCCCTCCGAGCGCTACGTGTGCGGCATCACATTCAATTACATAATGGGAATAATCCCTGTCCCACGACCAGAAACCCTCAACCATCGTAGGAGGAGTGAAATTCTCCTTGGTAAAACTGGTCTTGTGCATTGTCTCGCCGAATGCATAATAATAACCGATACCGGTGTCATCAGACGCGCCGAGATTTCTGGGAGCCCACTTCACGCCTGTACCCAGATCCTGAGCCTCCTGATAAAGAGCCCAGCCGACAGTCGTGAAAGTGCGGAATTTGGGCAAATCCGTCGTGGTCTTTGCGGTTGTAATAAACTGTTCATCAATAATTGCATAAGCATCGAAGGCATAATCGCTGCCGGGGATCATACCGGTCACCTCACAAGAGAAATCTCCTGAATCTTCTGAAGGAAATTTGCAAATCTGGACACTTCCGTTAATGACGCCGGTGACTGCAATCCCGTGCTCTGCATCCTTGTAATTCTTACCTGCCTCAAAATGGCCGGAAATAGTTACGGTGTTCGTTGTGAGGTCTGACACTTTGCTGAGTACGCTCAATCTGTAATCGTTGTCGGCAAGTTTTGCTTCTTCTTCCTTTTTGCAGGAGACCGCTACCACAAGAAGCGCGACAGATAAAAACAGAAAAATTCTTTTCATATCAAATAATTGAGTTAAATATCTATGACATAAGGGCTATTATCTCGCCTTTTTCAACCTCGGCGCCCTGCTTCGCTACGGCAATGATAATCCTGCCCGAGACCGCGGGCACGACGGCTTCGGGGCCGTACCAGGTCTGTACATAGCCGACAGGCTTGCCAGCCTCGACGACCTTGCCGGCTGAAGGGGCCTTGGAGACGTCGTCAACGTCGATTTCCCAGAGCATCTGGCCCTTGACGGGCGCCTGAATGGCGACGGCGGAAGGATGCTGCTCCATATAAGAAGCGATGTCGAAAGAAGGGAACTCCACGACTGTGCGGGTCACGACCTTAGGCGCGCCGGCCTTCTCGCGGAACTCTTCGAGCTCTGCGAGGAAGCGCTCCTTTGCGACTCCGGAACGATAGTCGCGGTACTGCCGCTCGTGCATGGCGAACTCGAAGAGCTCTTCTTCGTCTTCGCCCTCGTCCCAGCCTTCCTCCTTCATCATGGCGCGGAATTTCGGCAGTTCGTCGGGATAGTTGTCCTGGGGATTTCCGGTGGAGAACTCCAGGCCTTTCTCCTTCGCGAGCTCGACAATCTCGGGAGCGAGCGGCCCGGGGAGGGCGCCCATGTCGCCGAGTATCATGCCCCAGGTGTCCTTGTCGATGGTGCTCCAGCGGGGCTTGCCGCTGGCCATGTTGAAGATGTTCATCAAGGCGGTGTTCTTGACATACTGGCTGAAGGGCGTCACAAGAGGCGGGTAGCCAAGCCTAGGCCACACGTACTCGACCTCCTCGAAGAGCTTGACCATGAGGGTGTCGAGCGACATCTCGGGGAGGCCGTGGGCCCTTTGGGCGGCGTTGATGGCGTCCTTGAAGCCCTTGAGGTCGGCCATCATGGAGCCGATCATGCCTCCCGGGAGGCCGCAGCCGACAAGGAGCGACGACATCCTCGAGTTGGTCGGATTGATCCAATAGCCGAGGAAATCGTCGATGAACTTCTGGGTCAGGCGCCTGACCTCCATATAAGCGTCCATATTGAGGTCCTTGACGAGGAAGCCGTCGGCTTTCATCATCTCGCGGATGGTGATGACATCCGGGTGGACCTTGCCCCAGGAAAGGGGATCTACGGCGACATCGAGATAATCTGCGCCGGCCCTCGCGACCTCGAGCATCGATGCGGAGGAGAATCCGGGACCGGTGTGGCCATGATATTGGACCTTGATGTGGGGATATTTCTTCTTGATGCCGGCGACCAGCTTGCCGAGGAAGGTCGGCCTGCCGATGCCTGCCATGTCCTTAAGGCAGATCTCCTGAGCGCCGTATTCGACGACCTTGTCGACGACGCCGAGATAGTACTCGACCGTGTGGACGGGAGAATTGGTGATTGAAAGCGCCACCTGGGACACCATGCCGGCCTTGCGGGCGCCTTCGACGCTGCCCTTGAGGTTGCGGTGGTCGTTGAGGCCGCAGAAGGAGCGGGCGATGTCCGTCCCCTGCGCCTTCTTGACCTTGAACATGAGCTCGCGGACATCCGCAGGGACCGGATTCATGCGCAGGGCGTTGAGACCACGCTCAAGCATGTGGGTCTGAATGCCGGCCTTGTGGAAAGGCGCGGTCCAACGACGGACGGCGATGTTGGGGTTCTCCCCGAAAAGGAGATTGACCTGTTCGAACGCACCGCCGTTGGTCTCTACGCGGTCGAAGCAGCCCATATCGATAATCGAAGGCGCCACCTCCATAAGCTGGTCAACTCTCGGGACATACTTACCCGAAGACTGCCACATATCACGGTAAACGAGCGAAAACTTTATCTCACGTGCCATATCTTCAACTTATTTCACAAAAATAGCATCATTAAATCATCTTTCAAAACGGAAGGGGTATTTAAAAAACAAAAATTTCGTGCAGGTTTTTTTGTTTTTTATACCGAATTCTGTTTCGGAAACATATATTCGCGGCTATGAAAATGATGAATATGAACCCGGAAGAGAGGCCGAGGGAGAAAATGTTGACAAGAGGTGCGGAGGCGCTGTCTGACGGGGAGCTGATAGCTGTGCTGCTGGGGACGGGGACGAAGGAGAAGAACGCGCTGGATGTTGCGAGAGAGCTGCTGAGAGAATCGCAGTGGAAACTGTCAACGCTGGCGGGGCGCTCCCCCGGAGAGCTGATGAGGATCGACGGGATGGGCCAGACGAAGGCTATTACCGTGCTGGCGGCGCTGGAGCTTGGACGAAGGGCTTTCCTCGAAGAGAATGTCTCAGAAAGGCCTCCTATAACGACGCCGAAGGACGTTTACCGCATCGCCGGGCCGCATCTGGGACATCTCGACCACGAGGAATGCTGGATCATCCATCTGTCGAAATCCAATGCCCCGATATGCGAGGAAAGGATTACCGTCGGCGGATTTGAATCCACCGTCATTGACGTCCGGCAGATCGCATCCAAGATCCTCGAAAAGAAGGCTGCAGGGATAATCCTTATCCACAATCACCCCGGAGGGACGACAAAGCCGAGCCGCGCCGACATTGAAGAGACGACGCGGCTAAAACAATCGCTTGACGTGCTGGGGGTAGAACTAGTGGACCACGTGATTATATCGGGCCGTAAGTTCTACAGTTTTGCAGACGGAAGAGAGTACAGATCCTCACTTTGACAGCGTCCTGGAGACGGCGTCCTTCCAGCCCGCCTTGAGGGCGGAGACCTTCTCCGGAGAGGCTTCGGGGCTGAACACCCTTTCCGCCTTCCACTGGCTCCTGACCTCGTCGATCGAGCTCCAGAAGCCGACTCCGAGGCCTGCGAGATAGCAGGCGCCGAGGGCGGTGGTCTCCGTCACTTCAGGACGGACGACCGAAGTCCCGAGGATGTCGGACTGGAACTGCATGAGGAGGTTGTTGCGGGAGGCGCCGCCGTCGACCTTCAGCTCAGAGAGCCTGACGCCGGCGTCCTTCTCCATCGCACTCACGATGTCGTAGGTCTGGAAAGCGATGCCTTCAAGGGCGGCACGGGCGATGTGAGCCGCCGTGCTGCCACGAGTCAGGCCCGTGATTGTCCCGTGGGCGTACTGGTCCCAGTACGGAGCGCCGAGGCCGGTCAGGGCAGGGACGAAGTAGACGCCGCCATTGTCCTCGACCTTGGAGGCGAGAGCCTCAACCTCGGAAGAGGAACGTATGACTCCGAGAGAGTCGCGCAGCCACTGCACGACGCTGCCGCCGACGAAAATCGAGCCCTCAAGGGCGTAGTTGACCTTGCCGGCGACCTTCCATGCAACCGTCGTAAGGAGGTTGTTCTTGGAAAGGATGGGCTTTTCTCCCGTGTTCATGAGGAGGAAGCATCCGGTCCCGTAGGTGTTCTTGACACTGCCGGGGGCGGTGCACATCTGGCCGAACAGAGCGGCCTGCTGGTCGCCTGCGATGCCGGCGATGGGTACCTCGTGGGCAAATAGCGTCGTCTTCGTGTAGCCATAGACCTCGGAGGAGGACTTCACCTCAGGCATCATGCTCTCGGGGATGCCGAAAAGCTCGAGGAGCTCGGGATCCCACGCGAGAGTGTGGATATTGAAGAGCATCGTCCTGGAGGCGTTGCTCACGTCGGTCACGTGGACCTCGCCGCGGGTGAGGTTCCATATCAGCCAAGTGTCGACAGTGCCGAAGCGGAGCTTGCCGGCTTCCGCCCTCTCCCTCGCGCCGGGGACGTTCTCGAGTATCCAGCGTATCTTCGTGGCGGAGAAATAAGCGTCGATGATAAGCCCCGTCTTGGAACGGATGAAATCCGTCAAGCCCTCGTCCTTCAATGAATCGCAGTACGACGAAGTGCGGCGGTCCTGCCAGACGATGGCATTGAAGACAGGCTCACCTGTCTCGGCATCCCAGACGATAGTCGTCTCGCGCTGGTTGGTGATGCCTATGGCGGCGATGTCGAGGCCGTTGATGCCGAGCGAAGTGATGGCTTCCGCGATCACGGCGGCTTCAGAGGACCAGATGTCGAGCGGATTATGCTCCACGCGGCCCGGCTCGGGGAAATGCTGGGTGAATTCCTTCTGGGCAACCGAGCAGATGCGGCCTTCCCTGTCGAAGACTATCGCTCTCGAAGAACTTGTGCCCTGATCAAGGGCAAGAATGTATTTTTTCATAATTATGTGGTTAAATCACAGATAAGGGTCGCGCTTGTGCAGTCGCGCACGATGACATCGACGTAGTCGCCTGGCTTGTAATCCCCGGCGGGGAATACGCACATCTTGCTGGAACCGGCACGGCCGCAAAGCTGCGAGGGATCGCGCTTTGAAGGCCCCTCGACGAGCACTTTCAGAGTCTTGCCGATGTCGCGGCGGTAGCTCTCGAGGCTCTTGCGGTTCTGAAGGTCGATGATCTCGTTGAGCCTGCGCGTCTTGACTTCCGCAGGCACGTCGTCGGGATAATTTCTCGCAGCGAGGGTCCCGGGGCGCTCACTGTAGGCGAACATGAAGGCCCAGTCGAACCCGACTTCTTCCATGAGCGAAAGTGTGTCCCTGTGCTCCTCCTCCGTTTCGGAGCAGAAGCCGGCGATGACATCCGTAGTGATGCCGCAATCGGGCATTGCACGCCTGATGGCGGCAATCCTCTCGAGATACCACTCCCTGGTGTAGCGGCGGCGCATCTTTTCGAGGATGCGGTCGTTGCCAGACTGGACAGGAAGGTGGATATGATGGCATATATTCTCGCGGGAAGCCATCATTGCGATGACCTCGTCGCTGATGTCCTTAGGATGAGATGTGGAGAAACGCACGCGAAGCTCAGGGCTGACATCGGCCACCATGCCGAGAAGGTCGGCGAAGGTCACGTCGCCAAAGCGATATGAATCGACATTCTGCCCCAGCAGGGTCACTTCCTTATAGCCTTTGGAGAACACGTCGCAGGCCTCGCGGACTATCGTATGAGGGTCGCGAGAGCGCTCCGCCCCGCGGGTGTAAGGCACCACGCAGTAGGAGCAGACATTGTTGCAACCTCTCATGATTGAGATGAAGGCCGAGACACCGTTGGTGTCCGTGCGGACGGGAGTGATGTCGGCGTAGGTCTCGTCGCGGGACAGCAGCACGTCTATCTGCGGCGAGGACGGCTTCACCGCCGCGATGAGATCCGGCAGACGCCTGTAAGCGTCGGGGCCGGCCACTATATCCACTTCACCCGATTCCAGCAATTTTTCTTTCAGCCTTTCAGCCATACACCCGACAATCCCCACCAGCACGTCCTTACGGGCTTTTTTCTGCTGGGAGAACTGCTTGATACGGCCCCATATCCTCTGCTCTGCATTGTCGCGGATGGAGCACGTGTTGGCCATGATAAGATCAGCCTCCTCCATTGAGGAAGTCCTCTCGAATCCGGCTTTTGAAAGTATGGAAAAAATGACCTCCGTGTCCGCCACGTTCATCTGGCATCCGTAGGTTTCAACATATGCTGTCAATCTTTTCAAATCTCTGTTTTTTTGACCGTTCGTGCTTACAATGAATGGCGAAGACGGGCTTTGGGGATGTCGAGGAGGGCGCGGTATTTGGCGACCGTACGGCGGGCGACCTTGTAGCCTTTCGCGGAAAGGGCGTCGACAAGCTCGTCGTCGGTGAGAGGATTGTGCTTGTCTTCGGCATCGACAAGGGCCTTGAGCTCCTTCTTGATCTCCCTTGTGGAGACTTCCTCGCCATCGCTGTTCTCAAGACCTTCGGAGAAGAAGTACTTGAGCGGGAATATGCCGAAATGGGTCTCGACGTATTTTGAATTGACGACTCGGGAGATCGTGGAGATGTCGAAGCCGGTCATCTCGGCGATGTCCTTCAGCACCATCGGGCGGAGGGAAGACTCGTCGCCATCGGCGAAATAGTCCTTCTGGTACTCCACGATGGCTTTCATGGTGCTCTCCAGGGTGTTCTGCCTCTGACGGAGCGCCTCGATGAACCATTTCGCGGAATCGATCTTCTGCTTGACGAAAGTCGCGGCTTCCTTCTGCTCCGGCTTGTCGGAGTAGCGGGAGGTCTCGAGAATTTCGGAATATTTATGGCTTATGCGAAGCTCAGGGATTGAGAAACGGGGCATCGTGAGGATGAACTCTCCCCCGTCGTAGTCCAGGTTGAAATCCGGGATTATCTGCTGAGCACGGTCTTCATATGAATCCTCCACCTGACCGCCGGGATGGGGGTTGAGGCGCTGGATCTCGCGGAGGACATCCTTCATCTCATCCTCTGAAAGGCGATATTTTGCCATCAGGTGGCGGAAATGGTGGCTCGAGAAGTCGTCGAAGGATTCCTTGAGGATGCGGATGGCGTTCTCGATGGTGGGGGTCCGTTTCTTGTCTTCCAGCTGGATCAGAAGGCACTCCCTCAAATCCCTGGCGCCGACCCCGGAGGGTTCGAATTCCTGCACCACGGATATCATTTTCTCAACTTCCTTCTCATTGGTGTTGACCCCGATGAAAGCCATGTCGTCGATAAGCGACTCTATGTCGCGGCGAAGATAGCCGTAGTCGTCGAGGCTGCCGATAATGAACGATGCCACGGTCCTCTCGTGATCGGTCAGATTGCGGAAACCGAGCTGCTCTTCGAGGCTCTGGGTGAAGCTCTGGTGGACAGAGAAGGTGTTGTATTCTGGGCGCTCATCCTTGCCCCAGTTGCGGATGCTGCGGTTGTAGTAAGGGGTCGGATCGTCGTCGGTGTAGGAGGAATAGGCCTCCTCGGCGCTTCCGCCGCTGGTCTCCTTCTCCTCCATTTCGGAGATGGAGACATCCTTCGGAGAGTCATCGCCACCGCTCTGGGGGGTGTCGTCGATGACGGGGTTGTTGTTGAGCTCTTCCCTCACGCGCTGCTCAAGCTCCTGGACCGGAAGCTCGATGAGCTTGATGGTCTGGATCTGGAGAGGCGAGAGCCTCTGAGTCTGCTTCTGTTCTAACCCCTGCTTGAGCATTTAGTTCGGATAATTGATATTATCTCTGATGAGGAACGCGCCGGGATAGATGGCTTTCAGCTCGGTGAAGACCTTCAGGGCTTCGTCCTTTGTCCTGAAATCGCCCACGGTGACCTTGAAATTGGGGTTTTCATAGGTGCGGTAGACGCGGACATCGGGATAGTCGTTGGATATGGACTTCGCGATGGCGTCGGAAACGCCGCGGGAACTCTGCTGGCTGTCGTAATAGACACGGATGCGGTAGCCGGGCTTGGAGGATGAGGCGTTGGCCGAAATATAACGGGAAAGCGCCGAAGCCATGGCAGCGCTCTGATTGACGCGCGAGGTCCCGGATGCCTTGATGACGCTGAGCACGTCCTTGCCCACAAGGGTCGAGTCCACGGCGTCGGCAAGGCTGAGGCTGTCGGTCGTGAACTCCTGGGCCATGAGGGCAGAAGGGATCAGCGATAGCAGTAATATTATAAGGAATCTTCTCATTGCGATATCTGGCTCAAATCGATGTCTTTATAACGCAGGGTCGTGCCTACTCCGCTCTTGAGAGTCACCCGGAGGTCGACATCGGCCGTGAGCCCTTCGTAGGAAGACTTGGCTGCGATGGCCATGATGTCGAGATATGAGACCTTGTCGGCGAGAGTCACCGTGCAGGGGAGCTCATACACCTGGATGGAGTGGCGCTGGACCGGCACTTCGCCCGCCGTGAAAAGGAGCATCTTCCTGTCGGAGAACTTGACACAGCCTTCGACGTCGGAGACGGTGAAATTAAACGAAGGATTGTCGATCTCCAGCAGAAGGACTCCGGTCATGGAACGGAGGCTGGTCGGGGTGATGTATTTGACTCCGCAGGAGGACAGCTTGATGTTGTTGACATTCTTGATGTCGCCACAACCCCAGAGAAGGGTCGCGGCAAGCAACAGAAGCAGTATTCCTCGGAAGAGTTTCATAGTTTTTCGCCGAAAGCAAGGTCGCCGGCGTCGCCGAGACCGGGAACAATGTAGCTGTGGCTGGTCAGCTCCTCATCGATTGCGGCAACCCAGAGGGTCACGTTGTCGGGGAGGGTCTTGCTGAGATCTTCAACCGCATAGCGGCTGGCGATCGGGCAAACGAAATGCGTGGAGGCCGGCTCTCCGCCCTGCTCTATGAGCTTACCATAGGCAAGGAGGATCGAGGAGCCTGTTGCCAGCATCGGGTCGGCAAGGATAAGGCACTTGCCTTCAAGCGGAGGGCAGGTGCAGTACTCGATGTTGATCTCGAAATGGTCGCCTTTGCCGTACTTGCGGAAAGCGGCGACGAAGGCTGATCCGGCGTGATCGAAGAAATCGTGAAGGCCCTTGTGGAGAGGAAGGCCGGCACGGAGGATCGTCGAAATGACGACCGGAGTGTCGGAGGTCGGGACATCGGCGATCCCGAGAGGGGTCGTCACCTGCTTCGCACTGTAGGACAGCGTCTTGGAAATCTCATATGCGAATATGGACCCCAGGCGCTCCAGATTGGTGCGGAAGCGAAGGCTGTCTTTCTGAATCTTGATGTCGCGCATTTCCGCGACGAAGTTGTTGAGGACAGAGTCCTTTTCTCCGAGATTGATAACTTTCATAAATCAGCGCTTTTGTGACAACTACAAATATAATAATTTTTCACGCAGTATCAAAAGCGCCGCTGCCGCTGCAGGAAGTGTTGGTGCTGAAACCCTTCGAACCTTCGGTTCTTCGTCCCCAGCTCCCTTCGGTCGCAGTCAGGCCCGTTCATGAGGCCACGGGCGGCCACAGGTTTCAGCACCAACACTTCCCTCCGCTTCCGCTTGACATCCTAAGGTTCTGCTGTCATACCGAGGCCTTCAGGCCGAGTGTATCTCCGTGTTGTCATTTCGACCAAGCGAAGCGCGCGGAGAAATCTCCTTCGCGTCACACGCGCGAGTCGACCCGCAAAAAATGCTCAAAACTTGCGGGACAGCTCAACACCTCAATGCAAGACCGCCATCCTATCCCCCTCCAGCGCCGTTCTTAATTTTCGTTCACGACACGACCCGCAAATCCCAGTCGATTTTTGCGGGTCGCATTACCTCCAAGCCACATCGCCGCCGCAGGTGAATTTCAGGAAATCATATAAGCGGTAAATACGACAACATCAATAATCGGGAAAAGAATTAGCATCTTCATCATCGTCGTTATCCTGATTTGGAAACATATCATCCCACTCTTCATCTTCATCGTAGAGAGAATAATTGCTCTTGATTCGCTTTATGATTCTTTTTGCTCTTTCTATGAGTCTATCTAGATATTCCCCACCATCCATATCATATATTCCTCCCATCTGAGATTCAATATCCTGCACAGAGCTTTCAATCTCATAGAATTCATCCATATTCGCCTCTACCAAATCCTTTTCATCTAATTCATTCAGCCTTTTAATCAGGTCGCGCAACTCAGATTGTTCTGTTTGATAATTCTTGCTCATATCTTTACATATTTATAATTTTCTCTATTTCATCCTGCAGGTAATCCATATTCCAAAACCGGCAATGAGCACGCATGGATGAAAGAATCCGTTTTGAAATAACTTCGCTATTCCTGTCGCAAACCATTAACAACTTTGCCGGGAAGATATGGCCGTAATCTCCCTTCTCCGAGATCTTGAATTGATAGCCAGTATCCCAATCCTTGACAGCCTCTACAATAGAGATTTTTTCCCATTCTGGCAGCCTTGGAATAAGAAGGATATCCCCCTCTTTCACCTCATGCAGCATTCTTAGGTTTCGTCGAACATCCCCCTCAACTATTTCATTTCTTAAATTCTGTCTTTCGTCCGTCCCCCATCCCTGGCGTAATCTACCTTCATCTAGCTCTTTTCTGAAAAATTCTGTCACCTCTGTGTTAATCCTGTAACCCCAATAATGTTTCACCCTCATAATGTTTTGATTTTAAATTAGTTAATGATAATTTTTATTTGTTATTTAATAGTCCTACTAAAGCTATGGGCTTCGGCCAGTAGACTTAAAATTTGATGCGAGCCGCATTAAGCAAACCGCTGTCGGGTTGGCTTTCGCCTGGCCCGACTTTATTCTGAGACGGGACGGACAGATAGACCGTTGTAGCGGTAGTTGTTGTACCCGCCGACATTGTCGGAATTGAAATACACGTCCCACGCGTAGTACGGGCTGACCGTATAGAGGGAAGAGGACCAGTAGTAGCCGCGGGAGCCGGCATTGTAGAGACCGGTGACGTTCCTGTAGCCAGCGGCGGGAAGGAAGATACTTTTATCTGTGTGACCAGAAACGTTACTCTTTACGATTCTTCCCGCTATGCCCGTGTTGTTATAATTACTTGTCCAAGTCCACGTGCAATTTGTGCGTAATGCTGTCCACTCTTCGTATGTCGGCATACGCCACTTGCCGCCGAGTTTCTTTGAGGCAACATCGTCGCCGTTCGGACCTGTTTCTAGAACTGTTTTATTGTCTACGGTACCGTACAAACTTTTTGTATTGTACTTTGAGAACGGTCCAGATGAACTATTGCCGAACTTATAGGTCGACCATGAGTAATTATCCTTTGTCTCCGTCTCGCCCCATGCGTAGTACGCCCCGTACTCCTCGGGCGAACTCACTAAACCGATCTCACCGAGGTTACAGGACGCCCATAATACGGAAAGTCCCAAATCCACAGTACCATCTGGGATAAGTTCAGGATTACCATTTTGTGTAATATTGAAAACATTCGAGGGGAGGTCACCATATTTTATTTCAATGCTCTCAGTCCTTTTTGCCCAAGAATTATTTTCAGTAATCTTAAATGACACCGTACTTTCACCAACCAATACATCAGTTATCCAGTCCACTTGGCTTGTTGCCGTACAAGATATACTCTCGCGAGGATTCAGAATTTCGAAGGAGAAAGAGCCCGTGCCACCATTGTAATCAAAATCCACCGATGAAGGAGTAAAGACAATACTTGCAGCGGTATATTTTTGAACGACAGTGTAGTTGACCGTTGCATAACTGCCATAAGAAATGCGAATATTTCCTGTTCTTTTAGAGCCGGAATTATTCTCGGACACCTTATAGGAAACGGTATTATCTGTAACCGAAACATCAGTTATCCAGCCAACTAGGCTTGTAGCCGAAACGGTTACGCCTTCACGAGGGTTCTGTATCTCGAATGTGAAAGAGCCTGTGCCTGCAGCATATTCGAATTGCGCCGAAGAAGGGGTCATGCTTATGATAGATGCAGACCACTCCTGCGTTAAATAAAGGCCCACATCCTGAGCCCCAGCGTATGAAAAGGTTAGACGTGCAGTGCGACTGGATCCGCTATTGTTATCAGGAATACTTACAATGAGATTGTCACTTTGGATGACAAAATTTTGACACCATTCGGCCGTGGAGGATACCGTTAGTTCTGAACCGTCAATAGGGTTGTCTATAGAATATGGAATAATAACCGTGGTAGCAGCATAGCCTATTGTTCTTGAGGTTTCCTCAAGTCGGATGAATGTAGAGGGCGACTGTTTAACAGTAACTTGAACATCTGACGCCTGTGTGTACTCAAGAATAATTCTTCCCTCCCTTGGTGTGTTTGTAGTGGAAACACGGTATAGCACGATGTCATCTTTAACCGTCAGTCCTGTTATCCAATTATCGGAAGAAAAGGCCGTCAGTTCACCCGCCGGAATTGGATTTTCAATCGTAACGGGGAATGAATACTCGCCCTCTTGAAGTGGAATCTCATATTCAATCTTTTCGGGGCTGATTAATGAATACGGCTCATCCCGGAAGCCGTCAAGGCGAATATAGTGGCGGGATGACCCCATTGTTATAGAGTCTCCATCTTTCTTAATAGGTCCACTATAGAAATCGCTAAACAGATTCCCTTCCTGAATACTATATTCCACACGCCAATACAAATCATAATCATCTTCCTTACAGTTCCATATCCGGTTTTCCGCGATGGGGAATAAAGTGGTGCTCTGATATCCAGAAAGGGCACCACCATCAAATTCAAGAAACAGACTAGTAAGTCCAGTCCCGTCATCAAGCGCATAGCGACCGGTAATCTGCTGGGAAGGTTCGACAACTTCCCTGGTACAGGAAGATAGGATCAATATCAACACAGATAATGCTTTTACAATCTTTTTCATCTTTCCCCCTTTTTTTAGAAATTGAACCTGATGGCCGCTCCAGGGGATATTGCCATTGTATATCCTCCGGTTCTGCTTTCCATATCAAAATATGGATACGGACATGTCTTGACAAAGGCACCGGCTTCAAGAGATAGTTTTCTTCCCAGGCGATATTCCACTCCAAGCATTCCCTCAATCAGAGCAACACGGCTAAGTGGGTAATACCCGCCGAAGACGGAGAGCGCAGGCCGGACTGTCCACCTGCCGAAATAGGCAGAGAGTACCGCAAACACAGGTATATCCAAACGATGTTCCTTGAAACCGGAACAGACGAATTCATCCCCCACAATTGAGATGCTACGAGAATTTAACATTAGCCCTACGCCTACGCCCGCCGAGAAAAAGCGGTTGACCTTGTAGGATAAGGCGTAATCAAGTTGCAAGGGATGAAGTGATCCATACTCCCTAAAACCGGAATAGACATAAGCCGTCTTGCATTCTGCCAACTGATATGCGTACGACACTCTTATGGAATGAGCCAATCCACGATTCTTGTATTTCACACTATAGGTTGAATCCCTCTCCTGTCGAAGCGCCTTCTTCATCGACTTTTCGGCGTCCCTTTTCGCCTTGGCCTCTGCTGCCAATCTCTCCTGCTCTTCCCTGATTTTTGCATCTTCCTCCGCTTTGATGCGTGCTTCCTCCTCTTTACGAGCTCTTTCCTCAGCTGCAAGGCGGGCCTTCTCAGCTTCTACGTCAACCTGCAGATAAAACAGCAGATATGATCCGTCAATTACTTTGGTTACGGGAACATATCCTTTGCAGGAAGCAGTCAATTGACTATTTGTATAACTGACTGAGATCGAAAAGGATCCATCAGATTCATATAACTGATATTCAATATTGCTACCAACGGGAGAAACTATTGCTCCTGGAAGAGGGCGTCCATTCGAGTCATAGACATAACCCTTGACAGTCCGCTGACTTTGAGCACAAAGTATTGAGGGAATCGCCAACAGCAGAATCCCTACGATAATTGAAGCACGCCTCATTGGATGGACTACTTTTTCTTAAAGAGTGAAAAGCCTGATGAGGTTTCTTCCGGCACGGTGACAGGAACAACTGTCCCTTCAGGAGCATTCCTGAAATTGACATACTTGGCGGGATAGCCTGTTATTGCTATTGACTCAATCGCTCCGTCTTCGTTGTATTTCACCTGTGTCTGTAAGCCTACGAGAGCATCAGCATGACCACTCTGCTCAAGAACTTCTTTTACGGCCGTATTAATTACATTTTGAAGACCTCCCGCCGCGATATTTGAGCTTACCGGCATAAAATAGGAAACTTTCTTGCCATCGACTTTCAAGTCAGCACAAAGAGGCGTAACGATAAATGACGCCTGGCCCGCAGAATAGGAGGCAGAGTTCATCAATTTGGCTTGTTTAGCCGTGCCGCACGAAACAAGAGCAAAAACAAGGGCGACAAGAACAGGAACTATTTTTTTCATTTGAAAAAGATTTTGTTGCTCCGCCAGCTCCCCGGACGCGGATGGGTATATATAAAAAAAGCTAGGGAACTATCATTCTCCCTAGCTGTACCGGCTCTGGTAAACCGTCATGAAAGAGCGAACAATAGAATCACCTAGCCTATATGTAGAAGCACAAGGCCAATACATACCAAGCCAAGGCAGATTCATAGTCCTTTCCTTCACTTTAAATTTTACCAGAATTCGTACAGCTGGAAAGAGCAATGAATGCCTTTTACTATCCGGGCTTTCTCTCCGGGTAGCGTTGCAAATATAATGATTTTTCTTTCAATCATATTTGCAGAATTAAAATTGATTACTACCTTTGTTATGTCATCGGGAAATGATAAAATTTGAGCAAGACAAAGGCATCTCGTCCCAAGAGAGATGCCTTATTTTTATCTCAGAACTTTGGGCCGTGGGATGTAGTTTGCAACCCGCCGGAAAGCGTTTCACAAGCTCAAATTAATTCCCCATGAAAAGAAACGACTGTTCCCATGTCGGCACGAAACTTCAAGTTGAAGTCAGTATTCCCGGTCTTGTCCGAGTAAAATCCTACACCAGGATTCAAAACGGCAAGGCGGCGAAAGTCCGTTCGTACAACAGACGCCCTTGGGAGGCGAAAGTTGTATCTGTCCGGATTAGCACCATATAAAGGTTATTTTCTTCCGTTCCCTGCGGCCCGGGGAGAGCTTCGGCTCTCCCTATCTGTGGATATGCAATGAAGCACCGTCATTCTCATACAAATTGCAATAAAATAGCCGTGGAGGGTTACTCTTATATAGATTCCTTCGCTAACGCTCGGAATGACAAAAGGGGGCAGATGGTAAGTCAGGGGCCAATTAAGCGCACAAGGTACCCGCAATAAAATGAGACCTTGTGCACTTATACTCGGCCGGAGAGGATTGCGGAGCGGTCGGCGGAGAGCTGGGCGGCGAGGGCTTCGAGGGATGGGAAGCGGAGTTCGTCGCGGACTTTGCGGACGAAATGGACGGTGATGTCGCGGCCGTAAATTTCTTCGTCAAAGGAGAAGATATTGGTCTCTATCGTAAGGGCGGCACCGAGGGATACGGTCGGGCGGACGCCGATGTTGGTCATTCCGACGAATCGACGGCCGAGCGTCTCTACCTCTACCTCGTAGACTCCCCTCTCGGGGATGAGCTTGAGAGGCTCGTAGAGCTGCATGTTGGCGGTAGGGAAGCCGATAGTGCGGCCGAGGCGGTTGCCTTCTACGACAACGCCATGGAGCGAATACCTGCGGCCAAGCATGGCTGCGGCTTCATCCACACGGCCTTCGGAGATGGCGGTGCGTATTTTCGTGGAGGAAATATATTCTTCGCCGTCGCTGGAGATGCAGGGCACCATGATGACCTTGAGGCCAAGGCGGTCGGCGAGGGAAAACAGGGCTGTCCCGGAGACGCCGTCGGAGCCGAATCGGTTGTCATAGCCGACAACGATGGCGCTGGCTCCATAGCGGCCTTTCACGTAATCGCCAAGATACTCCCTGGCCGTGAGGGCGCCGAATTCTTTAGTGAAATGCACCACTTCGACTCTGTCGACGCCCATCGAGCGGAGGAGGGCCTCCTTCTCTTCCTGGGAGGTCAGCAGCCGGAGCCCGCGGGCATCCTGCTGGAAGACCGTCCTGGGATGAGGCCGGAACGTAACGATTACGGCCTCCTCTCCCCTTTCACGGGCAGAGGAGACCAGTGTCTCGATTACCTTCCGGTGTCCGAGGTGGACGCCGTCGAAGAATCCTGTGGTGACTACAGCCATCTGACGAGTTCGAAATCCTGCCTGTGGGGAAGGAGAGGATTCTTGGCGAACGCCCTCGTGGCCACCTGGTAGGCACCCGTGCGGTCAGGAAGGATGGACATCTGATACTTGCAGATGCCGTCGGCGAACTCGACCGGGGTGTACTCACGGATGTCGGAAATGTGGAGATTGCCGTGACGGTCGGTATAGGCGAAGATCGTCTCGACGCCGATATCCTCCGGCTTCAGGTCACCGATATTGAGGACGACCTCGGCCCTGAACTCGTTGCCTTCAGAAAGGTCGTAAGAGGTCGCAGGCTGGGTCTCGGAGATCACGTTGACGTTCTCCCACTCGCGGCGCAGGCGCTTCTTCCACGACGAAATCTTGCGTGCAAGAGCATAGTCGTCGGCGACGACGGACACCGCCCTTTCGGACTGAGGGATGTAGTACTGATTCATGTAATCGGTAAGCATCCTGTTGGTCGTGAAGTCGCAGGCGACCTGGGCTATGGTGTTCTTGATGTAGCCAATCCATTCGGCGGAACGGCCGGAATTGCGGTCGATGTTGTAGTAGGCGGGAACGATGTCGTTCTCGAGGATGGCATAGATGGTTGCCGAGTCGAGCTCGTTCTGGTAGGAGTTGTCGTCGTAGACCTGCTCCTCGGGAAGAGCCCAGCCGGCACCTTCCTTGTAGCCTTCGACCCACCATCCGTCGAGGACGGAGAAGTGCATGGTGCCGTTCATGGCGGCCTTCTCGCCCGAAGTGCCGGAAGCTTCCTGCGGACGGGTCGGGTTGTTCATCCACACGTCGACGCCCTGAACCATCCTCTTGGCGAGGGTGATGTCGTAGCCGGGGATGAAGACGACCTTGCCGATGAAGCGCTCCTGCTTGGAGATGTCTACGATCTGCTTGATGAGGTCCTGGCCTGCCTTGTCAGCCGGGTGGGCCTTACCCGCGAAGAAGAACTGCACCGGACGCACAGGGTCGTTGACGATGGCATCGAGCCTGTCGAGGTCGGAGAAGAGGAGAGTGGCCCTCTTGTAGGTCGCGAACCGGCGGGCGAAACCGATGGTGAGCACGTCGTCGCGGAGGTTGTCGAGTATCTTGACTATCTCGGAAGGAGAATAGTGGTTGGATGCAGAGGTGTCCTGCAGACGCTCCTTGATGAAGGCTATGAGCTTCTTTTTCAGCTGCTTCTTGACTGACCAGACTTCCTCGTCAGAGATGTTGTAGATGCCCTCGAAGCAGCTCTTGTCGTAGTGGTGGGTCTTGAACTCGGGGCCGAAAACCCTCTCGTGGACGGGCTTCCACTCGGGAGCTGCCCAGGTCGGATAATGGACGCCGTTGGTGACATAGCTCACATAGAGCTCCTCGGGCAGATAGCCGGGATACATGTGGGCGAAGATGTCGCGGCTCACCTTGCCGTGGAGCATCGACACGCCGTTGACGTTCTGCGAGATGTTGGCGGCGAGGTTGGACATGGAGAATTTCTCGCCGATGTCCTGAGGATTGTCCTTTCCAAGGGACATGAGGGTCTCCCAGTCGATCTTGAGACGCTGAGGGATGTGGCCTATGTACTTACGGAGAAGGCCCTCGTCGAAGGCGTCGTGGCCGGCAGGGACCGGAGTATGGGTCGTAAACAGCGAGGAGGCGCGCACGACCTCGAGGGCTTCGGGGAAGTCGAGGTTGTCGTGCTCGATGTACTCGCGGAGGCGCTCGATACCGATAAATGCGGCGTGGCCTTCGTTGCAGTGATAGACGGTCGGATTGAGGCCGAGGGCGCGGAGGGTCCTGATACCGCCGATGCCGAGGAGGAGCTCCTGCTTGAGGCGGTTCTCCCAGCTGCCGCCATAGAGGTGATAGGTGACCTCGCGGTCTTCGGCGGAGTTGGCCTCATAGTCGGCGTCGAGCAGATAAAGGTCCGTGCGGCCGACTTCGACTTTCCATATCCTGGCGGTGATGTTGCGGCCCGGGAACGGGACGGCGACGGTAAGCCAGTTGCCGTCGGCATCGATGACCGGAGTAGCAGGGATCTTGGTGAAATCCTGCGCGTCGTATTTGGCCACCTGATAGCCCTGGCCGGAAAGCACCTGGGTGAAATAGCCGTAGCGATAGAGGAAACCGACAGCCACAAGGTTGACATTCATGTCGGAAGTCTCCTTGAGGTAGTCGCCGGCAAGGATGCCGAGACCTCCGGAATATATCTTAAGGGAGGTGTCGAGGCCGTATTCCATGCAGAAGTAGGCGACCGAAGGTTCGGTCCTCTGCGCCTTGGCGGCCATGTACTCGTCGAACTCGTCGAGGACCGCCTTCATCTTGCCGAGGAACACCTCGTCCTCGGAAAGGGCGTGGAAACGCTTAAGGCTCACCGTGTCGAGCACGACGAGAGGGTTGTGACACGAGGCGTGCCACACCTTGGGATCTATGTATCTGAAAAGGTCTTTTGCACTTTCATTCCAGCACCACCAGAGGTTGCGGGAGAGTTTTTCCAGTCGGGAAAGCTTAGGGGGAAGATGCCTCGTCACGATGACGGACTTCCAGGAAGCCGTGTTGACGTCGGGTTTGGTATATTGCATGGTTGCGTTGTTTTCTTTCGTGTATGATTTAAGAAGGAGAGAAATCCTCGACAGGGCGAGTGAATAGGCTCTCACATAATAGACTATCTGATTGTCCCACAGGGCGATAGATGCCACGTCGAGGGCGTTGGCCCTGTAGATTTTCCTCTTGTCGGAATCCAGGGCGGCGATCTCCTTGATGCGCTCCGCCACGCCGGTCACCACCTCGGCGTAGTTGTCCTCGTTCCTTTCGAGGACAGTGATGCCGGGGTGATCGCCCTTGTAGCGGTCGCGGACCCAGAGGCCGAAGCCTGCGAGGGTCGTCGTGAGGGTCGGAATCCTGAATGCGAGGGCCTCCAGAGGGGTATAGCCCCAAGGCTCGTAGTAGGACGGGAACAGAGCCAGGTCGAGGCCGCAGAGGATGTCGTAGTATTTGAGGTTGAATATGCCGTCGTCGCCGTTGAGGTAGGACGGGATGAAATAGACGTTGATGAGCGAGCCGGGACGGTTGTCAAGGCCGAGGTCCCTCATCCTGCCGGTCACGGCGTCATAGTCGGGATTCTGAAGATAATGCGAGACCTGGGTCCTGTAGGAAGGATCGCCCGCTCCTGAGAGGCGGGAGGCAAGCTCGCGGTCGGGACCGTTGTGGCCCGAAGGGATCATGATGAAGGCGTGGATGCTCCTGCCGGTGTAGCCACCCTCCTTCAGACGGGCAAGGGCGTCGAGGAAGACGTCGATGCCTTTGTTGTGATATTCATAACGTCCGCCGATGCCGAGGAATATGGAATCGGAAGCCACTTCGCCGCCGCACATCGCGGAGGCCACCTCCACGAGGCGCTTTCGGGCAAGCGAATGCTTCTTGTCGTAGTCCTCGTCGGAGGCCGGGGTGAAGCTGTTCTCGAAGCCGTTGGGGGTGACGATGTCCACCTCGCGGCCGAGGAAACGGGCGCACTCCCTGGCGGTGATGTCGCTCACGGTCGTGAAGACGTCGGCGTTCTGGGCCGACTTCTTCTCAAGGGAGTGGCGGGCCACCACGTTGAAACGCGCGGCCATCTCGTCGCCGTCATAGGAGTCCATGCCGCCATACAGAGGCAGGTTGTTGCCGGCTAGGCAGCGGCCGACCACAGTCGCGTGGGTCGTAAAGACGGTGGCCACAGGGACGCCGGAAGCCTTGAGGTAGAGAAGGCCGGCGCCGGTCTGCCACTCGTGGAACTGGGCGACCGCCTTTTCGCTCGCGTCGAGGTTGTGCTTGTGGAAACTCTCGATGACCTTGCCCGCGGCATAGCCGAACAGAGCGGCCTCCTTGTAGTCCCAGTTGCCGCTTATGGAATCCACTCCGTAGAGCTTCCAGAAGCGGGTAAGGATCTCATTCTGGGAAGTGAGGAACTGCTTGAAGTCCACAAGGATAGCGGTAGGTTTGCCGGGAACGTTCCAGCGGCCTATCCTCAGACGAAGGCCCTCCTTTGCCGCTTCCATTTTCCAGGAACGGTAGAGAAGGGGGTCTTCGAGGAAATCCGGATTGGATGCGGAATGCATCCATACATCCGGTCCTATAAGTATGTGGTGACGTCCGAGTCCGGACTTGAGATGGAGCGACTTGGTCGCGATAACTGTATAGATGCCGCCTACCTTGTTACATACTTCCCAACTGACCTCAAACAGGTAGTCCAGCTTTTCGTTGTATTCTGTCATTTACTTCTTTTTTACGGCTTTCTGCTCCTTCACAAACTGCTCTTTCACATCGAGAGCCGCCCTCTTCTCGTCGAGGCGGATCTGGAAGTCGGACAGGACGTTCATAAAGTTGATGAACGCTTCGTAAGGAGTGTCGTAGGGGTTGAAATATTTATGGACCTCACCGTCGGAGAAGAACTTCGTACACATGTAGTAGAAGTGGTCGCTCTCCTGGAGGTGGCCGAAATCGGCCCAGAGCTCCTCGTCGTTGACGATGGAAAGCTTCTCGGTCATGGCATAGACCTTCTGGCAGGCCTCCTGCTGGAGCTCGTTGCCGAGCCATGCCGAAAGATCCCTTTCCTCATCGGCCCAGGAGATTGCATCGGGCACATCGAGGGAGGAGACGCTCTTATGTTTGGAAGCGGCCTCGGAAGGGGTCACGAACTCGAAGGTCCCGTCGGAGATGACGGCCTCGGGAAGATAACCCATGAAATCGAATATGCCGCTGTCGGCGCTCTGGTGCTCGCCGAAGGTCTCATAGTCCATGAAAAGGTTGATAAGCTCGCCGTCGGCCTGTTTGAGCCAGGAGAGGTACTTATCGGTCGTGAGGGGCCAGTCTGCCCACTCGCGGTTGGAGAAACGGAAAGCGATGTCGTCCGAAAGCGGAGCGTTGCGGAGCAGAAGCTTCATCGAACGGGCGGTCTCGCCGTTATAGATGAAGTTGGGGCTGCGCCATCCGAGGATGTGCTTTGCGCCTTCAGTGAGCATGGTCTTGAAACCAAGCTTGGAGACAGCCTTTCCTATATCGTTGGAATAGATAAGCTCAGTGTTGCGGAAGGTCTTGGGCGTGACGCCGAAGAGCCTCTCGACTGCGGCCTTGTGCTTGAGCACCTGATGCTCGAACTCCGAAGGGGAATTCAGAGAGGCAAGCGAGTGATAGTAGGTCTCGGAGAGGAACTCTACGCAACCGCTCGCAGCCAGGGCGCGGAAGCTGTCCACCACATCCGGGGCGTAGCGCTCGAACTGCTCCATCGCGCTTCCGGAGATGGAGAACGCCACTTTGAACTTGCCGCCATTCTTCTTTATGGCCTCCAGGAGGAGCTGGTTCATCGGAAGATAGCACTTGGTGGCTATGCGACGAAGGATGCTCCTGTTGGCGAAGTCGTCATAGTAGTGGGAATCCTTTCCTATGTCGAAGAAGCGATACTGACGGAGGCGGGTCGGCTGGTGGACCTGGAAATACAGGCAGATACTCTTTTTCATAGCATTATCTGATTACTGATTCATAGACTTTCTTGAGTTTCGCGGTTGCGCCGTTCCACTTGAGGTCGTTGACCTCGTCGAATCCCTCCTTCGCCGCGAAGGAAGCGAGGGCCGGGTAGTTGAGAAGGGCATAGATGTCGTTTGCCATGGCATCCACATCCCAGAAATCAACCTTGAAGGCGTATTTGAGCACCTCAGCGGCGCCGCTCTGGTGCGAGATGATAGAAGGAACGCCAGTCCTCATCGCCTCCAGCGGGGAAATGCCGAAAGGCTCCGAGACGGAAGGCATGATGTAGACATCCGAAAGGGCGAACATCTTCTGGACATCGGCCCCGCGGAGGAAGCCGGTGAAGTGGAAGCGGTCGGAGATGCCCAGACGGGCGACCTGGCGGATCGCGCGGTTCATCATGTCGCCGCTGCCGGCCATGACGAAACGGACGTTCTTGGTCCTCTTGAGCACCTTCGCAGCGGCGGCGATGAAATACTCAGGCCCCTTCTGGAAGGTGATACGGCCGAGGAAGGTGACGACTTTCTCCTTCACTCCCCTCTGGACCTCGATATTCTCCCTGCCGGAGAAGTCGACGGCGTTGTGGACCGTGACGACCTTCTCGGGCGGGACGCCATACTTGTTGATGCAGATATTTCTCGTGAGGTCGCTCACGGCTACAACCTTGTCGGCGGCGGCCATGCCGCGCTTCTCGATGTCGAAGACGCGGGTGTCGATGTTGTCGGCGCTGCCGCGGTCGAAGGAGGTCGCGTGGACATGGACCACGAGGGGCTTGCCGGTGAGCTCCTTGGCAGCTATGCCGGCGAAGTAGGTCAGCCAGTCGTGGGCGTGGATGACGTCGAACTCGTCCTTGTGCTGGAGGGCGATGGTGCCGCCGACCATGGCGTAGCGGGCCACCTCTTCCATGAGGTTGGCGCCGTACTTGCCCGAGAACTTGAACTTCTGGCCGTAGCTGATGCGGAAGTCCTTGACCTGGCGCTTGCGCTCGTCCTCGACGATGTGGCTGAACTCTTCCGGATCGGCGTAAGGGATCATGTTGGACCCGATGTGGACGAAGCGGACCTTGTCGAGGAAGTCGTCGACCGTCTCGGAGACGGTGTCGACGGCAACGTCGCTGGCGTTAAGGATCTGGGCGACGCTACTGTCCTCATCTCCGGAAGCGGAAGGCATCACGAAGATGGTCTCCACGCCGTTGTGGGCGAGGCCCTTGACTATACCGTAGCAGGCGGTGCCGAGACCTCCGGCGATGTGGGGCGGAAACTCCCAACCGAACATTAATACCCTCATGATTATTCCTCCCTATATTTTTTGATGAGAAAATCTACATTGAGAAGCGCTGCCGTAGCGAGGGCCGAGGAGATGGCGCCGTAGGGTTCGTGAGGCGGGTCTCCGTCGTAGAGCTCGGAGAATGCGCCGACACCGTGCTTCGAGAGGTCCTCGTAGAAGCCCTCGGTCAGCCACTCGGCCTTCTTGATGAAGGCGGAGCCCATCATCCTGAAATTGACATAGCAGTACTGGGCGAGAAGATAAGGGAATGCGCAGCCGTTGTGATAGGCCAGGTCCCTCTCTATCTGGGAACCTTCGTAGACTCCCTTGTAGTTGACATCCCTCGGGGAGAGGGAACGGATGCCGCGCGAGGTCTCGAGCTCGTTGGCTACGAGCCTCATCACGGAGCTTACGACCTCGTCGTCGACGGGGCAGAAGTCCATGGAGATGGCCCACAACTGGTTGGGGCGGAGCTCCATGTGCTGGCCATAGTTATCGACATAGTCGGCGAGGAAGCGGAGCGACGGGTTCCAGAAGGTGGGCTGGAAGTTGCGCAGGATGTTCTCCTTGACGGGAGCCCAGCGGCGGATGAACTCGCTGTCCTTCTGGCCGTAGCGTGCCTCCTGGTCGAGTGCGAAGGAGACGGCGTTGTACCACATGGCGTTGGTCTCGACCTGGTAGCCGGCCCTTTCGGTCACCGCGCGGCCGTCGATGTAGCAGTTCATCCACGACAGGGCCACGCCGTCCATCTGGGCCCAGAGAAGGCCGTTGGGCTGCATGGTGACTTCCTTGCGGACGCCGGGGGCATAGCTCTCGATGATGCCCTTCATCACAGCGCCGTACTTCTGCCAGGTGTGGCGCTCCTTGCCGGTGTAGGCGTTGTACTGCTGGAGGGTGACGGCCAGGTAGAGCGGGGCTTCGACCTGGGTCGTCCTATGGTAGAGCCTTTCCTGCTCGTCGGCGATGAGGTTGTCGAGGATCTCTTCAAACTCGGAAGGAGAATCCTTGGCATAAAGAGTCAGGCCGGCGAGAGCGATGAGGGTCTCGCGGAGAAGGCCTGTGTAGAGCCATGAGTAGCCCGCGACAATCTGCTTGCGGCCGCCGGAGTTGCGGATAAGGCTGTCGGCGTTGCGCACAAGCTGGTCGTGGAAGGAGGTGATGGGGCCGATCTTGTTGACGGCCGAAGCATAACGCCTCTTGAGACCCTGAGGGGCCTGTACGTCGTCGGCGCTGGCGGAGAAGACAATGCTTCCGCCGGGAGCGAGCTCGACGTCGAAGGAGCCCGGGACGAAGAGGTCCTCGCGGCAGTCGAAGCCGCGGCGCATCTCGTCGGAATAGGTCACGCCCTTGTACCAGGCCGGGGCCGAATTCCACACCGAGGCTGCACTGGTCTGGAGGTGGAGATCCGGAAAACCGGGATAGAGGTTGAAGCTGACTCCGTTGGGGATGGCGTAGAAGCCGGTGTGGATGTCGGAGTTCTCAGCCGTGAGGTCGTGGACCTTGCGGAAGGCCAGGAAGGGCTTGAGCGTCAGCTTGACCTTTCCGGGAGCCTGCAGGAGCTCATAGTTGATGAGGACCTGGTTGTGATCCGGGGTAAGGACTATGCTCTTGCGGAAGACGATGCCGCCGATCTTGTAGGTGATGGACGGGACGGGGTCCGCGTCGAAATCGACGATGTATTTGTGGCCGCGGGGCTCGTAGATGTCGCCATAGCAGTGGATGCCGAGGTTGAAGCTCTTGCCCATGAGGGTGAGGGTCTCATCGAGGGACGAAAGGAGCACATAGCGGAAACCGCCGAAGCCTTCGATCGGGACTGCAAGGAGGCCGTGGTAGCGCCTCGTGTTGCAAGTCACGATGGAGGTGTTGCAGAATGCGCCCGTCTTGTTGGCAAGGATGATCTCCCTTTTGAGCGAATACTCAAGATTTACGAGCTCGGATTTGTTGAATTTCAGAAATGCCATTTTCTTACATTTTTAGTTTCAACACCTGGACGCTTCGCGAAGGAAGGTACAGGTAAAGGGTGGCAGGATAGACACCGGTGCCGTTGGGGGATTTCTTATCCACCGTAAAGTGGCTCTCACCGCTTTTAAGGCGGGAAAATCCGTTGAACTCCGGCTGATCGGAGTCGAGCAGACCCACCCATTCTCCGGCGGGGGCGCCGAATCCGTAGTCGGCAAAAGAACCCTCCGGGGAGAAATTCAGCGCAAAGATACACTTTCCGCGCTTGAAAATCAAGATTTTTTTCTCCTCGTCCTGAACTAGAAGTTCAGGGGGTGCGGAAAGTATGCGTTCCTTGCGCAGGAGTTTTACCATCGCCTCGTCGAAATTGCGGAGGAAACGGTAGCGGAGATTCTTGTCCTGCTCGATGGACCAGAGGCGGCGTGCGTGCTTGAACGACCAGCCGTTGCCCTCCCTGGGGAAGTCTATCCACTCCGGGTGGCCGAATTCATTGCCCATGAAATTGAGATAGCCGTCGCCCGCGGTCGCGGCCGTGACGAGGCGTATCATCTTGTGGAGGGCGATGCCCCTGTCGACGATCGGGTTGGAAGATCCCATATCCATCGAGAAGTACATCTCCTTGTCTATGAGCCTGAAAATGATGGTCTTGTCGCCGACGAGGGCCTGGTCGTGGCACTCAGCGTAGGAGATGGTCTTCTCGTCGGCCCTCTTGTTGGTCAGCTGCCACCATATGTCGCCCACTCCCCACTGCTCGTCGGAGCGCTCCTTGATGATCTTGATCCAGTAGTCGGCGATGCCCATGGCCATGCGGAAATCGAAACCGATGCCGCCCTTTTCGAGCGGAGCGGCAAGGCCGGCCATGCCGGACACGTCCTCCGCGATGGAGAAGGCGTCGGGATTCATCTGGCGGATAAGGATGTTGGCGAGGGCGAGATAGGTCACGGCGTTTTCATCGACTCCCTCGTTGAAATAGTTGTCGTAGCCGGCGAATGCCTTGCCGAGGCCGTGGTCCCAATAGAGCATCGAGGTCACTCCATCGAAGCGGAAACCGTCGACGTGGTACTCCTCCATCCAGTATTTGACGTTGGAAAGGAGGAAATATTTCGTCTCGTCCTTGCCGTAGTCGAAGCAGCGCGAGCCCCAGGCAGGATGATGCCCCTGAGGGCCCTGGTAGAAGTAGAGGTCGTCGCGCCCGTCGAAACGGGAGAGACCCTCGGCCTCGTTGTCGACCGAATGGGAATGGACGATGTCCATGACAACCGCAATGCCTGCTCCGTGGGCCTCGTCGACAAGGCGCTTGAACTCCTCCGGAGTGCCGAAACGCGACGACAGGGCGAAGAAATTGGAGACCTGATAGCCGAAAGAGCCATAGTAGGGATGCTCCTGGAGAGCCATGATTTGGAGGGTATCGTAGCCGAGCTTCTTGACCTTCGGCAGCACGTCGCGGCGGAAATCCTCGAAGGAGGCCACCTTCTCCTGCTCCGAGCTCATGCCGATGTGGCACTCGTAAATGAACGGATGGGGGCGCTTGCCGGGATTGCGGTGCTTCCAGACGTATTTTTCGGCCGGATCCCAGACCTGGGCGCAGAAGACCTTGGTCTGAGGGTCCTGGACGGCACGGGTGGTGTAGGCGGGAAGCCTCTCCCCTCCTCCGCCGGGCCATTCGATGAAGAGCTTGTAGAGCTCGCCGTGGTGGAGGAACATTTCGGGAAGGACTATCTCCCAGTTGCCGCTGCCTATCGGCTGGAGGGCGTAGGCCGCAGTGCGCTTCCAGTTGTTGAACTCACCGATGAGGTAGAGCTTGGTCGCGTTGGGGGCCCACTCGCGGAAGACCCAGTCGCCGGAAGGGGTCTTGTGGAGGCCGTAGAATAGGTGATTGTTGATCCCGTCCTTGAGAAGGCCGCCGCCGGCATAGCGCTTTTCAGCTTCGAGAATGCGGGCATGCCTTGCATCGATGGCCCCTTTGAAGGGCATCAGGTAGGGATCCGTCTCGTAGAGCATTTTGATCTTTTTCATCATTCATCCTCCTTTTCGAGAGCGTCAATCTTATCTTTCACGCCTTTGAGATAGTCCCGGCAGCCCTTGAGGAGCTCCTTTGAGCGGGAGACCAGGGCGTCGATGTCGTCGAGCTTTGTCTCGGGGTCCTCGACTTTCGAAGCTATCTGCTCCAGTTCGGCGATCGCCGCTGCATAGTCAAATTGCGGTTTCATAATTATGCGGTGTTAGCTTTGTCATTTTCAATGCCCTCGCGGATGACGTCGGAGACGTGGGCGATGACGGATCCGTCGGAGAAACGGACGCCGATGCGGTCGCCGGGGTGGACTTTCCCGACACCTTTGAGGAGTTTGTTGTCGGAGCCCGTCACGAGGACGTAGCCCCTTGAAAGAAGGGCCCTTGGATCGGCCGAGGCTATACGCGTCTCCAGCAGCGAGACGACATTCTGAAGCGCTCCTATCTTGACAGTCGCGACATTGCGAATCCTTGAAGCGGAGGCGTCGACTCTTTTTTCATACTTCCTGTGAAGCCCAAGAAGGGCTGACGTGACGGCTCTGACCTTCATACTCACCAGCGCCTGCTCCGAAGTAATCCTCTCCCTCACGGCATCGCGTACCCTGTCATAAATCTCTTCAGCGGCAGCCTCGGCCTCGGCGAAGCGGTCGATGAAAAGGTCTGCAAGCGCCGTCGGCGTCTTGACATAGGTGCAGGCCACCATATCGGCTATGTGGTAGTCCTTGTCGTGACCTATGGCCGTGACCACGGGCAGCGGGCATTCGGCTATGGCAACTGCCATATCATAATCGTCAAAGCAGGAAAGGTCGTTCTCCGAACCGCCTCCCCTGAGGATCAATATCGCGTCGAAATCCCCTTCCGCGGCCTCCTTTAGGGCGGCGATCACGGAGCCGGCGGCAGTGTCGCCCTGCATTGCGGCCTCGAAAAGGCTTATGTCGAAGGCATAGCCGTCAGGGTTGCCCTCGATGTGGTTGATGAAATCCTGCAGGCCGGCCGCCGTTGCCGAAGAAATGACGGCAAGACGCCTCGGAATGTCGGGGATGCAGAGTTCTTTCTGCATCTCCATATAGCCGAGGCTTGTCAGCTTTTCGATGGACTGCTTGCGGGCGAGAGCCTTCTCTCCGAGGGTGAATGAAGGGTCGATGTCCTCTATGAAAAGCGACACTCCGTAGGTCGGGGAAAAACTCACTCGGGCCTTCACCAGGACCGTGATGCCGGCCTTAAGGGGCATCCCGGTCGCAGTCTCGAAACGGTCCTTGATGTCGTAGTAGTTGCGGCTCCAGATGATGGCCCTTGTCTGGGCCACTATCTGCCCGGCGCGGCTTTCGGAAAGGTCGAGGTAGCAGTGGCCGTTGGCCCTCGGAGTCCAGAGCGTGATCTCCCCCTTAACCCAGAAACTCCCCGGAAAAGCATCCTCGACCACTTCCTTGAAGGTCGAGAGCAGCTCGGAGAGACTTATGAAGGGGACTTCAGGCATTGGCTATTTGCTTCTGGCGTAGATTCTTACGGGACAACCGGAGAAGTCGAAATGCTGGCGTATCTTATTCTCGAGAAAACGTTTGTAGGGATCCTTGACCCACTGCGGGAGATTGCAGAAGAACGCGAATGAAGGGGTCCTTGTCGGGAGCTGGGTGACGTACTTGATCTTGATGTACTTGCCCTTCCAGGCGGGAGGTGGATAATTCTCAATCTCGGGGAGCATCACTTCGTTGAGCTGGGCGGTCGGGATACGCCTTGACATATTTTCCGCGACCCTTGCCGCGGCGTCGAGCACGTCCATAATCCTGAGCTTCGAGGTCACGGAAGTGAAAATGATGGGGATGTCGTCGTTGGGGGCGATGCGGGAGCGGAGGCTCTCGGTGTACTTCTTCATGGTGTTGCTGTCCTTCTCGAAGAGGTCCCATTTGTTGACGACGATGACGCAGCCCTTGCTGTTGCGGTCGATGAGATTTAGGATGTTCATGTCCTGAGCCTCCATGCCGAGGTTGGCGTCTATCATGAGGATGCAGACGTCGGAATGCTCGATAGCACGGATGGAACGCATAACGGAATAGAACTCGAGATCCTCCTTGACCTTGGCCTTGCGGCGGATGCCGGCAGTGTCCACGAGGATGAATTCGTGGCCGAAGCGGTTGTAGTGGGAGGATATCGAATCCCTCGTCGTGCCGGCCACAGGGGTCACGATGTTGCGGTCCTCGCCGAGCAGGGCGTTGGTGAGGGACGACTTGCCCACGTTCGGGCGGCCGACTATCGCGATACGCGGGATGCCGGAAGCCTCTTCCTCCTCCGGCTTGTCCTCCGGAAGGATCTTGACGATGGCGTCAAGGAGGTCGCCGGTGCCGGAGCCGTTGGCCGAGGAGATGCTGT
>JAGCDT010000105.1 GCA_017651045.1 Bacteroidales bacterium | reverse complement strand
AGCCGTCCGGAGTCTCGATCTCGTTAAACTTGCCTGTGGAAAAGACCTTGACGCCCGTCCCGAGGAGGGCCTGGGAGATCATTTCGGCGTCGTAGTCGCCGGTTTTACGCATATTGCATACGCTGATGCGGACGACCGCCCTTTTTTCAGCCAGGGTTGCTGTCGTCACAAGCGCCAGTAACAGTATGGCCAGAAGCCTTCTCATATCCCGGTAGATAATCAGCCGACGGCGTTGATAATGGCAACGCGTGCCAGGGTGGCGTCAGTGGTGAACTGCCCGTCACCGAGATAGTCGGCCTTGCGTACCATATATATAAAGTCTTCGTCCGTCCCTGAATAGATGTTTACGAACTCGTCACCCGTGTCGTCGTAGGAAATGTAGCAAGGCTCATCGAACCAGGAGTTTATCTTGTCGATTGCCACGCGGAATTCGCTGATTTTCATCCCGGGGTAGATGCCGTAAGGGTTGCTGTAGCGGTCTGAGCAGACTTCAATCAGGCAGATCTCATCGTCGCGGGTTGTTTCAATGCAGAGGGTCGGCTCGGTCTCGCCGTCCTTGACCACGGAGTAGTGGAACGAGTATTCTTCGACCTTGACAAGGCTGGTGCTGTAGCCGGGGATGTCATACGGGACCTTGCCGTTCATCGAGATGTTGGAGAAGCCGTAGTTGTTGATGCACTGGACCGGCCTGCTGGTGTTGCGGACGAATTTTACGCCGTCCCAGTCGTATAATACGCCGGAATCACCGATGTCTTCGATAAGCACGGCGAATCCCCTGTCGAAGTAGTTGTTGGAGAAACTTCCGCTCTTGATGGCATAGTAGAGATTGGATGCACCGTATGTAAGGAGCGGATCGGCGGTGAGGTCGTCGACCGTATATTTGGGATCAAGCGGCAGCTTGGCGGCTTTCAGCCTGCCATCCTCGAACCAGTAGTATTTTTCAGGGTTGGGCTTATTGCCGTCTTCCGTATATGCGCCAGTGCGGACTACACCGAACTGACGTCCTTCCTTCAGACCGGCGTAGAGATAAATATTGACATAAGGATGGACGTCGCTTTCTTCTGCTTCATCGTCGAAGAAGTCGGCGTAGAACAACATATTGTCAGCCTTGCGGTACTCATCGATGGGGCCCTCTCCGTCGGCCAGGGCGCCGTCTTCCGACATAAAGGCGAATTTGTTTAAATAGTCCTCCCGGGCCTCGGGGGTGGCAAGGCACTCCGGCAGGTCACCCTTGGGCAGGGCCTTGAAAAAGGCAAGCATGTCGGATTTCTGGATTTGGGGAAGCTCCTCGAAGGGTTTGCCATCTTCAAATGCAGTGTTGCAGGAGAAAAGCAGCGCGGCGGCCGCGGCAATCATCAATAATCTACGCATAGTCATAAATTTTTCTTCTATCCACAAATATATAAAAAATCGTTCACAACGACCGAAATCATTGTGAACGATAATGTCTGAAAACTACTTTTTAGAAGATGTCGGGCTCGGTGGCCGGCTCTTCGTGGGCGGGCTGCTCGCTGCGGCGCTCGCCACGGGGACGGCGGTCGTCCCTGCGGCCACGGTCGTGTCCGCCTCTGCGCTCGTCCTTGCCACCGCGGCGCTCGTCTTTGCCGCCCTTGCGCTCGCCGCGAGGCTTGCGCTCTGGCTCGACGTAGCCCTCGGGCTTCTCGATGAGAGCCCTGCGGGACAGTCTCATCTTGCCGCTCTTGGCATCGTACTCGAGAAGTTTGACATCGACCTCGTCGCCGACCTTGAGGACGTCCTCGACCTTGTCGGTCTTCTTCCAGTCAATCTCGCTGACGTGGAGGAGGCCTTCCTTGCCGGGGAGTATCTCGATGAAGGCGCCGAACTCAAGGATGCTGACGACCTTGCCGTGGTAGACCTGACCGGCCTCGGGAACGGCGCAGATGTCCTTGATCCTCTGGAGGGCGGCATCCATGGCGTCTTTGTTGACACCGAAGATGTCCACGACACCCTTGGTGGTGCCGTCGCCCTTGCCGGCGTCGACCTCTTCGATGGTGATGGTCGTGCCGGTCTCCTTCTGGAGGCCCTGGATGGTCTCTCCGCCCTTGCCGATGACCGCGCCGATGAACTCGGACGGGATCTCGATCTGGACGATACGAGGGACGTGAGGCTTGTAGTCTTCACGAGGCTCGGGCAGGGTCTTGAGCATTTCGCCCATGATGTGCATCCTGCCTTCCTTAGCCTGTGCGAGAGCTTTCTCAAGCACGTCGTAGGACAGACCGTCGACCTTGATGTCCATCTGTGTCGCGGTGATACCGTCCTTGGTGCCGGCCACCTTGAAGTCCATGTCGCCGAGGTGATCCTCGTCGCCGAGGATGTCGGAGAGGATGGCGTAGCGGTCGTTGGGGTGTATCTCATCGGTGATGAGGCCCATGGCAATACCTGCGACGGGCTTGCTGATCTTGACACCGGCGTCCATGAGTGCGAGGCAGCCGCCGCAGATCGAAGCCTGCGAGGAGGAGCCGTTGGACTCGAGGATGTCGGAGACGACCCTCACTGCGTACGGGAACTCGGGCGCTGTGGGCATGACTGCCTTGAGAGCGCGGTAGGCGAGGTTGCCGTGGCCGACTTCACGACGGCTGACACCCCTCTGGGGCTTTGCTTCGCCGGTCGCGAAAGGAGGGAAGTTGTAGTGGAGAACGAACTGCTGGTCGTCCTGGATGAGGACCTCGTCCATCTCCTTCATGTCAAGCTTGGTGCCGAGGGTGACGGAGGCGAGGGCCTGGGTCTCACCGCGGGTGAAGATGGCGCTGCCGTGGGCGCAAGGCAGATAATCGACCTCGCACCAGATCGGGCGGACCTGGTTGGTCACGCGGCCGTCGAGGCGGATACCTTCGTCGAGAATCATATTACGCATGGCTTCCTTCTCGACAGCGTGGTAGTAGCGGGCCACCATTGCGGCCTTTGCTTCCTGATCTTCCTCGGAAAGGGTAGCAATGAACTCATCCTTGATGGCGTTGAAACCATCCTCGCGCTCGTGCTTGGGCTTTGCGCTCTTGGCGAGGGCGTAGCACTTGTCGTAGCAGAACTCGTGGACCGCCTTGCGGAGGTCTTCGTCCTCTTCGTCGTGGGGGTAGTCCCTCTTATTGACGTCGGTGCCGAGTTCGGCCATGAGCTCCTTCTGGACGCGGCAGTGCTTCTTGATCTCTTCGTGGGCGAATTTGATGGCCTCGAGCATGTCGTGCTCGCTGACTTCCTTCATCTCGCCTTCAACCATCATGATGTTCTCCTCGGTGGCGGCGACCATGAGTTCAAGGTCGGCCTTCTCCATTTCAGAGAAAGTGGGGTTGATGACGAACTTGCCGTCGATGCGGCAGACACGGACTTCGCCGATAGGGCCGCCGAACGGAAGGTCGGAGGTCGCGAGTGCACAGGAAGCGGCGAGGCCGGCGAGGGCGTCGGGCTGGATGTCCTTCTCAGCACTGATGAGGCTCACGTTGACGAAAACCTCAAGGTGGAAATCATCCGGCCAGAGAGGACGGATGGGACGGTCGATAAGGCGGGAAATCAGAACCTCGTAGTCGGAGGATTTCCCTTCCCTTTTCATGAATCCGCCGGGGAAACGTCCGGCAGCATAGTATTTTTCCCGATAGTCCACGGTGAGGGGCATGAAATCAGTGCCTTCCTTCACTTCCTTAGCGGCGCACACGGTTGCGAGAAGCATCGTGCCTCCCATTTTGACGACGCAGGAGCCATCAGCCTGTTTGGCGAGCTTCCCGGTCTCGATCTCGATTATCCGGCCATCGGACAATTCGATTTTTTTGTTGATGATGTTCATTACTTTAGTTTACTCTATTACGTCTTTACGTCTTATCGTCATTCCCGGACGGGCCGGGAGAATGTTTTCAATAAAAAAGGGAGAGACCCCCTCCCGGGGATACCCCTCCCTTCCGAATTTCCTTACCAGAGGATTATCGACGGAGACCAAGCTCCTTGACGATAGCCCTGTATCTCTCGATGTCGATCTTCTGGAGGTAATTCAGAAGCTGACGCCTCTTCGAGACAAGACGGAGAAGGGAACGACGGGTGGATACGTCTTTCTTGTTGCTCCTCAGGTGCTCGGTGAGGTGAGCGATACGGTAGGAAAATAAAGCAACTTGACTCTCAGGAGAGCCGGTGTCCTTATTAGACTTTCCGTACTTCGCGAAAATCTCTTGCTTTTTTTCGGCCTGAAGATATTCAGCCATAATGCAACAAATTTGGGGGTTAATAATTACTATTCTTTTTACTCTCGCGTAAAAAGCGTGCAAAGTTAAAGATTAATTCCAACAAAACAAATTT
>JAGCDT010000104.1 GCA_017651045.1 Bacteroidales bacterium | reverse complement strand
TGTATAATCTATATATCACTAAGCCTGATCCAAGACCCTGTTTCTATAAAAAGAAACTGACGCGCTCAAAAGTTATCTTGCAATAACTTTCATCAAAAAAAGTGTGCTACTTTCCTTGTACTTAAGTCTTTCAATATTTTCAACGAACTACCCGTCTTAAAAACGGGACTGCAAAGGTAGTAATTTTTATTTCCCTGCCAAAAAAAATTAACACTTTTTTCAAAAAACTGTCAGCGGACAATTTTTCGCAGGGATTTGGAGCCGTCGTAAACCCTTGTCATTGTCGGCTCCGGCGGGGTCGGCTCGGGGGTCAAATTGCCCTCCACGACGGACACGTCGTCAATCTTCATTACATACATATCCGTGCTTTCGTAGTGACGGAAGGCGATGTGGACGCTCTGGCCCTTAAAATTGTCGGGAATGGCCAGGACGCGGTGGAAACACTCCCCGTCGCGGGTCGTGCCATTTGCAACAAGGGTCTCCTGGAACAACATATAATGGTCTCCCGGCGCAGTACTGGAGGCTACATAGACGGCATATTTGTCGTTAGGCCAGTCATTGTCCTGCGGTGCAACCCAGTAGCTGAGGAAGTTGGTGCCGTTCGATAGATTTATCGACGGGGAGAACAGCCAGTTGTCAGGGGTCAGGACTCTGCCAAGTTCATTTTCGGCACCATTATAATAAGATTCGCTGTAGACCAAACACTCGCCTGAATGAGTGAGCATCCCCCCCACCTCCAGGCCGGTGTTGTCGATATGCTTCCATTTGAATCCGTCGCCGTCGGCGTCAACGTTGGTCCACCGGGACTCGAATTCATCTTTGTCCTCAAATCCCTCTTCATATATGATGCGATAGACGTTGACATTGCAGACCGACTTCAGGTTGGTGCCGGCGGTCGCGGTTATGACCGCGGCTCCGATGCCCTTGCCGATGACGACCCCGTTTTCGACGGTGGCAATCTCAGGGTGATCGGAGGTCCAGGTGATTTCTCCGAGGTCCAGTTGTTCCGGGGAAATGCTAAGAGAGAGGGGCAGGCTCCGGTCAACCGCGACTTCCATATTGGAAGTGTCAAAGGTAAACGCGCAGACGATGATGTTGCAGGAAGCGAAAATCTCCTCATTGACTTCGGCGACGATCTTTGCCATCCCGACATATTGAGGTATCACAACGCCGTCAATAACAGTGGCGACTTCGGGGTTTTCCGAGCGCCAGGTAATCTCCGCCTCGACGCCGGCGGGCTGAAGTGTGGCGGTGAGAGGGAACCTACGGTCAAGACTTATGATGGCACGGTCGTAGTCCAGCGATATTCCTGTGGGCACGACCTCTTCAGGGGTTTTCGACTTGCTCTTGTTTTCTTTGTCACAAGCGACTAGCAGCACGGCGGCTGCCGCGATGAGGAACAGAATTTTCTTCATGGCTGATTGATTGTAAAATACACCTACTTTCGCAAGTATACGAAAAAATATTCCTTCGGCAAATTAAATCTGCGTAAATTTGTAGCCGTATGAACAAGGTGCCGCTTTGGAAAATATTCGCGGTGTTCGCGAAGATCGGAGCCTTCACAATCGGCGGAGGCTACGCGATGATTCCGCTGATTCAGAGCGAGCTGTCGAGGCGCGGATGGATATCCGACGATGAGCTGCCGGATATCGTGGCACTGTCGCAGTCCGCGCCCGGGGTAATGGCGGTAAATGTATCCATATTCGCCGGGCATAAGCTCCGGGGGATCAAGGGCAGCATCGTCGCGACGCTCGGATCCATCCTGCCGTCGTTCCTGATAATCCTTGCCATCGCTATGTTCTTCACGGCGTTCAAGGATAACCCGTGGGTCGCGAGGGCCTTCCAGGGGATACGCCCCGCGGTCATCGCGCTCATCCTGGTCCCGATGGTGAACATGGCGCGCAAGAGCTGCAAGAAGTGGTGGGCCTGGCTGCTGGCGGCGGTGTCGCTCGCGCTGGTGGCATTCCTGAAGGTCTCTCCCATCTATATTATAATATGTGTGCTGGTGATGGGTTTCGGCATCAGTTATTGGAGATTCTCTCGCTCCTCCGGAGCTCGGAATGACAAAGGGGGCGGAGCTCGGAATGAAAAGAAATGACGGTGGTGACGCTCATACTGCAGCTTATGTGGACGTTCTTCGTCATCGGGGCATTCACCTTTGGCGGGGGGTATGCGATGCTGTCGCTCATCCAGAACGAGGTGGTGGTGGCCCACGGATGGATATCCGAAAGCACGTTCACGGACATAGTGGCGGTGTCGCAGATGACGCCGGGGCCCATAGGGATCAACACGGCGACATATGTCGGCTACGACGTACTCTATAACGTCACCGGTAGCCACCTTATGGGTGTCTGCGGATCACTTTCGGCAACGCTGGCGCTCATGCTGCCGTCGGTCATCATCATGCTGCTGATCGTAAAGTTCTACACCAGGTTCAAGGAATCGAAGCTATATGCCGGGACCATGGACTTCCTCAAGCCCTGCGTCGCGGGTCTCATAGGAGCCGCCGCCATAGTGCTTATGGTCAAGACCACCTGGGCGCCGTGGCCGTCGATGGAAATCGTGAAGGAGAATTTCGTGAACTGGAAGAGCTGGGTGCTACTCGCGGCAGCGTTCGCAGCCTCGTTCTGGGGCAAGGTCAGCCCTATTATTATAATACTAGCAAGCGCTTTCCTGGGGCTGCTGCTCTTTTAAGCTGCGGCGTATCATGAGGAAGCATGCCCCCATGTAGGCGAGGATCACCACGGTGTTGAGCCCCATCCTGACCCACATGGCGCCGCGCACCATCCCGTGCACGACGAAGACATTGATCCCGGCCATCAGCCCATAAGACACCCCCATCAGAAGGAATATCAGAAGTATCCTCCCCCACTTGTAGGGGATGGGGTAGTATTTCGCACCGAGGATGGCACAGAGCGCGAGCATCACGACGTAGCTCGCCAGATGGCCGAAAGCGGAAGCCCAGTAGGAGAAGCGCGGCATGAAAATAATGTTGACCAGGGCCGTCACGACAAGGCCGGCGAGGGTAATCCATATGGCCATATTGGTCTTGCCGGAAAGCTTATACCACATAGAGACATTGAACTGCATCCCGAGAAGCATATAGCTGAGGAGCATAATCGGCACTACGGCGACTCCGATGCGGAAATCGCGGCCGAGAAGGAGCGATATGATGTCAATATAGCCCACGACCCCCAGCAGGACAAGCCCGCAGAAGGCGGTGAAATACTCCATGACGTCGGCATAGAGCTTCTTCGAACCCTTGTCTTTGGCCCGCTGGAAGAAGAACGGCTCGGCCGCATAGCGGAACATCTGGATGAAGAGGTTCATGATGACCGCGAGCTTGACGGCCGCCTGGTAGACGCCGAGGCTCGACTGCCAGACCTCGGACGAGGTGTCGAAATAGCGGAAGAGTATCCTGTCGAGGAAGTCGTTGGCGACGCCCGGCAGGGATGCGACCATCAGCGGAAGCGAATACAGAAGCATCTTGCCGAGGACCTTCCTGTCGAAGGAGAAGCGGAACCGCATGAGATCCGGAAGGAACAGGACGAGGCAGACGATGCAGCTGACGAATATCGCGAATATAGGATAGTTGAAATCCGGCGTCGGGGATATGAAAACCGAAAGAGGGTTGGACGGATGGGCCGCGGCGAAGGCCGGGTAGAGGAAGAACAGAAGGAGGTTGGCGCCGGTCTCGGTGAGGATCTTGACCGTCTTGAGGACGGCGAATTTCACCGCCTTGTGCTCCTGACGGAGCTTGGCGAACAGGATAGCGGTGATGCTGTCGCAGAAAAGGATGCCGGCGACATAGGCGACCATCGCGCCGTAGCCGTCATAGCCAAGGGCCGCGGCGATGCTGCCGCGGAAGCCGACGATGACGGCAAGGAAGGCGAGGTTGAGCCCGAACACCGCGAGAAGGGCGTTGGGGTAGACCTTCGCGGGGTCGGTGTCCTCCTTGTTGGCAAAGCGGAAGCAGCCGGTCTCGAGGCCGAGGACCAGCACAACCTGCAGGATGGCTATGTAGGCCATGAATTCGGTGACGACGCCATACTGGGCGGTCGTAAGCATTCGCGTGTAGATGGGAACGAACATGAAGTTCAGAACCCTCGCCAGGATCGAGCTGAGTCCGTAGATCGCGGTCTCGCCCGCAAGTTGTTTGATCGGATTTGCCATATCACCACAAAAATAACTATTTTTGCGTTGTTATGAAAAATGCATTTATCACAACTATCTGCATCCTCGCGGCCTCAGCTGCCCTCCTCGGATGCAACAACGCCGCCAAGCGCCAGGCGGCTGCAGAAAAAGCCCTTGCCGACTCCCTCGCGGCAGTAGAAGCCGCCCAGGCAGCCAAAGCCGAAGCCGAGAAGAAGGAAAAGGAAGCCGTCCAGACGGCGGCGACTCTCCCCGAAGAGCCCGTCTTCGACATAATGACGACTCTCGGCACCATCAAGGTCAAGCTCTACGCCCGTACCCCGAAGCACCGCGCCAATTTCGAAAAGCTCGCGCTCTCGGGCTACTACGACAGTCTTCTGTTCCACCGCGTCATCAACGGATTCATGATCCAGGGCGGAGACCCCACGACTCGCGACACTCTCGTGGAGCTCTATGGCACCGGCGGACCCGACTACACCATCCCGGCCGAATTCGTGACCGAATATAAGCATAAGAAAGGTGCACTTGCCGCCGCCAGGAAGGGCGACGCCGCCAATCCCATGAAGGAATCGTCCGGATCGCAGTTCTACATCGTGCAGGATCCCGAGACCTGTTCTCACCTCGACGGAGAGTACACCGTCTTCGGCGAGACCGTCGAAGGACTTACGGTCATCGACAAAATCGCGGCCGTGAGGACCGACCGTTACGACCGTCCCCTCAACCCGGTCAGGATAATTTCTATAAAACCCGACGCAGCTTTGAATAAACAGCAATAAGCTATCCTATTGATTTTGAAGAATTTTTATAATTAACAAAAAATTTCTTTAAAAAATTTTTGTTTTTGCGGAGGGAAAGCCATATATTTGCGTCGAATAGTTTTTTCATAGGTTAAGTTTTAGGTTAGAACGACCGCCACTTGCAGGGATTGCACGTGGCGGTCATATTTTATGTCTTTTTGCACAATAGTTCCTAAAAAATTCGTACATTCGTAGTCTCTAAACAATACAAATATGAAGATAACCTCTGCCGATGCTCTTGAAAGCATAAGACTGGAAGCCGCCAAAGCCCTGGCACTCAGGGAAGAAAGTAACCAGTCCGGATCGGAGCTTTCGTGCGGTCTTGAAAAAGGCACCGCCCACATGCAGATTCTCTGCTGCGGCGGTACCGGCTGCAAGGCGTCCGAAAGCGCGAAAATTGTCGATACCTTACGGGCTTCGCTCGAGGCGCACGGAGTGCAGGACCGGGTCGATGTGATCGTCCCCGGCTGCTTCGGCTTCTGCGAGAAAGGGCCCATCGTAAAAATAGTCCCCGACAACACCTTCTACACCTCCGTCAAGCCGGAAGATGTCGAAGAGATTGTCACCTCCCACATCATCGGAGGAGAAAAGGTAGAGCGCCTGCTCTATCAGGACCCCGGCTCCGGACAGCACATCAGCGACTCCAAACATATGAATTTCTACCGGAAACAGATGCGTATCGCACTCCGCAACTGCGGTTTCCTGGATCCGGAGAACATCCTCGAATACATCGCCCGTGACGGCTACAAGGCCCTTGCCGACAGCCTTAGGCGCGACAGCCTCGAAGTCCTGGCCGACATCAAGGCCTCCGGCCTTCGCGGCCGCGGCGGCGCAGGCTTCCCGACCGGCCTGAAGTGGGAGATCGCCCGCAAGTTCGACGCCCCCGACAAATACGTCGTCTGCAACGCCGACGAAGGCGACCCCGGTGCATTCATGGACCGTTCCATCATGGAAGGCGACCCCAACTCGGTCATCGAGGCCATGATGATCTGCGGCTACTGCATCAACGCCCACCACGGACTCATCTACATCCGCGCTGAGTATCCGCTGGCGGTCCACCGCCTCCAGGTGGCGATCGCCCAGGCCCGCGAGTACGGCCTTCTCGGCAAGGACATCCTCGGCTCAGGTTTCGACTTCGACATAGAGATCCGCTACGGCGCAGGCGCCTTCGTCTGCGGCGAGGAGACCGCCCTCATCCATTCCATGGAAGGCAAGCGCGGCGAGCCGACCCTCAAGCCCCCGTTCCCCGCTGAAGCCGGCTATTTCGGCAACCCGACCAATGTCAACAACGTGGAGACCCTGGCCAACGTGCCCGTGATCCTCACCAAGGGCCCTCAGTGGTTCGCCTCCATCGGCACCGAGAAGTCCAAGGGCACCAAGGTCTTCGCCCTCGCAGGTAAGATCAACAACGTCGGCCTCATCGAAGTCCCTATGGGCACGACCCTCCGCGAGATCATCTACGACATCGGCGGCGGCGTCAAGGGCGGTAAGAAATTCAAGGCAGTCCAGACCGGCGGTCCTTCCGGCGGCTGCCTCACCGAGAAGCACCTCGACATCCCCATCGACTATGAAAGCCTCGCTGCGGCGGGCTCCATGATGGGTTCCGGCGGTATGATCGTGATGGACGAGGACGACTGCATGGTCTCCGTGGCGAAATTCTTCCTCGAATTCACCGTCGATGAGTCCTGCGGGAAATGTACCCCTTGCCGCATCGGCAACAGGCGCATGCTCGAGATCCTCGACCGCATCACCAGCGGCCGCGGCACGATGGAAGACATCGACCGCCTCGAGAACCTCGCCAAAGTCATCAAGGACACCGCCCTCTGCGGACTCGGCCAGACCTCCCCGAACCCCGTGCTCTCCACCATCGCCAACTTCCGCGACGAATACATCGAGCACGTCCAGGATCATGTCTGCCGCGCCCACAAGTGCAAGGCCCTCCTGACCTACTCGATCAATCCGGACCTCTGCAAGGGCTGCAGCCTCTGCGCCCGCAACTGTCCCGCCGAGGCCATCGCAGGCGAACCTCGCAAACCTTTTGTCATCAACCCTGAAAAGTGCATCCGCTGCGGGATGTGCCTGTCCCGCTGCCACTTCGGCGCCATCACTGTACGATAATGGAAAACATGATAAACCTTACAATAGACAACCGCCCTGTCAGCGTCCCCAAAGGGACCACGGTCCTGGATGCAGCCGCTTCGATCGGCATCAAAATCCCGGCCCTATGCCATATAGACCTCAAGGGCACATGTGTTAAGAATTCCCCCGCATCATGCCGTGTATGCGTGGTGGAAGTGGAAGGAAGACGCAACCTGGCTCCGTCCTGCGCCACGATGTGCATGGAAGGGATGGTCGTAAAGACCAACACCGCCCGTGTCATCCAGGCCCGCAAGACGGTCGCCGAGCTCATCCTCTCGGATCACCCCAACGACTGTCTCACCTGCCCCAAGTGCGGCGATTGCGAGCTTCAGAACCTCGTAACAAGATTCAACATCAGGGAGATGCCATATAAGGGCGAGCAGTCCTTCCGCAAAAAGGAGCAGACCGTCGCCATCACCCGCAACATGGACAAGTGCATACTCTGCCGCCGCTGCGAAAGCGTGTGCAACAACGTCCAGACAGTCGGTGTGCTCGGCGCCGTACGCCGTGGTTTCGCCACGACGATCGCCCCGACCTTCGACAAGATGTTCACCGAGACCGACTGCACCTACTGCGGACAGTGCGTCGCAGTGTGCCCGACCGGCGCTCTCACTGAAAGGGACAACACCGACCGCCTCCTCGCCGACATCTGCAATCCCGACAAGATCGTCATCGCCCAGCCCGCACCTGCGGTCAGGGTGGCCCTCGGAGAGGAATTCGGCATGCCCGCCGGCTCGATCGTGACCGGCAAGCTGACGACCGCGCTCCGCTATCTCGGCTTCGACCACGTGTTCGACACCGACTTCGGCGCCGACCTCACCATCATGGAAGAGGGCGCGGAGATACTCTCCCGCCTCAAGGCCTTCCTCGGCGGCGATCGTGACGTCAAGCTCCCGATCATGACCTCCTGCTGCCCTGCATGGGTCAATTTCTACGAGCACAATTATCCGGACCTCCTCGAATATCCGTCCTCGGCAAAGTCCCCGGCGCAGATGTTCGGCGCCATCGCCAAGACCTTCTGGGCCGACAAGATGGGCATTCCGCGCGAAAAACTCGTCGTCGTGTCCATCATGCCCTGCCTCGCGAAGAAATACGAGTGCGAGAGGGATGAGTTCAAGGTCGACGGCAATCCCGATGTCGACTACTCCATCTCCACCCGCGAGCTTGCAAGACTCATCAAGAGGTCCAACATCGACTTCCTTTCCCTGCCCGACACCGACTTCGACAAGCCTCTCGGCGAGTCTTCCGGTGCGGCGGCCATCTTCGGCGCAACCGGCGGCGTGATGGAGGCAGCCCTCAGGACCGTCTATGAAGTCTACACAGGCAAGACTCTCCCCCGCATCGAGTTCCACGACGTACGCGGCCTCGAAGGCATCAAGGAAGCGACCATCGACCTCGCAGGGTTCCCCCTCAAGGTCTGTGTCGCCCACACCCTCGGCAATGCACGCATCCTCATGGACCGCCTCCGCAAGGGAGAGCTCGACTACCACGTGGTCGAGATCATGGCCTGCCCCGGCGGCTGCATAGGCGGCGCCGGCCAGCCCTATCACCATGGCAACGTCGAGATCCTCAAGGCCCGCACGCAGGCGATCTACCGCGAGGACGAAGGCAAGCCCATCCGCAAGAGCCACGAGAACCCCGACATCAAGGCCCTCTACAAGGAATTCCTCGGAGAGCCCCTCAGCGAGCGCTCGCACCACCTTCTTCACACCCGTTATTTTGACAAAAGCTTATGAGTAAGATATCTTGTGAAGCCATTTCCCGCACCGAGCAGATCTGCGAGAAATTCAATTGCGACCCCGGAGAGCTCATCTCCATCCTGCACGAGTGCCAGAACACCCTCGGCTACCTGCCTGAGGAAGTCCAGAAGGTGATTGCCGGCAAGCTTGGCATTCCGGTCCAGAAAGTCTACGGAGTGGTGACCTTCTACTCCTTCTTCTCAATGGTGCCGAAGGGCAAATACCCCGTGTCCGTCTGCCTTGGGACCGCCTGCTATGTGAGGGGTTCCGACAAGGTGCTCGAAGAGTTCCGCAGAGTGCTCGGTATCGATGTGGGAGAAACGACCCCCGACGGGAAGTTCTCACTCGACTGCCTGCGCTGTGTCGGCGCCTGCGGTCTCGCTCCCGTGGCGACCATCGGAGAAAAAGTGTATGGTCGCCTGAATCCTTCGGACATCAAGAAAATAGTGTCCGAGTTCGATGACTAAAAAATGTACGATCCTTCTTCGTCGCATGCCGACGAATTCATAGACAACGAGGAAATCCTGGAGACTCTTTCCGAAGCCTCCAGGGAAAGCCTCGATCTAGCGCGAGTAAAGGAAATTCTTGAGAAGGCCGCTCTCTGCAAGGGACTCTCCCACAGGGAAGCGGCCATCCTCATGGACTGCACCGACCCGTCCGTCGAGGAGGAGCTCTACGCCCTTGCGGCAAAGATCAAGCAGCGCTTCTACGGCAACCGCATAGTTCTGTTCGCGCCGCTCTACCTTTCCAATTACTGCGTCAACGGGTGTGTCTATTGCCCGTATCACCTTAAAAATAAGACCATTCCGCGTCGCAAGCTCTCGCAGAAAGAGATCGAGGACGAAGTCCGCGCGCTCATTCGCATGGGCCACAAGCGGCTTGCCGTCGAGGCCGGTGAAGACCCTCGCAACAATCCCCTCGAGTACATTATCGAGTCCATAAAGACCATCTATTCGGTCCGCGATGGCGGCAATTCCATCCGCAGGGTCAATGTCAACATCGCCGCTACGGATGTCGAATCCTACCGCAAACTAAAGGAGGCCGGCATCGGCACATATATCCTCTTCCAGGAGACCTACAACAAGGAAAAGTACCGCAGGCTCCACCCTACCGGCCCCAAGAGCAATTACGAGTACCACACCGAGGCGATGGACCGCGCCCAGGAAGGCGGCTGCGACGATGTCGGAGTGGGCGTGCTCTTCGGTCTTGAAGACTACCGCTACGAGCTGGTCGGCCTGCTCATGCACGCCGAGCACCTGGAGGCCCGCTTCGGGGTCGGCCCCCACACCATAAGCGTGCCGAGGATCTGTCCCGCCGACGACATCTCGACGGAGGACTTCCCCGACGCCCTGCCGGACGATGTTTTCCGCAAGCTCGTCGCCGTGCTCCGCGTCGCGGTGCCCTACACCGGAATGATCATCTCCACCCGCGAATCCACAAAGATGAGGGAGCAGCTGCTCCACTGCGGAATATCGCAGATCAGCGGCGGCTCAAGGACGAGCGTCGGCGGCTACACTACAGTGGAAAGGCACGACGAGACCTCCCAGTTCGACGTCTCCGACACGCGCTCGCTCGACGAGGTGGTAGAGTGGCTTTTGGAGAACGACCATATTCCGAGCTTCTGCACGGCATGCTACCGCGAAGGCCGCACCGGCGACCGCTTCATGTCGCTCTGCAAGAGCGGCAAAATCGGTCTTTGCTGCACTCCCAACGCCATAATGACCCTCAAGGAATACCTCATGGATTACGCCTCTCCGGCGACAAGGCAGAAGGGCGAGGCCCTTATCGAAAAGAGCCTTCAGGAGATTCCCTCGGAGAGGGTATTGGAAATTACACGCGAACGTCTGCGCAAGATTGAGGAGGGAGCCAGAGATTTCAGGTTCTGATGGAAAGGCTCCACATAGTGTTTCTCGGCCCCGTCAACAGCGGCAAATCCACCCTGGTCAATCTCCTTTGCGGCCAGGAAGTGTCACTTGTGAGCCCCGTTCCAGGCACGACGACTGACCCTGTGCGTAAAGTCGCGGAACTACCCGGCCTCGGCCCTTGCGTCCTGATCGACACCGCCGGCTATGACGACTCGTCAGTGCTCGGCGCCGAGCGGCTGCGCCTTACGGAATCCGCCATAGACTCAGCCCATATAGCCGTGGTGCTCGGAGAGCCCTCCGGGTGGCTCGAGAAAAAACTTTCCGGTCTGGACATACCTATTATACATTATGCCGGAGAGGGAGCCGAATGGCTTCTGGGGCGTCTGGCAGATGCCTCGAAGGAGCTCCCGCAGGAAGGGTTCCTTACCGGCAATCTCGTCAGGAAAGGGAGCCAGGTACTCCTTGTCATGCCTCAGGACGGAGAGGCGCCTAAGGGGCGGCTCATCCTTCCGCAGGTCAATGTCATCAGGGAACTTCTCGACAGGGGCTGCGTCCCCCACTGCTGCACGGCGGAGTCCCTGGCGGACGCCATAAAGGGCCTTTCCGCCGCGCCGGATCTGGTCATCACGGACTCCCAGGTCTTCAAGAGAGTGGCGGAGACCATCCCGGCCGAATGGCCGCTCACTTCGTTCTCGGTGCTTCTTGCGTGCGTAAAGGGCGATGCTTCGGCATTTATTGAAGGCGCCCGCGCCATAGACGCCCTCAAGCCGGGCGACAAGGTCCTCATCGCCGAGGCGTGCACCCACGTGCCTGCCTCCGAGGACATCGGCAGAGTGAAGATTCCGGCCATGCTGAGAAAAAGAGTCGGAGACCTGACGGTGGATATCGCCGCAGGCAATGACTTCCCCGCCGACCTGTCCCCCTACAAGCTTATCATCCACTGCGGGGCTTGCGTAGCATCCTCCGCCCTCGTACGCTCACGCATCCGCAAGGCCGCTGCAGCCGAAGTCCCCATCACCAACTACGGCATCGCTATCGCCTTCCTGCAGGGCATTCTCCACCGCATCGTCCTTCCATAAAACAGAAACGGCCAGCCCGTAAGGACCAGCCGTTTGTGATTGCGTGAGACGCTGCGAACTTTCTTAGTCAGCCAGCGAGAAACGCCTGAAGGCAAGGACTTTGGCTTCCTTGTCGGCAGCTGCCAGAGCTTCTCCGACGGTCTTCTTGTCGTCGGAAAGCTGGTACTCCTGCGCGAGAAGGGTGCTCTCCTTGAGGAACTTGGCGACGCGGCCCTTCGCGATGTTGTCGATCATCTGAGCGGGGAGGCTTGCAGCCTTCTCAGCGGAGACGGTCTTGATGATTTCGCGAGCCTGGTCGGCCTGCTCAGGGGTGAGCCAGCCTTTTGCGGTGTTGGACTCGATGTGGTCCTCGCTGTCAACATGGGCAGGGTTGATGCCGGCCTTCTTAAGCGCAGCCTCCACAGCCTTCTGGACGAGCTCGTCCTTGGTCTTCTGGATGGCGACGTTCTTCTCGGACTCGAGCACCTCGGCGGGGACGGAAGCCTCGTCGACGGCGACAGGGTTCATGGAAGCGACCTGCATAGCGATGCCGCGTGCGAGCTCGCGGGCGACCTCCTTGTTGAAGGATACAATGGCGCCGAGCTTGCCGTTGAAGTGGACGTACTCAGCCACGAACGGGGCCTCGAGGGCGCCGTAGAAAGCGAGCACGTGCTTTTCACCAGTCTTGCCAGCCTGGTTGGTGATGTCCTCGTCAACGGAGTAGCCGTCAGCGAGTTTCTCGGCCTTGAGGGCTTCGGCGTCAGCCGGGAAAGCCTTGATGGCCGCATCGGCGATGTTGCCGGCGAGAGCTTTGAAGTCGGGCGTAGCCGCGACAAAGTCGGTCTCGCAGCCGAGGCAGACGAGGATGGCCTTTCCGCCTTCGATGCGGGAAAGGACGGCACCCTGGGTCGTCTCGTTGTCGCCACGCTTGGAGAGGGTGGATTTACCCTTCTCACGGAGAATCTCCACGGCGCGCTTGAAATCGCCGTCAGCTTCGGTGAGGGCCTTTTTGCAGTCCATCATACCGGCGCTGGTCATGTCGCGGAGTTTCTTGATATCTGCTAATGAAATAGCCATGGTTTATAGAGTATTATTAATTAATTACTCAGCTTTAGGGGCCTCTTCGGCGGGAGCCTCGGCGGCCTTTTTGGTCCTCTTGGCGGGAGCCTTCTTAGCCTTGGGAGCTTCCTCAGCAGCGGGCTCCTCAGCCTTAGGGGCTTCCTCTGCGGGGGCCTCGGCGGCAGGCTCTTCAGCCTTGGGAGCTTCCTCAACCTTTGCCTTGCGGGCGCGGAGCTTCCTTGCGGGCTGCACGGGGGCTTCCTCGGCGACGGGCTCCTCGCTGTCGGACTTCTCCTTCTCGAGCTTACGCTCCTCGAGACCTTCCTGGATGGCGGTGCAAAGCACGCCGAGGATGAGCTCGATGGTCTTGGTGGAGTCGTCGTTTGCCGGTATCACGTAATCAATGGGGGTGGGATCGCAACATGTATCAACCACTGCGATAACGGGTATGTTCAAACGGGCGGCTTCCTTGACGGCGTTGGCCTCTTTCTGGACGTCGACGACGAAAAGGGCAGAAGGGAGACGGCTCATGTCCTTGATGGAGCCGAGGTTCTTCTCGAGTTTGGACCTCTGACGGTCGATCTGGAGGCGCTCCCTCTTGGCGAGCTTCTCGAACGTACCGTCTTCTTTCATCTTGTCGATGGTGTTCATTTTCTTCACGGCCTTGCGGATGGTGGGGAAGTTGGTGAGCATTCCACCGGGCCAGCGCTCGGTCACTGAAGGCATATTGACAGACAGAGCTTTTTCGGAAACGACTTCCTTAGCCTGTTTCTTTGTGGCGACGAAGAGGATCTTGCGGCCCGAACGGGCGAATTCCTTCATAACTTCGGCGGCCTCGTCAATCTTGACGACAGTCTTGTGCAGGTCGATGATGTGGATACCGTTCTTCTGGTCGAAGACATACGGGGCCATCTTGGGGTTCCATTTGCGGGCGAGATGTCCGAAATGTGCACCTGCATCAAGCAGTTCCTGGAAATTTGTTCTTGACATTGTTTTAATCTTTGTTTTTGTTTCTCTTTTCTTCAATCTCCGGGTAGTGACCTTGTCAATCCCGGGGATTTTCCGCAGACCGGCAATCTTCAAGCAGCTTTTCCGAATTCACATCCATATAAAAAGGTCAGAAGATTTGGAACCGGGCTGTGCTTTGTAAATCGGTGTTCGAAGCTTTTAACGCTTGCTGAACTGGAAGCGGCGACGTGCGCCGGGCTGTCCGGGCTTCTTCCTCTCGACCTCGCGGGCGTCCCTTGTCAGGAAACCTGCGGCCTTGAGAGCAGGACGATAGGCCTCGCTGTCGACCTCGCAAAGAGCGCGGGCGATACCGAGCCTTACGGCCTCAGCCTGGCCTTTGGTGCCACCACCGACGAGGGTGATTTTGACATCAAACTGGCCGGACGTTCCGGTGACCTCCAACGGCTGGTTGACGATATAAGGGAGGGAAGCATCCTTGAAGTAATCGCTGATCTCTCTTCCATTGATAACGATGTTGCCTTTGCCGGCTGCGAGGTAAACACGAGCAACTGCCGATTTACGCCTTCCAAGTGCGTGTTTCTGTTCCATTGGCTCTGTTTAGATTTCGTTTAACTTGATAGGTTTGGGGTTCTGCGCCTGGTGGGGGTGCTCCGGACCTGCATAGACATAGAGGTTGCCGTAGATCTTGTCACCAAGACGGGTCTTAGGGAGCATGCCTTTGACAGCTCTCCTGATGAGTTCGGCGGGGCGTTTCTGAAGAATCTCCTTGGGCGTGGTAAAACGCTGGCCACCCGGGTAGCCGGTGTAGCGAGTGTAAACCCTGTCGGTCATCTTCTTGCCAAGGAGGCGCACCTTCTCAGCGTTGATGACGATGACGTTGTCACCGCAGTCAACGTGGGGGGTGAAGCCGGGCTTGTTCTTGCCACGAAGGACAAGAGCCACCCTGGCGGCCAGACGACCAAGCACCAGATCGGTTGCATCAATGACGACCCACTCTTTCTTCACGGTCGCTGCATTGAGCGAGACCGTTTTGTAGCTTTGTGTGTCCACTGTCTTGATCTTTAATGGTTTATAACAATAAATTGCGATCCCTACACATTATAGGGGTCGCAAAGGTAAAAATAATTTCCCGAATCTGCAAAAAATCCTCAGGCCTTGAAGGCGGCAATGTGCGCGGCGATTGCGGAGACCAGGCGTTGCCTGGCTTCGACGCTCGCCCACGCCTTGTGGGGCGTGAAGCGGAAACGCTCCGGATGCGCCACCCCGAGCAGCGGGTTGCCGGCAGGAAGCGGCTCCGTCTCAAAGACGTCCATAGCCGCTCCGCCGATGACTCCACAATCCACGGCCGCGGCAAGGGCGCCCTCGTCCACGATGCCTCCGCGCCCCATGTTGACGATGATGGCGGACGGCTTCATCAGGGAAAGCTCGCGCGCTCCTATGAGCCCGCGGGTGCGCTCGTTGAGCGGGGCGTGGATGGACACCACGTCCGCCTCACGGAGCAGAGTCTCCAGCGGCACGGAAGGATAATCCGTGCAGTGGGAAGTCCCTGAAGTGG
>JAGCDT010000103.1 GCA_017651045.1 Bacteroidales bacterium | reverse complement strand
GACCGCCGTGACTCCCCTTCCGGGCTCCGAGCTCGGAGGCTTCCGCGAGACGGTCAAGAAGCTCTGGACCATGCCCACGACCTACCAGAAGGCCACGACCTCCAGAGTCGGTGCCAGCGCCCGCAACATCGAGAAAGGCGTCGGCCTGGTCTGCGAGTGCGAGGAAGTATCTTCCGGCGAAGTCGACTACGCGATCCACAACCTCGACGTCCACTCGCTCACCGACCTTCGCCGCCGCACCAGAGTCGGCATGGGGACCTGCCAGGGCGAGCTCTGCGCCTGCAGGGCCGCAGGGATGCTCGCCGCCGCCCACGGCTGCGCAGAGAGGGCCAGGGACGACATGCGCGAGTTTATGAACGAGCGCTGGAAAGGCAACCGCCCCATCGCCTGGGGCGACACCCTCCGCGAATGTGAATTCACCAACTGGATCTATAACCACGTCCTCGGATTATGAAATTTCAGGTAATAATAATAGGCGGAGGCCTCGCAGGACTCACTGCAGGTCTCTCTCTCCAGAAAAAAGGAGTGAGCTGCGCCATTATCTCCTCCGGAGAAAACGCGCTCCACTTCTCTTCCGGATCCTTCTCGGGCGAGTGCCCGGAGGAAGTGGTTCCCCTGTTTGCTGAAGCCGGGGTTGTCCTCAATGGCGACCCGTCGAAAGACAGCTGGCGCCTCACCCCGTCCGGCTCGATGCAGAAAGTCCGCCTCGCCTTCGAGGACGTCACCCTTTATCCTTCGGAGAAGGTCAAAGCATCTAAAGTCCTTATAGCCAATCCCGAAGGCTTTATCGACTTCCCCACCGCATTCATCGCCGACGGCCTCTCCCAGCAGGGTATCCCGTGCAAGGTCAAGTCCTTCTCGCTCCCCTGCCTCAAGACGCTGCGCGAGAGCCCCAGCGAGATGCGCTCAGTCGGCATCGCAAAGAAACTCGACTGCCGCATCAACGAAGTTGCCGGCGCCATCCACAAGCTGCTGGACGGCGAAGACCTGGTGATCCTCCCGCAGGTGTTCGGCCTCACCAGCCCCGAGCCGGTCAGAGCCCTGCGCGACGCAGTGCCTGCCGAGATCTCCTTCATAGGCAACATGCCGCCTTCAGTGCCCGGCATCAGGGTCCAGATGCAGCTTAAAAAGGCCTTCGAGAGGGCCGGCGGCACCTTCCTCATGGGCGACACAGCTCTCTCAACCGAGATATCCGAGGGCACGGTAAGGTTTATCCGCACCAAGAACCTCGATTCCCATATCCTCACCGCCGACAACTACCTCCTCGCCAGCGGCAGCTTCTTCTCAAAGGGACTCTCGTCCACTATGGAGAAGATCTACGAGCCGCTTTTCGGCCTGGACGTCGACTACCCCGCCGAAAGGACGCAGTGGTATTCGGAAAATGTTTTCGCTCCCCAGCCCTACATGGCTGCGGGTGTAGTGACGGACGCCGACCTCCACCCCATGAAGGACGGCAAGCCTGTGACCAACCTCTTTGCCGCCGGAAGCATCCTCGCCGGAGAAAAGAACGCCGGCATGGCTCTCACATCCACTTTCAAGGTCGTTAAAAAGATAGCGCTATGACACTCCAGGAAATGACGGGCAGCGCCCACAACTTTGAGGAATGCATGAAATGCACCGTCTGCACGGCCTACTGCCCGGTCGTGCCGGTCAACCCCCGCTATCCCGGTCCCAAGCAGGCCGGCCCCGACGGCGAACGTCTCCGCCTCAAGGATCCCGAATTCTTCGACGAAGCCCTCAAATACTGCCTCAACTGCAAAAGATGCGAAGTCGTGTGCCCTTCCGGGGTCAATGTCGCCGACATTATCCAGGAAGCCCGCATCCGCTACAGCAAGTCAAAGCCGAAGCTGCGCGACCGCATCCTTGCGAGCACCGATTTCATGGGCACGATGGTCCGTCCCTTCGCCCCTGTGGTCAACGGCGTCCTTTCTCTTGGCATCACCAAGTCGGTTATGGACGGCGTGCTCGCCGTCGACAAGCACCGCACCTTCCCGAAATACTCCTTCGAAGGCTTCGAAAGCTGGTTCAAGCACAACGCGGAAGCCTCCCAGAAACAGTATAAGGAGAAGGTCGCCTATTTCCACGGCTGCTATGTCAATTACAACTTCCCTCAGCTGGGCAAGGATTTCGTGAAGGTGATGAACGCCATGGGCATCGGAGTCGAACTCCTCGACAAGGAAAAATGCTGCGGCGTCGCCATGATCTCCAACGGCATGAGCGAAGCGGCAAGGAAGAATGCCCTGAGCAACAGCGCGTCCATCTCCAAAGTCGCCGCCTCCGGCATGCGTATCCTCGCGACCTCGTCGACCTGTACCTTCACCATGAGAGACGAGTATCCCGAGCTCCTTAAGGTCGACAATTCCGCATGGAGGAACTCCCTGCTTCTCGCAACCCGCTTCATCTACGAAGCCGTCAGCTCCGGCCGCAAGAAGCTCGTGTTCCGCGACTCCTACAAGGCCCGCATCGCCTATCACACCCCCTGCCACCTCGAGAAGCTCGGCTGGGGCATATTCTCCACCGGTCTCATCAAGATGATCCCCGGCGTGGAGCTTATCCCCCTCGACTCCAACTGCTGCGGCATCGCAGGGACCTACGGTTTCAAGAAGGAAAACTACGAGGCCTCCCAGGCCATTGGCAAAGCCCTTTTCGACGACATAGCCTCTGCAGGAGCCGACTTTGTCGCCTGCGACTGCGAGACCTGCAAGTGGCAGATCGAGATGTCCACCGGCAACAAAGTCCTCCACCCGATCACCGTACTGGCCGAAGCCCTGGACCTCGACCTCACGGCGGAAGCCAACAAGTAAAAAAAAGGCTCGGCAATTTGTGAGCCGGGCCTTTCTTCTCTTTCCTGTAGGGTTTATGCAGGGAGGAGGTAGAATATAACCTCGATCTTATAGGGCTTTCCGTCGCTGCCTTCGAGCTCAGCGTTGAGGGCGAGACGGGCCTTACCTCCCTTGACGACGGCTATGGAACCAGAGGCCTCGCCAGCTATAATGGGATCGTTAGTGTTATGGCACATCAAGCTATAGGAAAATGTGCCATTATCGGAGAGGTTGAAATTGCCGTAGTACGGATACCCCTCCGTGAGTCTGATGCCAAACTTACCGGACTCAGCAAGGATTATCTTGTCAACAGCGATGGTCTCGGACATCTGATTGACATTGACACCTTTATCTCTAAGGTAGGAACTGATCTCACCAAGGTTGCATCCCTTGAAGGTCTTGCCTGCACGGTCGCCGTCGAGGCTGAGGAAAATCTCATCGACGCTCCAGCTGCGGCAGAATTGATTGTCGGCATAGGGCTCATTGTGCAGATAACCGTTGAAAACGACTTCTTCTCCGCCCTTGGCAGACTTGAAACCTAACTGAATCTCACCATAAACAGGAAGGGAACCCTTAGGAACAAGGCCATAATCCACGACTCCGAGGATGGAGAACACACCAACCTTGTTGATACTGAACTTTCCGCCGATGCGGGGAACTCTGGTCTGATTGTCTAATTGAAATCCTACGGGCCCGGTTGCCTGGAAGAAAGCGACACCATCACCGCTTGAAGAGATGACTACTTCTTCAAGCAAATCGGTCGTTTCATCAGCGGCGGGGCTGGGGACCTCAGGAGCCTCATCAAAAATGATGGTAACGTGATCCTGCTTTGCAGGAGGCTGGGGAAGAGTTAAACTCTCGGCGCCATTCTTTTTGTCGCATCCGAGAAGCGCGATCGCTGCGAAAGCGAGAATTCCAATAAATTTTTTCATATCATCTGGGTTTAAAATAGTCTGAAAAATACTCCGAACTTAAGCATGGGGAGGATGGGGAATTTGGCCATCTTGTCGACGATCCCCTTATCCTGCATCTCTCCGTCGTCGTTGACGAGGTCGGCGCTGGTCACCCTGACATCGGAAATTTCACCGCCTTCATACATGTCCCTACCGCTGACATATAATTTATAGCCACCGGTAAAGCAAGTGCCGAGCTCGATATTCCAACCGACTCTCTTGTCGGCCTTGACGGGGGTGCCGTAGCCGAATCCCACATAGGGACGGACGGGCCACACCTTCATCTTGGCGGTGACGATACCTTTGGCATCGGTCGTTGCCATGGTGCTCTCGCCGATCTTGATACCGACAGTCCCCCAGTCCTCCTCATCGAGGAAGGGCTGCTTGTTGTGGGCCTTGAAGGCCGTGCTGGGACCCGCATAAGCTCCGACGGTGAAGAAGAAGCCCTTGCCAGCAGGGTGCCAGTCAAACATGAGATTGGCGTTGTGGAAGAGGACTATGGCCTCGATGTCGACATCTACGGGATCGTCGTTATTGGACGGCTTGACATTGAAGACCTTATGAGGCTTCCAAAGCGGAGGGAGGATGGAATAGCCGGCGCGCATCTGGAACTGGCCGCCGATGGGGGCAGCGAGCTGGATGCCAAAGCCATCGACTCCGACGTTGACGCCAAGGGCTAGATGGTCGAAATACTGCGCTGATGCGCTTTGGGAAGGGAGCAGCGAAAATGCTGCAACAAGGATAGTTAAGGCTAAAATTTTCTTCATAGCACACAAAAATAAACTGAATATTGCAAAAATGCAACATGGAGAGTATATTTGTGGCATGAAAACTCTCTTTGTCGGTGTGGCCGGAGGTACGGGCTCCGGAAAATCCACCTTCACCCAGAATCTCAAGCACGAATTCGGGGACGCAATCACCGTTATCTTCTACGACAACTACTATAAAGACCAGAGCGGAGTCCCCGTCGAGGAAAGGGACAAGATCAACTACGACTGCCCTGACGCCCTCGACACGGATCTCCTCATTGAGCACATCCACACGCTCAAGGAAGGCCAGAGCGTCCAGTGCCCCATCTATGACTTCGCGACCCACACCCGCAAGGCCGAGACCCTCGAGATCAAGCCCAACCGCATCATCGTGATCGAAGGCATCCTCGCCTTCCACGAGAAGGAGCTCCGCGACACCTTCGACCTCAAGATCTACGTCGATTCCGACGCCGACGAGCGTATTCTCCGAAGGATCATGAGGGACATCCAGGACCGTGGCCGTCAGATCGGCGACATCGCCCTCCAGTACATCACCACCGTCAAGCCGATGCACAACCTCTACGTCGAGCCGACCAAGGCCTACGCAGACATCATAATAAGGGGCGGCCTAAATCCGACCGCCCTCGATGTAATTCAGTCAAAACTGAAATTCTACCTCGACTCCCAGGAGTAAGCCTACATCCTCTCCGGAAGACCGATGCCCAGAAGGCCCATAGCCTTCGAGAGCGTCGTAGCCACCGCTTTGGCCAGCACAAGCCTGAATGAAAGCAGGGTCTTGTCCGGCTCGCCGAGGATGCGGGTGTCGTGGTAGTACTGGTTGAACTCCTTGGCGAGGTCGTAGGCGTAGTTGGCTATGACCGACGGGGAGAAACTCTCCGCCGCCTCGCCGACCTTCGAAGGATAGAAGCTCAGAAGCTTTATAAGCCTCACTTCCTTTGCCGATGGGATGACTCCCGGAGCCACTGCCGCCTCGATCCCTTCCGCCTTGCGGAGGATCGAACGGATGCGGGCATGGGTGTACTGTATGAAGGGTCCCGTGTTGCCGTTGAAGTCGATGGACTCCTTCGGGTCGAAGAGCATCGTCTTCTTGGGATCCACCTTGATAATGAAGTACTTGAGAGCTCCGAGACCTATCATGCGATAGAGTTCTTCCCTCTCCTCTTCCGGGACGTCGGCGAGTTTGCCGCTTTCCTCGGAGGTGGCCTTGGCCTCAGCGTACATCTTGAAGATAAGGTCGTCCGCATCGACGACAGTCCCCTCGCGCGATTTCATCTTGCCCTCGGGGAGCTCGACCATACCGTAGGAGAGGTGGAATATCCTTTCCGCCCAGTCGAAACCGAGTTTCGAAAGGATGAGCTTGAGCACCTGGAAATGGTAGTCCTGCTCGTTGCCGACGACATAGACGTGGGAGTCGAGCGCGTACTCGGAGAAACGCTTCTCGGCGGTGCCGAGGTCCTGGGTAATGTAGACTGAGGTGCCGTCGCTGCGGAGCACTATCTTGCGGTCGAGGCCGTCGGAGGTGAGGTCGCACCAGACGGAGCCGTCGGGATCCTTCACGAAAACGCCCTTCTCAAGGCCCTCACGGACGAGGTCCTTGCCGAGAAGGTAGTTCTCCGACTCATAGTCGACCTTGTCGAAGGTGATGCCGAGGGCCTTGTAGGTCTCGTCGAAACCGGCGAACACCCAGCCGTTCATCATCTTCCAAAGTTCGCGGACCTCAGGGTCGCCCTGCTCCCAGAGACGGAGCATCTCATGGGCTTCCTTGATGGAAGGAGCCTCTTTCTTGGCCTCTTCCTCATCCATACCGCCCTTCACGAGCTCTGCGATCTCGCTCTTATAGAGCTTGTCGAAAGCCACATAGCAGTCGCCGACAAGATGGTCGCCCTTCTTGCCGGAAGACTCGGGTGTCTCTCCGCCGAAGAGCTTCTTCCAGGCGAGCATCGACTTGCAGATATGGATGCCCCTGTCGTTGACAAGGGTGGCCTTGATCACCTCGTTGCCGGCCGCGGAAAGGATCCTCGAGACAGAGTCGCCGAGGAGGTTGTTGCGGATGTGGCCGAGGTGGAGCGGCTTGTTGGTATTGGGCGAGGAGAACTCGACCATGATGCGCTTCCCTGTTGAGGGAAGCTGGCCGAAATCGCCGTCGGCGGCAATCTCCTCAAGGAGCTCATCCCAGTAGACGGGAGAAAGGAGGATGTTGAGGAAGCCTTTGACGACATTGAAAGAGGCTATCTCCGGCACATTGGCGGCAAGATAGTCGCCGATGGCCGCTCCCGTGGCCTCCGGAGAGGCGTGGGAGATACGAAGAAGAGGGAAGACTACAAGCGTGTAGTCTCCCTCGAATTCCTTTCTTGTCGGCTGTAATTGAAGACTTTCCGGAGCGATGTCGGCTCCGTAAAGGGCCTTGACGGCTTCTGAAGCCTTCAGGGCAAGAAGGCTCTCGGCACTCATCCGAGGTAGCTCTTGAGAAGCTTGCTCCTTGAAGGGCTCTTGAGACGGCGGATGGCCTTCTCCTTGATCTGGCGCACCCTTTCCCTTGTGAGGCCGAACCTCTCGCCGATCTCCTCGAGGGTCATCTCCTGGCAACCGATGCCGAAGAAGGACTTGACGATCTCCCTCTCCCTGTCGGTGAGGGTGGAAAGCGCCCTTTCGATCTCGGTGTTGAGGGACTCGTTGACAAGACCCTTGTCGGCCGAAGGGGAATCATCGTTGGGGAGGACATCGAGAAGGGAGTTGTCCTCGCCTTCCACGAACGGGGCGTCCACGCTTACGTGGCGGCCGGAGACGCGGAGGGTGTCGGAGATCTTCTCCCTGGGGATGTCGATTATCTCGGCGAGCTCGTCATCCGAAGGCTGACGCTCGTTTTCCTGCTCGAATTTGCCGAAGGCTTTGTTGATCTTGTTGAGCGAGCCCACCTGGTTGAGCGGGAGGCGCACTATGCGCGACTGCTCGGCGAGGGCCTGGAGGATCGACTGACGGATCCACCACACTGCATACGAGATGAATTTGAAGCCTCTGGTCTCGTCGAATTTCTCGGCGGCCTTGATCAGGCCGAGGTTGCCTTCGTTGATAAGGTCGGGAAGGCTGAGGCCCTGGTTCTGGTACTGTTTCGCAACTGAAACCACGAAACGGAGGTTGGCCCTGGTGAGCTTCTCAAGGGCTTCCTTGTCGCCCTTGCGGATACGCTGGGCAAGTTCCACTTCCTCCTCAGGAGAAACGAGCTCCTCCCGACCGATCTCCTGGAGATACTTGTCGAGAGAAGCGCTTTCCCTGTTGGTAATCGATTTTGTAATCTTTAGCTGTCTCATATATCGCTTTATTCCTTTCCGAAGCCATAGTAGGCGGCCTTGCCGGAAGGGGTAACGCCCTGGAGGAACACGGAACGCTTTGCTTTCTTCGCGAGCGATACCACTTCCTCCGGAGTAGAAACAGGTTCGTCATTGACAAAACGAATGATGAATCCGCTCTCCACACCCTGCTCGAGGAGTTTGCCGGGGCCGACCGAAACGACTTCCACGCCGCTCTTGATGCCGAGGGCAGCAAGGGTCTCCTTGTCTGCCGCCTTGATCTTGGAGCCGTAGAAGGCGGTCGTGCCGTCGATATCCTTTTCACCCGTGGCCTGGGCAGTGCCCTGGAAGGTGACCTTGACGGTCTCCTCCTTGCCGGAACGGATGTAGGTTATCTCGGACTCGTCGCCGGGGTGGAAGGAATTGACCTTCTCCTGGACTGCGGAAGGTCCTGAGACCTTTACTCCGCCGATGGCGACGATGACATCTCCTTTCTTGAGACCGGCCTTGTCGGCCGCTCCGCCTTTGGTAACTTCGTTTATATATACGCCCGAAAGTGAAGAAAGTTTCATTTCCTTAGCGATTTTTTCATCGACGGGCTGCATAGTGATGCCCAGGACGGCCCTCTTGACCGAGCCGTAGTCGATGAGGTCTTCGGCTATCTTCCTGACGATGTTGACCGGGATGGCAAAGGAATATCCGCTGTAGGCGCCGGTCTGGGAGATAATGGCGGTGTTGATGCCGACGAGCTCGCCTTTCTTGTTGACAAGGGCGCCGCCGGAGTT
>JAGCDT010000102.1 GCA_017651045.1 Bacteroidales bacterium | reverse complement strand
GGGTGTTGGAATTCTCGGCGCGGAAGGTCGGGCCGAAGGTGTAGATCTCGCCGACCGCCGTTGCGCCGAGCTCGCCTTCAAGCTGGCCGCTGACGGTAAGGGAAGTCTTCTTGCCGAAGAAATCCTTGCTGAAGTCGACCTTGCCGCCGTGGACAGGGACGTTGGCGAGGTCCAGGGTCGTTACCTGGAACATGTCGCCGGCGCCTTCCGCATCGGACTCGGTGATGAGCGGGGTGTGGAGATAGACGAACCCTTTGGAATTGAAGAAGGAGTGGATGGCGAAGGCCATGGCGTGGCGGATCCTGAGGACGGCGCCGAAGGTGTTGGTCCTGAGGCGCATGTGGGCGACGCTGCGGAGGTACTCGAGAGTCGTGTCCTTCTTCTGGAGAGGGAAACGCATCGGGTCGCACTCGCCGAGGACCTCGATCTCGCTGGCGCTGATCTCGACTGCCTGGCCGCTGCCGATGGATTCGACGAGCTTGCCGCGGACGCTCAGGGAGGCGCCGGTGGTCACTCTCTTGAGGAGCTCTTCGTCAAAGAGAGATGTGTCGGCCACTATCTGGATATTGTTGATCGTGGATCCGTCGTTGAGGGCTATGAATTTGACCTGCTTGTTGCCTCTTTTGGTCCTGACCCAACCTTTGGCGAGGACTTCGGCACCCGGCTCCATCGAGAGGAGCTCCTTTACCTTCTTTCTTTTTATTTCCATTTCAGTTTGGCTACAATATATCAGAGACAAAGATAATCAATTCTCACAAAAAAAGCAGCCCCGAAAGGCTGCTTTTTACAATAGCGTACTGAAGACCTCTATTCCGCGGGTTTTCTTGCGGAGTACATGATCTTAAGTGCGGAGCAGCGTCGCAGCTCCTGCTTCACGTCCGTGACGATACCCATCCTGACGTCCTGGTCGGCGCGGATGGCGACGGTCATGAAGGAACGGTCTGCTTCGCTCATAGCGTCGCGCTCTGCGGCAATGAAGTCGCGAATGTCGTCCACTGTCTTGAAGGAGTCGTTGAGCTGGATACGGGCGTCCGTACCGTACATCGACTGGAGGCTCCTGATAGGAGTACCGATGTTGATGTAGGAGGAGAGGTCCTTTCTCTCAAGCTTTGCAACTTCCGAGGCCTCGGGGAGCTTCACGATAACCTTGTTCTCAGTCTCGCGGAGCTGGGTCGTGACCATAAAGAAGAAGAGGAGCATGAACACGATATCGGAGAGGGATCCCGAAGAGATGCCGGGAACGTCCTTTTTGCTGTTGGAACCACCGAATTTTGACATATTCTTATCCTCCTATCTTTTTTTGCCCACATCCTTAGGCTCTGCCTCGGAGATGTTCTGGGGGATGACTTTCTTGACAATGCTCTGCTCGTCCTCGCTCAGGCGGGCGAAGGTCTTGCCATACTCTCTCATCGCGAACTCGTCACGCAGCTCGTTGACTGCCTTGACCAGCTCGTTCTGAACGGCTATGTAGGCCTGATAGCTGGTGCCACGGTCGTTCTGCAGGGAGATGACGCCCTTTGACACCATATAGGTCTTGCCTTCGATCTCCTTGGGCTCCTTCTCGGGGAGCTCAGGGTTGTCGAGAGGGTTGGCAAGGAACTCCTTCATCTTATCCTTGAGGAGGGAGACATCCATTGCTTCATTACCGGCAAAAAGCCTGTCGGCGGAGTTGATCCTGACGATAACGATGTTACGTCTGTTGACCTTCTGGTCTTCCACCTTCTGATCCTTATCGGGGATGGGGGGAAGACGACGCTGCAGACCGGCCTGCTCGCCCATGGTCGTTGTCATGAGGAAGTAGCAGAGCAGGAGGAATGCAATGTCGGCCGTCGAGCTCGAGTTTATTGCTGGTGTTTTCTTTTTGCCCATTTTCTATGCTTTTTTGGAGCGGATGGCGCTGTAGATTTCGCTGAAAATGATTGCGACAATGGCTGCACCGCCGACCAGGTAGGTCAGGTTGAGAACAGCGTCCGTGAGCTTGAGGGTGCCCTGGCTCGGCGGAACTGCGCCTGTGTAGCCGATTGCGGGGTTGCCTTTGGCAAGCAGCCAGCAGAGGAGTGCGATGACTACGACTCCTGCAACCACGATGCAGAGTTTGATAAGGTTCTTGGGGTGGGTCGTCGCGGTGATGAATATGCCGACGCATATGATTGCCGCGATTGCCAGTCCAAGCATGGCGTAGGCCCAGCCGAGCAGCAGGTTGACGCCTGCGTCGCTGAATCCTCCGAGCCAGGCGACCAGAAGGATCACAACGCTAGCTATCAACAGTGCCCAGGAGCACCATTTGAATATCTTGGCGTAAAGTTTCTGTTCCATTTCCGGTCTTTATTTCTTGGCTTCTGCCTTGGTGAGGGTGTCGACGAAACGGATCGAGGAGTCTTCCATGTCGATCGCGAGAGAGTCAATCTTTGCAAGGATGTAGTTGTAGAACACCTGGAGGATCATAGCGACGATGAGACCGCCGACGGTCGTGATAAGAGCGACCTTCATACCACCTGCAACAACGTTAGGGGAGATGTCACCGGCGGCCTGGATGGCGTCGAACGCCTGGATCATACCGATAACGGTACCAAGGAATCCGAGTGACGGGGCAAGGGCGATGAACAGGGAAATCCAGCTCAGGCCGTTCTCCATAAGACTCATCTGGACACCGCCGTAGGAAACGATGGTCTTCTCGACGACATCGATGCCCTGATCGGCGCGGAGCAGGCCCTGATAGAAAATGCTGGCCACAGGTCCGCGGGTGTTGCGGCAAACCTCTTTAGCTTTCTCAATACCGCCTTCCTTAAGAGCAGCCTCGACATCTTCGAGGAGCTTCTGGGTGTTGGTCTTGGAGAACAGGAGGTAGAGAATACGCTCGATTGAAAGTGCAAGACCAAGGATAAGGCAGATGATAACGAGGGACATGAAGCCTGCACCACCTTCGATGAATTTGGTCTTGAGGGCCTGGTGAAGAGGAACTTCCTCGCCGGAGCCTGCAAAGAGGTCGACGGGGGCTTCTGCTACTTCTTCAGCTGCGGGAGCTTCGGGAGCGGCCGGGGCCTCGTCCTGTGCGAAAGCGATGGAGGCTGTGAGGGTCATGATACCCGCTGCCGCCAAAAACATAAAAAACTTTTTCATAATGGTTTTTGAGTGTTTAATGAGTATTTTGTTGTTTAAATGATTCCAAATCCGGGGCAAGTTAGAAATTTTTTTTCAAGATAACAAGATTTCGCCCCTAAGATTTTGCGAGAGGGCATTTTTGACAGTCTCGTTGTCGGAAGTCATCCCCATGAGGACAAAGAGCTTGGCCAGAGTGCTTTCGGTGGTGCCGTCATAGCCGGAAACGACACCCGCATCCTTGAGTTTGCGTCCGTTGTCATAGATGTCCATGTCGACCCCTCCGTTGAGGCACTGGGTCACATTGACGAGGATCTTGCCGCTCTCGGAAGACTCCCTGACGATATCGAGGAACCAGTCCCTGGCAGGGGCGTTGCCGCTGCCGTAGGTCTCGATGATGACCGCCCTGGTCTCTTTGCCGAGAAGGAAGTGGCGGACGATCTCCGGGGTCATGCCGGGGTGGAGTTTGAGAATGGCGACCCGGGTGTCGAGCTCGGAATGGATCTCAAGCGGAGTGTCCCATGAGGCGGGACGACGGATGGCGGAGGTGTTGTAGCGGATGTTGATGCCGGCTTCAGCAAGGGGAGGGAAATTGGGCGAAATGAAGGCTGAAAACGCCTCTGAGCTTTCCTTGACGGCCCTGTTGCCGCGAAGAAGAAGCGAACCGAAGCAGATGCAGACCTCGGGGACGAGGGCGTGGCCGTCGGCATCGGTCGCGGAGGCTATCTCTACCGAAGAGATGAGGTTCTCCTTGCCGTCCGTACGGGGGACGCCGATGGGGAGCTGACTCCCGGTGAAGATCACGGGCTTGGTCAGGCCCTTCAGCATGAAGCTGAGCGCGGAAGCCGAGTAGGCCATGGTGTCGGTGCCGTGGAGGATGACGAAGCCGTCGTAGTAGTCGTAGTGGCCGAGTATGAGATCCGCGAGCCTGACCCACATCGAAGGCTCGATGTCGGAGGAGTCGATAAGCGGATCGAAAGCGACGGAATCGATACGGATGGCGAATTTGCCGAGCTCCGGGACCTGGTCGAGTATCTGTGAAAAGTCAAACGGGACGAGGGTCCCTTTCTCGGGATCCTGTTTCATGCCTATGGTGCCTCCGGTGTAGACCAGGAGGATGGATGCCTTGCGTCCAATCATATCTTGAAAAGTTTTTCTGCGGATTCTGTGGTGACGGCCTCGACCTCCTCGTAGCTGATGCCCTTGAGAAGCGCCACTTCTCGGGCTATCAGGGGCAGATAGGCGCTCTCGTTGCACTCTCCGCGGTGGGGAGTCGGGGCGAGATAGGGGCAGTCGGTCTCGAGGAGTATCTTTTCGAGGGGAATCTTTTTGACGGTCTCGCGGAGAGAGGCGTTGCGGAACGTGACGACCCCTCCGATGCCGACGGAAAAATCGCCGCTGCGGCCGGCTCGCTCGAAGAGCTCGTAGCTGCCGCTGAAGCAGTGGAGATTGCCGCGAAGGCCGAGGTGACGGCAATCTTCGAGGACTTTGAAAAAGTCGTCCCAGGCGTCGCGGAGGTGGATGTTGACGGGGAGATCGAGTTTCGCGGCCAGTTCGAACTGGACGCGGAGGGCTTCCATCTGGAGGTCGGCGTACTCCTTGCCTTCGTGGTAGTCGAGGCCGATCTCTCCGATGGCCACTACTCCCTTGTCGATGTAGGGGAGCATAATTTCTATCTCCTTCTCCCAGTCGGGGCCGACCGATCCGGGGTAGACTCCGGCCATCTGGAAGAGGACGCCCTTGTGGCGCTCGCCGATCGCCCACATGCTCTCCCTTTCGCGGCTGTCGATGTCGGCCTGGATCATCTTGCCGACGCCGGCGGCCACCGCCCTTTCGACGGCAGCGTCTCCGCCGCCTTCATAGCGGTCGTCGTAGTAGTGAGTATGCGTGTCGATCAACATAACTCACAAATATAGTAAAAATCACATACTGTTGACACTGCACCTTTGAAGTAAATCGACGCTCACAAGGCCCCAGGTTTCGAGAAGGGCGGTGTCGGATGCGACTTCGGCGAATGAGCGTCCGGTCCTTTCGGTAATCTCGTTGAGGGAAATCCCTCTTTCCGCTTTAATGGCCAAAGCCGTGGCGAGGACTCCGGAGGCTTTGCCCCTGTCGAGGGATGCGCATTTGATCTCGACGGCCTCGCGGAAGGACGCTTTTGAGCGGGTTTTGAAGCCGAATCCGAGCTTCGAGACCAGGTCTTCAAGGTCGGTTATGGGCTCGGCCAGTTTATTGCGTATCAAAAGGTTACACCCCTGCGAGCACACGTCGTCGACCCTTCCCGGCAGCGCGAAGACATCCCTGAAGTAATCGGATGCGAAACGCATCGTGAGCATGCCTCCGCCTTTTATCTTCGACTCCGTGAGGATGACGGCGGAGCTCAGGCCCGCGATGATGCGGTTGCGGCGAATGAAATTGATTGCAAGGGGATTGGTCTGAGGGGGATAATCTGTGACGAGAGCGCATCCGTCGGTCTCGTCCATGAGGCGGGCGAGCGGCTCATGGCGGACAGGATAGACATCGTCTATGCCTGTCGGCAGGACGCCTATTGTCGGGAGGCCGCAGCCGATGGCGGCGGAATGGGCGGTGAAGTCGGTGCCGTAGGCCATGCCGCTCACGATGACGGGCTTTTTCGCCGAGGACGAGAGTGCGCGCACGATTTCAGTACACCAGTACTTGCCATAAGGCGTCATATTCCTTGTCCCGACTATGGCGACGGCAGGTCGGCTTTCAAAGACCTTCTTCGGAGGGCTTCCGCTGCGGTAATAAAGCCCGACCGGAGGGTCGTTGCATTCTTTTAAAAGGGTGGGGTAGTCCTCGCTTGTGATGGGGATGAAATCAAGCCCGTTTTGAAGCAGCTTCTCCAGCTCTATGCGGTCGAGATCCAGGTCCTCCGCGAGGACTGCGGCGGTCAGGTCGGGCCTTCCCCTGAGCATGTCCTGGAGTTGCTCCTCCGATGCTCCGAAGACCGCCCTGGCGGAGCCGAAACGGGAGATGAGGGCTCCTCCCGCCGCCGGGTTGAACCCGAAGATCCGGTTGAGGGCAATCGCGCAAATTCTTTCTTCCATGGTCTTTTTTTACGCGAATTTTGCTCATCCCGGACAATAAAAAAAGTCCTTTCCGGTTCAGGGAAAGAACTTTTTATGAATTTTAAATACTTTTAGTGTTTTTTATACGATTAGCAGAGCGTCTCCATAAGGACCGAATCTGTAATTTTCATCTATTGCGGTGCGGTAGGCGTTCATCACCTGCTCATAACCTCCGAAGGCGGCGACGCTCATGAGCATCGTCGAGAGCGGAAGGTGGAAGTTGGAGACGATCGCGTCCGGAATCCTGTACTGATAGGGAGGGAATATGAACTTGTTGGTCCAGCCGTCGAAGGCGCGGACCTCGTTCTGGGTCGTGACATAGGTCTCGAGGCCGCGCATCACTGTTGCGCCGACCGCGAGGATCTTGCCGCCCTTGCGCTTGGTCGCGTTGATGGCGTCGGCGCTTTCCTCGCTGATGATGAGCCTTTCGGAGTCCATCCTGTGCTTGGAAAGGTCCTCGACATCCACCGTGCGGAAGTGGCCGATGCCCATGTGGACGGTGATGAAGGTCTTGTTTATGTCCCTGAGTATCATCCTGTTGAAAAGCTCGCGGGAGAAATGGAGACCTGCCGCGGGAGCGGAGACGGCTCCTTCCTTGTCGGCGAAGATCGTCTGGAAGTTTTCCTTGTCTTCGGGGGTGGTGTGCTCCTTGACCCAGAGGGGGACAGGGGTCTCACCGAGGGAGAAAAGGGTCTCCTTGAAGTCCTCGTAGGGACCGTCGTAGAGGAAGCGGAGGGTGCGGCCTCTTGAGGTCGTGTTGTCGATGACCTCGGCCACAAGGCTTTCGTCCTCGCCGAAATAGAGTTTGTTGCCAATACGGATCTTCCTGGCGGGCTCGACGATCACGTCCCAGAGCCTCTGCTCACGGCCGAGCTCGCGGAGAAGGAACACCATGATGTCGGCGCCGGTCTTTTCCTTTTTGCCGCAAAGCTTTGCGGGGAAGACCTTGGTGTCGTTGAGGACGAAGGTGTCGCCCTTTCCGAAATACTCTATGATGTCCTTGAAAATGCGGTGCTCGATTTCGCCGGTGTCCTTATGAAGAACCATAAGGCGTGCTTCATCTCTCCAGCGGGTCGGTTCGGTTGCGATCCTGTCGGCAGGAAGGTCGAACTGGAATTGGGATAGTTTCATTATAGATTTGCTTTGTTGACTTTTATAATACGGCTTCTGCGGGAAAAAAGTTTCACCGATTTAGAGGCGGGCTTCGCGGAAGACTTCAACAATTGAGGGGAAGGTGTTGGTGAGGAAGGGAGGGAGGCTGGATTTGGCGACCCAGGCGGCCTTCGTGATGTCCTCCTCGCGCTGCGGTGTGAGGTTGGTGGGGTCGTTGTAGAGCATGTCGTACCACCATGTGTGCTTGAGGTGCCACACGCCGCCGCGGCAGTAGCAGTGGTCGGTCACGCAGATAAGGCGGCGGATCTGAAGATCCTCGACGCCGGTCTCTTCCTGGACCTCGCGGATTGCGGTGAGCTCGATGTTCTCTCCGGCTTCCTGGTGGCCTTTCGGGAGATCCCAGAGGCCGTTTCTGGAAATGAGGAGGAAGTCGCCGCGCCTGTTGGAGACAAGGCCTCCTGCGGCATTGACCTCTTTGAAGCAGGCGCAGATGCTGCGGTAGGTGCTTTCTACGTCGGCTGTCGGGATATATATTCTCAATAGGGTGTCCGAGAGCTCGAACATCCGCGTGAGGGTGTTGAAATCAAGGCTCTCAGGGGCGTGGTATTCCACACTGTTGGGATCGGACAGAGACTCGTCTCCGGGAGAACATATGATGATGCAGCGCTTTTCGAAGTAGATTTTGCGCATATTCCGCTTGTTTTTAGTATATTTGTCCTTTCAGACAAGGGGTACAAAGGTATAAAAATTATGACAGAATACGAAAGCAAACACGGGATTGTTTCCAAGCAGAACTACGATCTCTATATGTCCTTCACCGACATGAGGAATTTCCTTGCCATGCTTCCTGAGGATAAGAAGCAGGGAGTGACGGCCGATATGGATTCCATTTCGGCCAGCGTGCAGGGCTTCCAGGTAGGCGTGAAAGTCCTTGAGAGGGTGCCCTATTCGAAGATTTCCTTCGAGGACGACGGCGCTCCGTTCCGCTTCAATATCGACCTTTGCTTCGACCCCGCTTCCGAGCCCGGCAAGACGGATTTCCATATCCGCGCCGGTGCCGATCTCAATCTCATGATGAAGGCCTTCCTCGGTCCCAAGATCAAGGAATCTCTCGACAAGATCGTGGATTCGATAGTCGACATGTCGGAAGGCCGCATGCCTGAAGGCTTCGACCCGTCCAAATACGGGATGAATGTCTGATTCCTCCAATATTCCCGGGACTGCATTCGCCAAAATGCTCATCTCCGCCGTCGGTGAAGAGCCGGCCGCGAAGGTGCTCTCCGCCCTTGAGGAGTCTCCCTCGGTGTCGATCCGCCTCAATCCCTCGCGCCTTAAGGCGTGCCCATTCCCTTCGAGCGGGCCGGTTCCGTGGAGTCCCTATGGATTCTTCCTTCCGGAGCGTCCCAATTTCACGCTTGACCCTCTTTTCCACGCTGGATGCTACTACGTCCAGGATTCTTCGGCTATGTTCCCATGCCATGTCCTCAGGAGCATCCTTCCGGAAGCCGGCCCGACGGTCCTTGACCTTTGTGCGGCACCGGGAGGGAAGACGACCGATGCGGCGGCATCCCTCCGGGAGAGTTTCGGCGACGGCTTCCTGCTCGTCGCCAACGAGGTCGTCCGCAAGCGCTTCGACGTCCTTCGGGACAACGTCGCCCTCTGGGGCGATCCGAGGGTTGCGGTGACCTGCCTGCCTCCGGCGGCAATCGGCTCGTCGGGGATGACCTTCGATGTCATCCTTGCCGACGTGCCCTGCTCCGGCGAGGGGATGTTCCGCAAGGAGGAGAAGGCCGTTGAGGACTGGTCGGAGGAGACCGTGACCTTCTGCGCGGCGCGCCAGAGGAGCATCATCGAGGATGTCTGGCCCGCCCTTGCCGACGGCGGATTCCTTATATATTCTACATGCACGTTCAATTCCTTCGAGAACGACGATAACGTGGAGTGGATCTGCTCTTCCCTCGGCGCCGAGGTGGTCCCCCTCCCGGATTTCCCTCCGGTATTCAAGACTCGCTGTGGTCAGGCCCTCCTCCCAGGTTTTGTCCGTGGTGAAGGCCAATATGTTTCGCTTCTTCGTAAGAATATCTCCGCGGCCGGAAAAACGGCCCAAAATCCGTCCGTGACCTCAATTTCAGGCCATTCCGCCGGAAAAACGGCCCAAAATCCGTCCGCGCACCGATCGCCAAGGCTTTTCTTCCCTGCACAGGAAAGTGTTCCCGTACAGGGACCGCTTTTCGATGTGGACCGCCTGACCGCTTTGCGCTACCTTCATGGAGATGCCATTGTCCTTAAGGATGCCCCTATGGGCCTTATTACAATATGTTATGAAGGTCATCCGCTGGGACCGGCCAAAAACATCGGTTCGCGATGCAATAATCTTTACCCCAAATCCCGCCGAATCCGAATTGACATTCCGACCGGTCTATAACCTCTTTTCCCCCTTTGATTTTTCCCGCGAAAAAACGATATTTGCTTAATTAAAATTCAATAAGATGAAAACACGTTCCCTTATCTGGTCCGTTTGCCTTCTTCTGGCCGTGTCCTGCGGCACCGTCAACAAGGCCTATCTCGTGCAGGGAGGTCAGCAAGTCCTTCAGGCTGCGATGATTACGGACGACGAAATCCGCACCTATGTCCACCAGTATGTCAGCCAGACCGACGAGGCCAGCAAGATGGGGCAGGCCGACGATGTCTACACGCAGCGTCTGCGCAACCTGACTGCCGGGCTCAAGGACGTCGACGGCGTTCCCCTCAATTTCGAGGTCTATATCACGGACGATGTCAACGCATTCGCCTGCGCGGACGGAAGTGTACGTGTTTATTCCGGCCTAATGGACCTGATGAACGACAATGAGGTCCTCGGCGTCATCGGCCATGAGATCGGCCACGTCGCGCTGAAGCACACCAAGAAGGCGATGCAGGTGACCCTGCTGACTTCCGCTGTCATCTCAGGAGTCTCGTCCCTTCACGAGACGGTGGCGGCCCTTTCCGAGTCCCAGCTCGGAGCCATCGGGCAGACCATCCTCGATGCCAGCTATTCCAGGAAGCAGGAGACCCAGGCCGACGACTATGCATATGATTTCCTGAAGAATTCCGGTAAGGATCCTTCCTGCCTGATCCAGGGATTTGAGAAGCTTCAGCAGCTGGAGGGCAACGCCGCGGCTGCCAGTTGGATCACCAAGCTCTTCTCCGATCACCCCGACACGGCATCCCGTATATCCCGTATCAAGAGCAAACTCGCCGCAGACGGGCTTGACAAATAAAACATCTTGAATAATGGTAGAATTCAAATACGCCCCGATGTTTCAGCTGGGCGAAGACACCACTGAATATTACAAGATTCCCGGTTCGGAAAAACTCGTAAAGACCTCTAAGTTGGGAGGACATTGCGGATGCGGAGGCAAGACCATCCTCGAGGTCAGCCCCGAGGCCCTGACGCTAGTTGCCCAGCAGTCCTTCCACGACTGCCAGTTTATGCTCCGCCGCTCCCACAACGAGCAGGTGGCTGCAATCCTTTCCGACCCCGAGGCATCGGAAAACGACAAATATGTCGCCCTGCAGTTCCTGCGCAACGCCGAGACATCCCTGAAAGGCGTTCTTCCGTTCTGCCAGGACACCGGCACGGCCATCATCCACGGCGAGAAGGGCCAGCGCGTCTGGACCGACTTCGAGGACGAGGAAGCCCTCAGCCGCGGCGTGTTCAATACATACACGAAGGAGAATCTGCGCTATAGCCAGAATGCTCCCCTTGATATGTACAACGAGGTCAACACCAAGTGCAACCTTCCCGCCCAGATCGACATCGAGGCGGTGCAGGGCAGCGAATACCGTTTCGTGATGGTTGCAAAGGGCGGCGGCAGCGCCAACAAGACCTACTTCTATCCGATGACCAAAGCCACCATCCAGAATGAGGGGACCCTCCTTCCGTTCCTTGTGGAGAAGATGAGGAGCCTCGGCACCGCGGCCTGCCCGCCCTATCACATCGCTTTCGTCATAGGCGGCACCAGCGCGGAAAAGAATCTCCTCACGGTGAAGCTTGCAAGCATCAAGTATTACGACAACCTTCCTACGACGGGCGATGAGACAGGCCGTGCCTTCCGCGACCTCGACCTTGAGCAGAAGCTCTTGAAGGAAGCCCAGAAGATAGGTCTCGGCGCCCAGTTCGGCGGCAAGTATCTCGCCCACGACATCCGGGTGATCCGTCTGCCCCGCCACGGCGCAAGCTGCCCCATCGGTATGGGAGTGAGCTGCTCGGCCGACCGCAATATCAAGAGTAAGATCAATGCCAAGGGCGTGTGGATTGAGAAAATGGACACTAACCCGTCCGAACTGATCCCTGAAGAATACCGCAGACCCGGTGAGGGCGCGAAGGGTATAGAAATCGACCTTGACAATGGCATCGATTCAGTCAGGGCTGAGCTTACCAAATATCCCGTGGGCACCCGCGTCAATCTCAAGGGCACCATCATAGTTGCCCGCGATATCGCCCATGCGAAGCTGAAAGCCCGCCTGGATGCCGGAGAAGGGATGCCTTCGTATTTCAAGGATCACCCTATCCTGTATGCCGGTCCGGCCAAGACCCCCGAAGGATATCCTTGCGGCTCGATGGGCCCCACCACTGCCAACCGTATGGACCCCTATGTGGATGAATTCCAGAGCCAGGGAGCATCGCTGGTGATGATAGCAAAGGGCAACCGTTCCCAGATGGTGACCGACGCCTGCAAGAAGCACGGCGGATTCTATCTCGGCACTATCGGAGGCGTGGCTGCAGTGCTCTCACAAAGCAGCATCAAGTCTATCGAATGCGTCGAATATCCCGAGCTTGGGATGGAAGCTGTCTGGAAGATCCTTGTGGAGGATTTCCCCGCGTTTATCCTCGTGGACGACAAGGGCAACGACTTCTTTAAGTCGATCGGCTTGTGAATAAGGATTTAAGTTGCTATCTTGCAAAGTTGAAATTTTTAAACGATCAGATATGAAAAAATTACTCCTCGCACTGTCTTTGGCCGCCCTTTGCCTTTCCGGCTGCTTTGGTGGCAAACAGGAATCCCTGACAATTCCCGTAGAGTTTATCGAGACCGCCGGCCCCTGCTTCAACAGGATAGTCGTTGCCGGAGGCGCAAGCGTCTTCTCGTCAGAGAGCCCTCTCGATCCCAAGCAGCTTTACATCAAGGCCTCTATCCCCGTAGTCAAGGCTATGGGTGTCAATCTTGCAGGTGTGGCCATGACCGCCGACCTTCTTGATGCCAACGGCTCTATCGTTCTCCCCGGCCTCTACGCCGAGGGTCTTGCCGACATCATTCCTATTCTTGAAGCCGGCGAAGGTGTGTCCAGGACTATCATCTTCACCTCGCAGAGCCCTCTGGAGAAAGATCCCGTAAAAAGGGCGTTGGATAAGACTGCAAAGATCAGGATCAACTTATTCGGCCTTCCCGGTGCCGTTCCTGAGATGGCCCCCGGCGCTCCCGGCGCCCCTGCTGGCCCTCCCACCCTCAACACCCTTATCCGCAAGTACAACGCCTGGGGAATGCTCGCCGAGTATGAAAAAGGCGTGAGGGAAGACAACAAGCACATCCGCAAGGCTGCCGAGCATAGGATTGAGGCTGCGAAAGAGCGCGCCGACAAGGAATTCAACGACGACCTTGCCGACCAGTTCGACGACTGGATCGAGGACAGGATGGACAAGATCGACGACAAATATTGATTTTGCATGCCCGGTAAGCTCTACATAGTGCCGACTCCTGTCGGCAATCTTGAAGACATGACTTACCGGGCAGTCAAAGTCCTTGGCGAGGTAGATCTCATCCTTGCCGAGGACACAAGGACAAGCTCTGTCCTCCTTCGAAGATACGGCATCGACAAGCCTCTTCGATCCCACCACAACTTCAACGAGCACCAGACCTCCTCCCTGGTGAAGGAGAAGATACTCTCGGGTCTCAGCGTCGCCCTTATCAGCGATGCCGGGACCCCTGGCATATCCGACCCGGGATTTTTCCTGGTCAGGGAATGTGTGCGTGAAGGGATTGAGGTGGAGACCCTTCCTGGCGCGACGGCCTGCATCCCGGCTCTCGTGAGCTCGGGCCTGCCGTGCGACAAGTTTGTCTTCGAGGGTTTCCTTCCGCAGAAAAAGGGTTTCAAGACTGCCGTAGAGTCGCTTGTGGGGGAGATGAGGACCATGGTCTTCTACGAATCGCCCTACAGGGTGGTGAGGACTCTCACCGCTTTCTCCGAGGTCTTTGGCGGCGAAAGGCTCTGCAGTGCGGCGAGGGAGATATCAAAGATCCACGAGGAGCATGTCCGCGGGAGCCTCGACGAGGTGCTCGCACATTTTAAGGAGACGGAGCCGAAAGGCGAATTCGTCATAGTTGTCGCAGGGGCGGATGCCCCTTTGAAGAAGAAGGGGAAGGCCCCTTCCGACGACTATGGACCAAAAAAAGGCCGTTCCTAAAAAATCATTCGTGCTCGGGGCGATTGCCCTGCTTTTCCTTATCACAGGCTACGAGACCGCCCTTTTCGTTCACAGGGCGGCCGTCGAGCGTATCGTCTCCCTGAAGGAGAAGCCCGACACCGTGTATGTTTACATACGGGGAGGGGAGGAGATACACTCGGCCTCCGGCCTCGGTATGACAGAAGGGGGACCCGGAATGACAAAAAGGGATACGGTGAGGGCGAGGGCGAAGCGTTCGGAGGTGGCGGAGAAGGTGCTGTCTCAATACTCTCCGCGTAGAGTGGAGTCGTTCCGCTTCAATCCCAACACGGTGTCGGTTGAGGATCTTCAGCGTCTGGGTTTTTCGGAAAAGCAGGCGGCGTCTATAGACAATTACCGTCAGAAGGGCGGAGTGTTCCACAGGAAGGAGGATTTTTCGAGATCGTATGTGGTGGCGGATTCCGTCTACCAGCGCCTGGCTCCATATATATCAATTCCGAAACTCGATATCAACAAGGCCGACTCGGCGGCATTTACGACCCTGCCCGGGATAGGGAAGTACTTCGCGGGCAAGATGGTGGAGTATCGCACCCGTCTCGGCGGCTACACCTATCCCGAGCAGCTTATGGAGATCTACCGCTTCGACAGGGAAAAATACGACGGTCTGAAGGATCTCATTACCTGTTCCGCCCCGAAGCCCTATCCTCTGTGGACGCTTCCGGAGCAGGATCTGGCGAAGCATCCTTATATCGGGTGGGCGGCCGCAAGGGCGATCGTGCTCTACAGAAACAATACGCCCCCGGAGCAGCGAAGCGCCGAGGGCATAATAAAAGCCGGCATAATCCCGGAGGAATATGCCGGCCGTTTTCTCAGATGTTTCAATACGTCCTGCCGCCCAGATACTGATCCCGCTCCTCAAGAGTGAGATCGTCGACGTCCTTGAACACATAGGTGTGGGCGCCGGAATCCCAAACGAAGAGATAGTGGTTGGAATAGCGGTACTTGCCGTCGAGCTTGTTGTAGTTCTTGGTGGTGAGGATGGCGTAGTCGAACAGGCCATAGCAATTCCATGAGTCAGCGATGTCGCCGAATATGTAGCTGATGTCGTCATCGTGGAGGACTATGGAATCGAAGCCTTCATAGACGTAGGGATCTCCGTTGGGATCGACGAGAAGGCTGCGCCACTCTGAAGGATAATGGCAGTCGAGGGATGCGCGGACCTGAAGTTCGACATCTTCACAGGAGGTGAGCAGGAAAAGGGCCAGGATGGCGGCCGAAATTGAAGCGATAATTCTTTTCATCTGATTTGGTTCTAATTAATCTTTCATGGCTTTGAGGCTCTCGCGTACCTTGGCCTCGATCTCGTCGCAGAGCTCCGGATTGTCCACGAGGAGCTGCCTTGCGGCCTCGCGGCCCTGGGCGAGTTTGGAGTCGCCGTAGCTGAACCATGAGCCGCTCTTGGTCACGATGCCGCATTCGACTGCGAGGTCGAGGACTTCTCCGCTGTGGGAGATGCCTTCGCCGAAGACGATGTCGAACTCGGCCTTCTTGAAGGGCGGAGCCATCTTGTTCTTGACGACTTTGACGCGGGTCCTGTTGCCGAGGGCCTCGTCGCCGTCTTTAATCTGGGTCGTGCGGCGGACATCGAGCCTGACCGAAGCGTAGAACTTGAGGGCGTTGCCGCCGGTCGTGGTCTCGGGGTTGCCGAACATGATGCCGATTTTTTCTCTGAGCTGGTTGATGAAGATGCAGCAGGTGCCGGTCTTGGAGATGTTGGCGGTGAGCTTGCGGAGGGCCTGGCTCATGAGGCGGGCCTGGAGGCCGACCTTGTTGTCGCCCATCTCGCCTTCAATCTCGGCCTTGGGGGTCAGGGCTGCGACGGAGTCGATGACGACCACGTCGATGGCGCCGCTGCGGATGAGGTTGTCGGCGATCTCAAGGGCCTGCTCACCATTGTCCGGCTGGGAGATGAGGAGGGTCTCGATGTTGACGCCGAGGGCCTTGGCATAGGTCCTGTCGAAGGCGTGCTCGGCATCGATCATGGCTGCGATGCCGCCGCGCTTCTGGGCTTCGGCGATGGCGTGGATGGCGAGAGTCGTCTTACCGGAGGACTCCGGTCCGTAGATCTCGATTATCCTGCCTTTGGGGTAGCCGCCGATGCCGAGGGCGTGATCCAAGGCGATGGAACCGCTTGGAATGACCTGGCTCTCATCCCAATCGGGCTGATCTCCGAGCTTCATGATAGTACCTTTCCCGAAATCCTTTTCGATTTTGTCAATCGTCGCCTGCAGAGCCTTGAGCTTTGCGGCAAAAATGTCAGCCCCGTTCTTTGCTTCTTCTTTAGCCATATCTTTAGCGGTTTAATGGTTAACCCGGGGGAATCGTTCGCCCGGAGATGACAAAGTTATGAAAACAATCTTTAATTCTGTTATATTTTTAACTATTTTTGTGGTGAAATTGCAGATAATGGAAAAGACGCATCTCCTTGGCAAGACCCCGGAAGAGCTTTCTGCCCTTTCAGTTTCTCTAGGTCTCCCGAAATACACGGGCGGCCAGATTGCCAGGTGGCTCTATGTCAGGAGAGTATCTTCTATCGACGAGATGACAGATATCTCCCTTGCCGGCAGGGCTGCCCTCAAGGAAAGCTGCGAGCTTGGGCTTTTCCGCCCCTCTGAGGTGCAGGTTTCGTCGGACGGCACGAAAAAGTATCTTTTCCCCGTGGGCTCCGGTTCTTCCGTTGAGGCCGTGATGATTCCCGACGAGGACCGCCGCACTCTCTGCGTCTCCTCGCAGTCCGGATGCCGGATGGGCTGCAAGTTCTGCGCGACCGGCCGTCAGGGCTACAGAGGCTCTCTTTCCGCCTCTGCCATTCTCTCTCAGTTCCTCACGATCGATGAGGCAGGAGAGCTGACCAATGCCGTTTTCATGGGTATGGGAGAGCCTCTCGACAATTTCGACGAGGTGATGCGGGCGATCGAAGTCCTCACGGCTCCGTGGGGATTCGCCTGGAGCCCGAAAAGGATTACCCTTTCGACTATCGGCGTCCTTCCCCGTCTTCGCGAATTCATCGACCGCAGCCGCTGCCACCTTGCGATCAGCCTCCACAACCCCTTCCCGGAGGAAAGGGCTGAAATCATGCCCGTGGAAAAGGCCTATCCGGTCACGGAAGTGGTCCGCCTTGTCCGCAAGGCCGATTTTTCGGGCCAGCGCCGCGTGAGTTTCGAATACACCATGTTTGAGGGGCTCAACGACAGCCCGCGCCATTGCGAGGCTCTCTCAAGGCTGCTTCGCGGGATCGAGTGCCGCGTCAATCTCATCCGTTTCCACTCCATCCCTGAATTCCCCCATAAGCCTTCTCCGCAAAGGGTTATGGAAGCATTCCGCGACTCTCTCTCCTCAAAGGGGATTACGTGTACGATCCGCGCTTCACGCGGAGAAGATATCCTGGCCGCCTGCGGTCTTCTCGCCGGCACAAGAGCACAGCAGAAATGAAACGACTTGTCCTGATATTGTTGTTCCTTCTTGCCTTTGTAGGAGCGAGGGCGCAGGACTCCTTCTCGTCCTCCTTCGGACTTGGAGGGGAGGCCGACAAGGAGGCCCTACGGGAGATCAACGCCCGCATGGACAGCATCCGGGCCTACCGTCCGACCGTGGGTCTCGTCCTCAGCGGAGGCGGAGCCAAGGGTGCGGCTCATGTCGGGGCCATCGAGTACATCGAGGCTCTCGGTATTCCGGTCGACGTGGTGGTCGGTACGAGTATGGGCGGCCTAATCGGCGGCCTGTACGCCCTGGGCTACACTCCGCCCCAGATGGACTCCATTCTCAGGAGCCTCGACTGGAAGCTGATGCTAAGCGACAAGGTCTCCAGGGACAACATCCCATATGAGACCAAGCGCTACAAGGAGAAATTCCTCATATCCTTCCCGTTCTACTACTCGAAAAAGGACTATAAGGACATCCAGGAAGCCGAAAGGCCCTACGCCCGCGGTGTCGACAAGATCCGCATGGGCGTTGCCGAGGACAACAAGACGACCTTCCGACGCAACCTGCTCGGCTCACTGCCTGCGGGATATATAACTGGCCAGAATGTCAACAACCTTCTCTCCAGCCTTTCCGTCGGCTATCAGGATTCGACTGATTTCTTTACCCTTCCGATTCCCTTCGCCTGCGTCTCTGCCGACATCATTTCCGGCCGCGCCAAGGTCTGGCACAGGGGCAAGCTCGTGACGGCGTTGCGCACTACTATGAGCATTCCCGGCGTCTTCACCCCTGTGAGGACGGAGGGTATGCTGCTCGCCGATGGCGGCATGCGCAACAATTTCCCTGTCGACATAGCCCGTGAGATGGGTGCCGACCTCATCATCGGCGTAGACCTCAGCCAGGAGGGCAAGGATTATTCCCAGATCCGCAACATCGCGGATATCGTCTGGCAGAGTATCGATATGCTCGCCAGCGACTCCTTCCGTCGCTCCATGCAGGATGTCGACCTTCTCATCCACCCCGAACTTCCGGAATACAACATGATGAGCTTCTCTCAGGAAGCCATCGACACGATAATGAACCGCGGAAAGGTCGCGGCGCGCAAGCAGGAAGAGGCTCTCCACATCATCAAGGAATGGGTAGGGCCGGACACTCTTGTGCGCCAGGCTCCCCGGGCAGTGGATATAGGGAGTAGTCCAGTCCATATCTCCGATATCGAGATCACGGGCGTCACCGAAAAGGAAGCCTACTACATCCGCCGCCGTCTTCCCATCAAGGAGGACACCTGGGTCAGCCGTCGTCTCATCGAGCAGGCTGTCGGCGGCCTTTATGGCAGCGGCTCCTTTGACTCCGTGACCTTCGAGCTCCTCGGCACGACAGGGCCGTATAAACTTGTGATCAATTGCCGTAAGGGTCCTATCCATCAGCTCGGATTCGGCGCCAGGGTGGACACGGAGGAGCTTGTGGCCCTCCTTCTCAACATAGGCATCAACACCAACGCCCTGCGCGGATCGGCCCTCAATTTCACGACGAAGGTCGGCATGAACCCCTACGCTGAGTTCCATTACACCTATAATCCTTCGCGTGGTCCGACCTTAAATGCGGCGGCCTATGTCGGCTGGGTCGACCGCAACACCCTCACCATCGGTGAGAACAAATTCAACATGTCCTTCCTCACCGTGAGGGAGGAGCTGTATCTTTCCCACATCAAGCTTTCGCAGTTCGATTTCAAGATCGGCGCGCGCAACGAGACGTTCTACATCCCGAGGCTCGACCAGCTCAATATCAACGGCAACTACGACCTCTTCACCGGCACCAAAGACTATGTGTCCGTTTTCGCCGATCTGGTAGGTGACACCTTCAATAAAGGATATTTCCCGACCGCGGGCTTCCGTGCCGGAGTGAAAGCCAGCTATGTGGAGCGCATCGGCGACAAGACGATGAAGCCCTTCGGCGTCGTGCAGCTTTTCGGCAAGGCTGTCGGTCAGATAGGGGAGCATTTCGCCATGATCCCGTCGTTCAACGCGAGATTCCTTTTCGGCAACAATATCCCGCCGACCTACGCCAACGTCATCGGCGGCTCCATAGAGGGTCGTTATCTTGACCACCAGGTGGCATTCATCGGCGTCGACAATGCCGCGTTTACGAGAAATTATCTCGTCTCCGCGAGGATGGATTTCCGCTATCGCTTCCTGCGCAACAACTACTTTACCCTTTCCGGCAATTACGCCCGCGATTTCGTCTCCTTCAAGCAGTTCTCCGACGGGCGCAACCTCTACGGCGTAGGCCTCGAATATGCCTACGACTCCATCATCGGCCCCATTAAAGGCAATATCCACTGGTCGAATCTCTACAAGAAAGTCGGCTTCTACGTTTCAATAGGTTTCGATTTTTAGAATGGAAGAAAAAAAGGTCCTTGAGCGTCTTCAAAGGCAGTGCGCCAAAGCGGAGTATTGTTCTTTTGACGTGCGCCGCAAGGCCCTCAAAGCCCTTGATGGCGACGCTGAGGCTGCTGGAAGGGTCGTGGAAGCATTGATAAAGGACCGCTTTGTCGACGACTCCCGCTATGCAGGGGCCTTCGCCAGAGACAAGGCTTCATTTTCCGGCTGGGGGCCGGCGAAGATTTCCTTCGCCCTGCGCTCCAAGGGGATTCCGCGCGAGGTTATAGGCGAAGCCCTCTCCGGGATAGACAAGGAAAAATCTTCATCGAAGCTCGAGAAGATAATCGCAGATAAATACAAGACCCTGAAGGAAGATCCGGCGGTGAAACTCAAGTTGTTGCGCTTCGGCCTGTCAAGGGGATTCTCCTATGAGGACGTTGCGGCTGCTGTCGAAACGGTACTTTCCGGCAAGGATTAACGTTGTTTATATTCTAAATTTTTAATAAATTCGCGGACTAATTTTAAAATTATGGTTAAAATTGACATCAAGGACGCACGCTCATTCATTGATAATGAAGTGTATGCGCAATACGAGAAGAAGGCCCTCGCCGCTTTCGATACCCTTGTAGCCGGCAATGGTGCGGGCAATGATTTCCTCGGATGGAAACATCTCCCGACCGAGACCCCCGAAAGTCTCATCGCCGAATGCGAAGCGATACGTGACGACTGGGCGGCAAAGGGTGTCGACCTTGTGGTCGCCATCGGTATCGGTGGTTCCTACCTCGGCGCAAAATGCGCCATCGAGGCCCTTTCCCACAACTTCTCCCGCCAGCTCCGCCGTCCCGGATCTCCCGAGGTGGTCTTTGCCGGCAACAACCTTTCTGAGGAATATCTCGCCGAGCTCATGGACCTTGTCTTCGAGCGCAGCGCCGCCTGTGTCGTGATTTCCAAGTCCGGCACCACGACCGAGCCTGCAGTTGCCTTCAGGGTCGTCAAGCAGTATCTCGAGGAGACCTACGGCAAGGCCGGGGCCGCCGAAAGGATAGTGGCTATCACCGACGCCCACAAGGGCGCTCTCAAGACCCTCTCGATGCAGGAAGGCTACCGCACTTTCGTCGTTCCCGACGATGTGGGAGGCCGTTTCTCAGTGCTCACTCCGGTCGGTCTAGTCCCCATAGTGCTTGCCGGTTTCGACATCCGCGAGATACTCGCCGGTGCAGCCGAGGAAGAGAAGGCTCTTGCGGTGGCTTCTCCTGAAAATCCCGCAATCCGCTATGCCGCTGTCCGCAACGCCCTTTACAGCGCTCTCGGCAAGAAGGTCGAGATACTCGTCAACTACAACCCCAAGCTGCAGTATTTCGCAGAATGGTGGAAGCAGCTCTACGGTGAGTCTGAAGGCAAGGAAGGGAAGGGTATCTATCCCGCTTCCGTCAACAACACCGCCGATCTCCACTCCATGGGTCAGTTCATCCAGGAGGGCGACAGGGTGATGTTCGAGACCGTCCTCGCCGTCGAGAAATCGACCCGCGAGGTCGTCATCGGCTCCGATCCGGACAACCTCGACTGCCTCAACTACCTCGCCGGCAAGAGGGTTGAGCATTGCAACGCGATGGCTGCCCTCGGGACCAGGATCGCCCACCTCGATGGCGGTGTGCCCCAGATCAGCGTGGCGGTTGAGAAGCTCGACGCCCGTACCCTCGGCGGACTGTTCTACTTCTTTGAATTCGCATGCGGCATCAGCGCCTATGTCCTTGGCGTCAACCCGTTCAACCAGCCCGGCGTGGAGGCCTACAAGAAAAACATGTTCGCCCTCCTCGAAAAGCCCGGCTATGAAGAGGCTTCAGCCGCGATCAGAAAGAGGATTTAGGATAAGTTTTTAATAATCAACCACATAATCATGAAGAAAATTTTGTTGGCGTTACTTGCGCTGACCGTCGCACTGGCGGCTTATGCAAAACCTGTCGACGAGTCTGCAGCGAAAAGTATTGCCGAAAACTTCCTGCGCCGCCCTTCTGCGGCCAGGCTTACCTGCAAGGGTAAGGTCCCGGTAGAGAACAAGCGTCTTCGCAAGAAACTCTCTGCCACCCAGGCTGAACAGCCGGCCTGGTACGTGTTCAATTTCGACGGCGGCGGTTTCGTCATCGTGGCCGGTGAAGACTCGGTAGAGCCGATCCTTGGCTACAGCCCGACCGGCCATTTCGAGTATGAAGGTGCTCCGGACAACATTCGCTGGTGGATGGACGGCCTTGCCGCCGACATCGCGGTGGTCCGCAGCGAACCTTCGCTTGCCGCTCCGCGCAAGACCCCCCGCACTGCCGTCTATGGCAATGTCGTCAAGCAGTACGAGACTGCCCTCTGGGCTCAGGAGACTCCTTTCAATAATGAGTGCCCTACCATCACCGGAGGATCCAACCGCGGTGTGACCGGATGTGTTGCGACTGCCGGCTGCATCGTGATGCGTCATTTCAAATGGCCCGCCGCCGGAGAAGGGACCACCACGGCCTACTCCTACACTAACGAGAAAAACAGGACTCAGACAGTGGCAGCCCGTACTCTCGGACGTACCTATGACTGGGACAATATGAAGATGAACTACTCTGGCAGTTACACCTCTGCGCAGGGAGCAGCAGTTGCTGCCATCATGGTGGATGTCGGTGTTGCAAGCCAGATGCAGTATGGTTATGATGATGGATCCGGTACTTTCGACCAGAATCTTCTTGCTGCGATGCAGAAGCACTTCAAGTACAACAAGAGTGCTTACCGCGCCTGCCGCGAATCCTACACCGACTCTGAGTGGATTGCCCTTTTGAAAGATAATCTTGAGAATGTGGGTCCTATGCCATATGGAGGTGCCGATAGTGAAGGCGGCCACGAGTTCGTTTTCGACGGCTACACCGACAAAGACTATTTCTCCGTCAACTGGGGATGGGGAGGAGACGGCAACGGCTACTTCCTTGTGACTTCCCTTACTCTTGACAGCTACACTTTCTCTGACGACCAGTCGACCCTTATCGGCCTTACTCCCGACAGGGAAGGCACATCGACATATACCGACAGGTTGCTGATGTTCTATTACAGTACAAGCTATCCCGGACTGAAGGCCTCCACTACGAACTTCGTCCAGGGCAGGTCCTTTACTGCGGATATTACCAACCTTTACAACGACGCCACGATGCCTTTCAACGGCAAGGTCTATGTCGCTCTCTATGACAAACACGGCAACTGGAAGGAAAACGTCAGCTCTGGCAACAACATCTCCAATCTGGAGAATATGTACATTGCCTACACTATTAGTGGTGACCAGCCCAACAAGGATATCACATCGATCTCCTGCAAGATCAACGGCACCATCAAAGGCGGCGACCGCCTCCGTGCCTATTATGAGGGCCAATACAGCAACGGTTTCGTCTATGGCGATGCGTCCAATGTCGTTTGGGAAATCATCGTAAAGGAAGACAGCGGCCCGAGCGCGGAAGAAATTGCCGAGGGGACCTCCCTCTCTTACGAAAAGGCCACAAAGAAGATGACGCTGACCTGCGCCTATGACATCTCGTGCAAGGTCAAGAATTCTTCCGGCACTGCCGTGATTTCGAAGGACCTCACGGAGAACACTCCGGCCGTGCTCGACTTCTCGTCACTTGCTGCCGGCACCTACAGCATCGTCCTGAGCGGAAGCGATGACCTCACCATTTCATTCACCCTTTAACGAATCCAGGCCATGAAAAAGATACTTATTTCAGCACTTGCGATCGTTATCGCTTTATCTTCGTGCAGCAGGCTTGACGAGCTTGAGAGTCGCGTCGGCGACGTTGAAGGCCGCGTTGGTACCCTCGAGGAGCGCATTGCGGCCCTTGAGGAACAGGTCAATGACAATATTGCTTCCCTCCAGGCGGCAGTCAGGGCACTTCAGAACCACGACTATGTGACGGAAGTCAAGGATGTCCTCGATGCCCAGGGCAATATTATCGGCTACGAACTTTGCTTTGCAAAATCCGGCAACAGGATTATCTACCACGGTGAAAAAGGTGATCCCGGCCACACCCCGGCAATCGGCATTGCCAAATTCACCGACGGCCTCTACTACTGGACTCTCGACGGAGAGTGGCTCCTCTCCGGCGGAGAGAAAGTCCTCGCAGTCGGGACTCCCGGCGCCCCTGGTGCTCCCGGTACCCCCGGCGCTCCCGGATCTCCCGGTACCCCCGGCTCAGACGGCACCGACGGTGAGGATGGCATCACTCCTCAGCTCAAGATCTCCGAGGGCTCCTGGTACGTTTCCTATGATGAGGGTGCGAGTTGGACTCTTCTTGGTGTAGCGAGCGATGTCGCCACCTCTGATTTCTTCACCGCCGTCTATCGCGACGGCAACGACCTCGTCCTCGAGCTTCGCGACGGCGTCTCCTACCGCATTCCCATCGGCAGCAGCCTTTCGATAGAATACGACTGCGGCTCTGTCGTCACCGTGGAGCCCGGCTCGACCCGCACGATCCACTACACCGTGAATTCTTCCACCGGCTCAGCCACCGTGGAGGTCTTCTCGTCCGCCGACCTTCTTGTAAAGACCGAGAACGAGACCGACCTTGAAGGCGACATCGTCGTCAAGTGCGGCGCCGAGCTTACGGAATACACAAAGATAGTCGTCCTTGTCCACAACGGAATGAGGGTCATCACCAACCGCTTCTCCTTTGAAAAGGAAGGACTGGTCATCTCTGACAACAGCGAGAAGACCGTTGCCGCTACGGCAAGCACCGTCGAGCTCGAGTTTATGACCAATGCAGAGTTTGAGGTGGTCATTCCCGCCGATGTGACATGGATCAGCGTGACCGAGACAAGGGCCCTCGTCGCCCATGGCGCGACCCTCTCCGTCCTTGCCAACGAAGGCATCAGGCGCAGTGCTCAGGTCAAGGTCAAGAGCAAGACCAGCGATCTCGAAATAGTCTATACGATTATTCAGGAAGGCACTCTCAGGCAGCTTGGCATTACCCATAGCCTCGGCTCATTCACTGTCCCGACGGTGACCGGCGACGCTTCCGTCAACCTCGTCAACTGGGGCGACGGCACCTCTGCCAGCTGGAGCACCGGCCTTTCGCACAACTATTCCGACAATGCGGCATCCCACACTGTCGTGATAGCTATGAAAGGGATTGACAGCTTCGCCCTCGGCAATCTCAAGGGCATTACCGCGATAGACGCGTCGGCTCTTTAAGCTTTACTGTCTGGTAAAGACGATCGTCTCAGATTTTTCTCCCCTTTTGACTTGCTTGTCGGAGGGGAGATTTTTTAATGTGAGCTCCGTAGCAGTGACGGAAATCACCTGATATTTCATGCTGTCGTCCATCTCTTCCTGCATGCTTTTCTGCACGGAAGGAGTCATCGCATTGGCCAGCATCTCGCCCATAGGAATGTTTTGGATGTTGGTCTTGATGTTGATCTGGGGCTTTTTCTTGTCGGGGGTCAAGGTGATGATATCGCCTTCTTGCGAGAAATCGCCGCCGAAAGAAGCGTCGGCCAATATCTCGAAGGCCGCGCCGGACTTTCCGCCGGTCATTTGCTGAAGTGCCGCCTCGGTCAGTTTGGTCTCCATGTGGAGATCTTCAGTGAAGCGTGCCCCGCCAAGGTTGAGGAGAATCTCCACCTTTGCTATGGCCTGGCCGGCCAGTTCGGGATCGTTGCTGAGGTCTTTGAAGTATTTCCAGTTGCCTTCGACTGACTGTGCGAATGCCATCACTCCTGCGACGAGGATTCCGGCCAGAATCAAGAAAATGCGTTTCATAACAGAATGTTTATTTGCGGTAAAGGTAAGTATTCGGATAATAATATCAAAAAGAGGGGAGTCACAGACTGGCTATGACCCGGTCGAAATTGGCGCCCGGGTGGATGGAATGCTTCTGCAGATTGCAGTGGTAGGAATAGACGGTCGTGACCGACATGTTAAGGATCTTTGCTATTTTCTGCCGCTTGGAGATGCCCATCTTGATAAGCGCCAGGATTCTCAATTCCGTGGACATGGTCCCCTTGGTGGACTGTTCAAGTTTATATCCTTCCTGCATATGTTCGTTGACCTTGTCCACGAAGTCGGGGAATATCCCGAGGAAGGTCGAATCCAGCGAGGTTAGGAGCTCGTTGAACTCACCTCCTGCGAAGGAAGGCTTTCGCAGCATGGCGCGAACCGCGTCAGGGCCGTCCTGCTTCAGGGTGTGGCGCAGGGATGAACGGTACTCGTCCACCTTGTTGAGGTAGTCTACGCACTTTTCCATGTAGTTGGCAAGGAAGCTGTCCTTGATGTTGGACACCTCGTTGAGCTTGCTTCTGGAGGTGCTCAGCCAGGAGGAATACTTCGCCAGTCGGAAAAGGAGGACTACTGCGACAAGAAGCATCAAAGCGACGGAAAGTGTCGTGATGAGGTAGGTCCATTTCTTCTGCTCGTCCTCTTTACGGAGAACGTTCATAATCTCGAATTCAGACGCTATGATGTCGTTGTAGCGGAGAGCGTAATGGGAGGAGTAGGCATCCTCGAGCGTCATCCTCATGTAGCGGTCGGCCCTGCGGATATCACCGCGGCGGAAGAGGATGCGGGCCAGTTCATACAGGGCGTTATAGGCTTTGGCTGAGACCCTGAGGTCATAGATTGCCGAGGTGGCGAAGCACTCCATCGCCTTGGCCTGGTTGGCATCGTTGAGGTGCTCCTTGGCGAGGAAGTAGTAGAATTTTGCGGTGTCGTTGGGACTGGAAAGAGTGCATTTCTCGAGCAGCCCTATCCCCGCGACGGGGAGGCTGTCCAGCCTCATCCTTTCTATATGATAGTAGGTGCACTCCACGTTAGTGCTGTCTCCCCGCCACCATTTGTCCGTCAGTTCCCGGTATTTCTGGCTATAGGACTGGTCCTCCGGCATAAGCTTGCGATAGATGTGATAGCCGGCAAAGCCGTAGGTGCGGAAGTCTGTGCCGCGTAGGGCTGAGGTGTCGGTCTTTTCCAACACGCTGAGGGCCCTGCTGAGAGAATCCATCTTGTATAGGATGTTGGCATAGCAGGCTCCACTGATGCCTCTCCTGCGGGGATCTTTGCCCTGCAGCTGGAGCATTTTGCGAATGTAGCCATAGCAGGAGTCCACGTCGTGGTAGAAGAAAATCTTCTCCAGATTGTAGGAGGCTTCCCACCGGGCCGAGTCCGTGGTGGCTGCACTCAGCACCGATCTCAGGGAGTCCTGGAGGTGTTCGTGGACGATGTCGAAGTCGGCTTTCCTCTCGATGGTGTCATCCAGCGTGAGGAGGAAAGCCCTGCGCTCTTTCTCGCAGGAAACGGAGAGAAGAAGTAGTGCGAATACGAGAAAACAAGATTTTTTCATGCTGCAAATATAGAAATATTTCTTGTTTTTCATCACCGCGGCTTTAAAGATAATTTATTTATCCTCAAATAGATATAAAATTTTTTAATCGAGAATAACCTTGTTTTAAAAAAGCGTTCGGAAAATGTGATACTATTTCGGCTAATTTTGCAGAAGAGAAATTGGCAAAAACCATATAGTTATGCACAAACAACTTCTGATCGTCTTCCTTTTTGTGCTCGCTACATGCGCCTGCACGGAAAAAGAAAAGGAAGGTTCAGGCTCCCGTCCTGACCTTAAAGTCGACAAGGAGGCAATCAATGCACCTTCGATGGCCTCCCAGCAATCTTTCACCGTCACCTCCAATTGTTATTGGAATCTTTCGGCCACAGATGCCGATGGCAGGGCCGTTACCTGGGTAAGTCTCGGATTTATCTCGGGCCAGGGCAATATGGAAGTCCCGGTCAACATCGGCATGAACACCAGGACCGAGACGAGGTATGCTTTCATCCACATCTCGACACCGTCGTCGTCTGATCTGGATAAGAAAATCTCCATTGTCCAGGAGCCGGGCGGCTCGGTGGTAGTGGAAGGTTATGAATTCCCCTTATGCGAATGCCTCGAAATCGATTCGCCGCAGACACGTGCACTTACCAATGCCGTCATCGACCGCAATCTGTGTATGTTTACTAACGGCATGATCCTCTCCCGTAGCAACGAGGAGGCCGGCCTTTCATTCGTCTGCCCGTCCCACACGCAGCCTTCTGCCGGAGACGATGCAGACAAGAGCATCCATCGCAGCATTCGCATGGATGGTTTCGCTCAGGGTGAGTCGGTCATCATCTCCTTCCCTGTCAAGGATGCCCTGAGCGGAGAGCTTCGCCTGATGCTCGGCGCCCGTGCCGCATCCTTCACCAAGACCGGCTGGTCCTATTACTGGGGTGCCGACGGAGAGAACTGGAATAAGATAGGTATCACCTGTGCTGAGACTCCCGGCTCGGATGCCGTATGGAATATCATATATTTCACAATCCCCGAATCGGAAGCCATCCCCGCAGGCGGCACCTTCTATTTCAAGATAACGGCCGATGCCCAGCCTTCAAAAGAGTATATCGCGATTTCCAACACGATCTGCGTCTGCCCGGCCAAGGCTCCTCTCAGCGAGGTCCCTGCTATGGACGGAGACAAGCTGGCCTTCTCTACCGGATTCGACGACCTGGTCGAGAGCCTTGCTCCCGATGTGAGGTATCCGCTCGGCTTGCTCAGGAGCGCATCCAACAGCTATGCGTCAAATGCCACCACGTTCAACGATCATTACGTGGTCCCTGCCGCCCTGGCTCCTTTTGCAAGCGCCAAGGGTTGCTATGAAAAGTCCGGTTACCTCCAGGTCGGATACTATGATGAATCTCTGTGGACCAGGATATGCTGCGGAGAATACACCATAAAGATAGGTGAGAGACTCAAGCAGATGGGCGTTTCTTCCACCGATGCCAAGATCACCCTCAAGGCTTGCAACATGAAAGACTTCCGTGGATATGACAACCTCGCCAAGGCGACCGTCTCCTGCGGCGAAGAGAGCTTCGTGATGGAAGGCCTTCAGGACGGCGTGTTCGCGGAATACTCCTTCGACTTTACGAATCTCACCCAGGAATCCGAGATAAAGATTACCACTCCCAAACTCACGGATGACGAACTTGCCGACCTCGGCAGGGGAGCCAATGCGAAATATCTGCAGGACTACCGCTTCTTCATCGACGACATCGTGGTCGAACTGACCGATGTCCACGAGAGGGGCAGTGAATCACAGAACGACAACGAGAACTTCTCCGACGGAGGAATCTATAACTGGTAATCGCCATGAAAAAGACATTTATACTTGTGGTTGCCGCTCTTGCCTTCGCGGCCTGCAACAAAAATATCGATACCGCTGAATTCGGCACAAGCCTTACGGCGAGCATCGAAAACGGGATAGTCAAGTCCCACCTTTCTCAGAATGCCGTCCTCTGGGACGTCAATGACGAGATCAGCGTCTTCTCCCTCGAAGATGGTGCCTACTCTCACGCGAAGTTCTCCACATCCGAGGGCGGCGGTACTGCGGTCTTCAAGGGCCCCGGCATCGCCGTCGACGAGAATCTTTTCGCCCTCTATCCCTATGCGGAGGGCAACACCTTCTCCGCCGCGGATGGCTTTTCCGTCGAGGCTGATTATCTGACCCAGAAAGCGGTCAACGGCGGTGTCGACCAGAAAGTCAACATCGCGGTCGGAAAGCTTTCAAGCGAGAACAATGTCGGATTCCGCAATGTCGGAGCCCTGCTCCGCTTCACCCTTACCCAGGAGCGCGCCGACACCACCCGCCGCATCGAAATCAACTCCAATGACGGGACCCCGCTGGTTTTCGCCGGCGACGCGGCTATCCTTTGGAATGAAGGTGCGCCCACGATCGCACCTGCGTCCAACGCTACGACCTCGGATGTCATTAAGATCATCCCGTCGGGAGAAGCGTTCGCGACGAATGACACTTACTGCGTCTGGGTCCTCCCCGGACAGTATCAGGCAGGTATCACCATCACTCTTGTCTCTCCGACTCAGATGACTGCGGTGAAGGAGGGGACTTCGGCCCTTAATATCGGCCGCAACCAGGTCGTCGACCTCGGCGAGATCGGCGGTCTCGAGTTCAAGGATAAGGGAGCTGAGAAAAAGACTCTCCACTTTGACTTCACCGGAGACCCTCTCGAGGGCTGGCCGACTGTTGACAAGTGGAAGAATGCCCCTGGAGATTCACTCTGTGTCTATCCTCTGGACGGTGTGGACTACAAATTCCTCGTCACAGACTGCGGTAATGCTTCCCAGGCCCGTGTCGCTTGGGTCAAGGATAAAGGCGGACTTATCTTCTATGCCGGCTGGCGCTATCTGGGCCTTCCCGCTATCGAAGGGTTCAAACTGGTCAAGGTGACCGGCTGCCATTGCCTTGGCACGAACGTCAACCGCAGGGCTGCCATCGCCAAGTTCGTTGTCGCGGACAACACGACAGAAGTGAACGAATATGTCACCGGCGGTGACCCTATCGCGTGGTCCACTCAGAATGAAGCCTATACCTTCAATCTGGAAGGCACGGAGGCAAATACCGTTTATTATCTCACCTGCACGGCCGTCAGTATAGGTACATCCTATCTTGACCTCGTCTACGAAAAAGTCGAATAAACTTGTTCTCAAGCAATTTTTGATATGAAAAAGGCATTTCTCCTTTTCTGTTTCCTTATTGCAGGCCTGACCGCTCTCGCGCAGGAGACTACACTTAGCGGAGTTGTCAAGGATGCCGCCGGAGTCCCGGTTCCGGGAGCTGCGGTGTTCCTGACGGGCACCACTGACGGCACTGTCGCGGATGTTGACGGTAATTTCGTCCTGGTGGTCAAAGGCGCCCTTTCCGAATCGGCATCTCTTACAGTGTCGTGCCTCGGCTATGCCGACGTGACTGTGCCTGTCGGCTCGCAGAGGCAGTTCGACCTCGTCCTCGCCGATAACACGGAGTCTCTCGAAGAGACCGTCGTGATCGGTTATTCAACCATAAAGAAGAAGGACCTTACCGGAGCGCTTTCCACCGTCGCCGGAGCTGACATCACCCAGCGTAAGACCCAGACGATCTCCCAGGCCCTCCAGGGCGCCATCCCCGGCGTCACGGTGACCAGGAGCAATTCCTCTCCCGGATCGGAAGCGACCATCCGGGTACGAGGCATCACCTCCATGACCGACGGCTCCACTGATCCGTATATCCTCATCGACGGTGTCCCCGGTTCCCTGGGCGACGTCCTTCCCGAGGATATCGAGAACCTGACCGTCCTCAAGGACGCGGCTTCGGCTTCGATCTACGGTTCGCAGGCCGCTGCGGGTGTCATCCTCATCACCACCAAGCGTGCGAAGGAGGAGAAGGCGTCGATATCCTATTCCTATTCCCTGGGTATCGACACTCCTACCAAGATGCCCAAGTATATGGATGCCGTCAGCTATATGGAAGCCGTCAACGAGCTCAAATACAACGATCTTCCTGCCAGCGGCTGGTATCAGGCCTACGACAAGGCTCTCGTCGACAATTACTGGGCTCTCAACGCGGCCAATCCTGACGATTATCCCAACACCGACTGGATGGGACTCGTGATGAACAACATCGCCTTGCGTCATTCCCACAACCTGAAATTCACCGCCGGCACCAAGCGCTTCCGTTCGGCCATCAGCCTCGGATTCGACGACGTCAACGGTCTCTACAAGGTCAACAACAGGTGGAAACGCTACAGCGCCAGGCTTAACAACGACCTCACCATTTTCTCTTGGCTGACCGTCTCGACCGACGTCGCCATCAAATATGTCGACAAGGTCGCTCCTCACAGCTCACCGGCTCTGAAGATGCGTTACATGCCGGCTATTTATCCGGCAGTGTGGAGCAACGGCAACTATGCTCCCGGCAAGGATGGCAGCAACATTTATGCAGCGCTCATGTCCGGCGGCGAGGATACCACCAACTCCTTCAAGTTCTCCGGTAAATTCCAGGTCGAGGTGAAGCCCATCAAGCAGCTTGCCATTACCCTCCTGTATTCTCCTATGTTCACCTTCTCCAACGTGAAGGAATTCGGCCGCCAGACTCCCTACTACTACAAGGACGAGACTGGGACCAGCGGAAAATACATCGCCGAGGCCCTGAATACCACTCTCGACGAGACAAGGGGCACCACTTATGCCGGCACCTTCCAGGCTTATGTCAACTACCAGCAGACATTCGCCAAGAAGCACAATGTGGGCGCCATGGCCGGCTACGAGAACTATTATGCGAGAAGAAAGGACATCATCGCCGGTAACTCCGACTTCCCCAATGCCCTCATCGAGGACCTGAAGGCCGGCAATCCCGCCACTGCTACATCTTCTTCCGCCAACGTCTATGAACTGGCGAGGAACTCCTTCTTCGGCAGGGTAATGTACAACTACGCCTCCAGATACTACATACAGGGCAACCTGCGTTGCGACGCCTCTTCACGTTTCGCTCCCAAATACCGCTGGGGGACCTTCCTTTCTGCTTCTGCGGGATGGCAGTTCTCAGAGGAGCCTTTCATGGAGAAAGCCAAGAACGTTCTCAATCACGGAAAACTCAGGGCTTCCTACGGTGAGCTCGGCAACGAGAGGATAGGAGGCTACTATCCTTATCAGTCGATGCTCTCGGTAAGCCATCCTGTCGCGTATCTCGGAAATGAGATCTCTTCGATAACCGGATATGCCCAGGGAAGCGCCGTGGTCCCGGATCTCACTTGGGAATCGACCTCGACAGTGGATGTCGGTCTCGATCTCGGCTTCCTTTCCAACAGGCTCAGCTTCTCGTTCGACTGGTACTACAAGAAGACCAGGGGAATGCTCATCGAAGTCCCCGTCGCTCCGGTCGTCGGTCTTTCCAGCCCGTATGACAACCTCGGTGAAATGCACACCCGCGGATGGGAACTCTCCCTCGGCTGGCAGGACACCATCAAGGATTTCACCTACAAGATCCATTTCAACCTTTCCGACGATGTCTCGATTATGGGTGATATTTCAGGCAAGGAGGTCATCTCCGGCGGCAAGATCATCAAGGAAGGATATGAGTACCAGTCCTGGTATGGCTACAAGAGCAACGGTCTGTTCCAGACCCAGGATGAGGTCAACAGCTCTCCTACCCTCGGCACCCAGTATCCGGGGGATGTCCGCTACGTCAACATCGCCGATGCCATGGGCTCCACCGAGCAGATCAATGCTGAGCAGGACAGGACCGTCCTGTGCTCCTCGCTGCCTCACTTCAACTTCGGCGCGAGCATCGACCTCTACTGGAAGGGAATCGATTTCAATATCACCCTCCAGGGCGTCGGCAAGCGCAACGGCTACCTCAGCGACTATATGGTCCAGCCTCTGCGCGGCCAGGTGTACAACTTCCCGACCTACCTTGCAGGCGGAGCATCGTGGAGCTACAAGAACACCATCGAGCAGAACGCGAGGGCCAAATATCCCCGCTATTCCTGGACTTCCGGCGGATCTACCTCCACTATGGGCAACTACGCCTATTCCGACTACTGGATCATCGACGGATCCTACCTCCGCGTGAAGAACATCACCCTCGGCTACACCTTCCCTTCCAAGTGGATGCAGCGCATCAAGGTCAAGGAACTCAGGCTTGCGGCCACCCTCACCGACTTTTTCACTTTCAGCCACTATCCAGTCGGCTGGGATCCTGAAGTGGGAGCCACTTCCTATCCTATCACCAAATCGGCAGTTTTCTCCGTCTCCGTTAAATTCTAGTCAAAATGAAACGATATAGCATCATACTGCTTGCCTTGCTCAGCATAGCCTGTACTCGAATGGATCTCTCTCCGGCCGACAAGGCGGCGTCCGGCAACTGGTTCAAGAATGCCGAACAGTTCGAGATGTGCCTGAATGCGCTCCTCCACCACATGTACTGGCCGATGGAACGCAACGAATGGGGTGATTCCGAGCAGATAGAGCTGGACCTCCTCACGGACGACGGCACCAACCGCAACTCGCTCAGTCGTTTCCTGACTGACGGCGTGGACGGCTCCTTCCCTCTGTCTTCGCAGATGTGGAACATCTCCTACAAGGGAATCAACCGCTGCAACAAGATCCTCAAGATGCTCCCTGCTGCAAAGGGCAACATGACCGAGGAGAAATACAATATGATCGAAGGCTGCGCGAGGTTCTACCGCGCCTGCTTCTACGGAAGGATCATCGCTCATTTCGGCGACCCTGTGGTGGTCCCAGTCGAGTGGGATTTCGACCTTCCGGAAGATCTGGAGAAGGCATATTCACTTGAGCGTACCGACAGGTGGGAGGTCACGGACTGGGTCATCGACGAGTTCGAGGCTGCAGCCGCCCTTCTGCCGAAGAGCTATTCCAGCGCCGAGGTGGCGCGCGCAACCAAGGGCGCCGCTTACGGCATGGAAGCCCGCTTCGCCCTTTACTGCGCTTCGATACGCAAATGGGACACCTTCGGGCTCGCCGACGAGGCCGAGGCGACGCGCCTTTATGAAAAGGCTGCCGAAGCTGCGGCTAACGTCATGGACCTGAATGTCTATTACCTGCATTCTGACTTCGGCAACCTGTTCAGGATGAGCACGAAGAACTCCCCGGAAGGTATTTTCATCCTTCCGCGTTCGAAGGCCCTTTCCGCCGAGAACAAGTACGAGTACCTCTACAAGGGAGCGACCACGGCCAAACTTCCGCGTCTTTCCGGTGCGTCCACCTGCTGCACCTGCTGCCCTTCATGGGATCTGCTCTGCGCATTCTATGACGACCAGGGAAAGCCTATCGACGAGTCCACCGTGTATAATCCCAAGAAACCCTTCGAGCACCGCGACCCCCGTTGCACCTACACCATCGTGGAGCATGGTACCGAGCATCTCGGCGTGATTTACGACCCTGATTTCGACAAGCCCGAAGTTTGGTCGTCGAGGGAAGGGAAGATGGTCCCCAACAACGACTCCCGTACCTATCTGATTGCCGGTACAGGCAACCAGTATGCTTCCTTCAACGGTCTTGTGCTCCGCAAGCATGTGGACAGCGACTGGCTCTCTCCTTTCGAGGCCGAGAACGACAAGCTCATCCTCCGCTATGCCGACGTGCTTGAGATCTACGCCGAGGCGAAGATCGAGCTCAACGACATCGACGATTCCGTGCTTGATGCGATGAACCAGGTCCGTGCAAGGGCCTATGGGAAGACCGTTTCCCAGACTGGATATCCCAAGATCACCACGACCGACCAGGACGGACTCCGCAAGATTCTCCGCGCCGAACGCCGTATGGAATTTGCCTGGGAGAACCGCAGGCTCTATGACATCTGGCGCTGGAGAATCGCCGAAAAGGTGCTGAATCTCGCCAATTACGGTCTCCCGGCCAAGAGCGAGACCAACCAGCGTCGCTACAAGGACGACGGGATGTGGTTCCACGGAGCTGTTCCGCAGATCGACGATGACGACTGCCCGCTGTTCGCCGAGACTGTCGCCAGCGGCACCGCCAACTTCTTTACCGGCTATGCCGTGAAGCTCTCGCAGCGTAAGTTCATCGCTCCCAAGAGCTACCTGTGGCCGATCCCGACCACCACGACCAACGTTATGAAAAATATCCGTAACAATGAAGGCTATTAGGATCTGTCTGGCGGCGGCCCTCCTTCTCCTGTGCTCCTGCGGGAAGAACGGGAAGGATGAGCCTGCTCCGCTGAAGATAGCTAACATCACTGTGATGTCTTTCAATATCCGCAGTTCGACGATTACTTCGGACACGGAAGACCGCAGTTGGGATAAGCGCAAATATGCCGTCCGGAACATGGTCGAGGAGATAAAACCCGACGTGATGGGCATGCAGGAGGCGACGAACGCCCAGAGGGCCGATCTCAGGAGCCTCCTTACCGGCTACGACCTTTTCGAGGTGCCCAATACCGGCACCTCGAAAGGCGGCAATGCGATACTTATGTACAACACGGCCGTGTTGGAAGTCCTTCAGTGCAAGTCGTTCTATCTGAGCTCCACTCCCGACAAGCCGTCGGTCAACGGATGGAACGAGGAGACCCAGTACCGTACCACCATCTGGGCGGAGTTCAAGCACAAGGAGTCCGGCCAGAGGTTCTTTGTCGCCAACACCCATATGCCGCTCGGAAGCGAGGAAAGGGACAACACGGCAAGGATCAATTCCGCCAATCTCAATATCTCGAGGATGAAGTCGGCGGCCGGCGAGGATGCGGTGGTGTTCATCATCGGCGATATGAACTGCTCTTACGCAACGGGCGATTCCAGGCGCAAATGCCTTCAGCCCTACTACGACTGGATGTCGAGCGCACGCGACAAAGCCGTCAAGACCGACGCTACACTAAGTTACAACGGGTGGGGCAGTTCTTCCAGCTCAAACAACAACTTAGACCACATCTTTTACCGTAATGCCATAGCGAGCGAGTTCCGCACGATAAGCGGCCACAATTATGGCGTAGAATACATTTCAGACCATTATCCGATTATTTGTTATGCGACGATTCTGTAGGTGGGGAATAACGGTCCTTGCGGCATTTTCATGCGCGGTCGCTTTCGCGGCGCCGAGGACCCTGGAGAATGAGAAGATCAGCGTCTCCGTTTCGGATGAAGGCAATCTGGTCTCGCTGAAAAACCGTATCACGGGGACCGAGTATGCTTCCGGAGGCTATCTCTGGAGGATGTATTACGACGCCCCCGACCGCAAGGAGATCGAGGTGCGCGGCGACCTTCAGGCTCAGCCGGAAATAGAGATATCCGACAGCACGATAGTCATTCGCTACAACACTGTCTCCGTCGAGGGAAACGAGCTCGCCATGCAGGTTGAACTGACGCTGACCCTTGAGGCAGACAAGGTGCGCTTCGCTTCATCGCTCAAGAACAGCGAGCCCCACACGGTCATCCGTGAGCTGCACTATCCGCTTCTCCACGGGGTGGTGCTGCCGAAAGACCATAAGTTGTTTACGTCCGAGGCTGGCGGGAAACTTTTCGCCGACCCGGTTGCGACCATCAACAAGCTTTCTGAATCTCCCTACAAGAAGCCTGAGCAGTTTTTCCGCCAGCGCGACGTGAAATACGGCGCAAAGGTGTTTATGAACTGCTTCGGCCTCTTCGGAGAAAAGGAAGGCCTCTATTTCGGCTCCCACGACGCCACCTTCCAGGACACCTGGCACGGCCTGCGCGTCTACCGTGATGCCGCCGGGGCCTACTCGATTCCCGAATTCGGCTTCTTCAAGTATCCCCATTGCTTCTACGGCGAGGAGTGGAGCTGTGATGCCAACGTAATCGCCCCTTATTCGGGCACCTGGCACGTGGCTTCCGGTCTCTATCGCAGCTGGGTCGACACTTGGTGGGACCACAGGCCGACTCCGCAGTGGGTTCAGGAACTCAGGAGCTGGCAGCGCGTCATCCTCAAGCATCAGTACGGGGAGCGCCTGTACAGTTATGCCGACATCAACGGCAAGATAGATGCCGCCGGTCAGAGCGCGGGCTGCAACGCCATTTTCCTCTTCGGCTGGTGGGCCGAAGGTATGGACCATGGCAATCCCGACTTCTCTCCGGACGAGTCGCAGGGTGGCGACGAGGCTCTTAAAAGGGAGATAGCCGCCTATCAGGCCGCCGGCAATCATTTGCTGCTTTATTACAACGGCAAGCTCATCGACAGGGAGAGCCGCTTCTACCGCAGCGGCGCCGGCCCCAGGGTGTGCCGTCACGACAACACAGGCTCGGAGATACTCGAGCGCTATAAATTTACAGGTCAGGGCACCTGGTTGGGAGAATATGACCAGCGCACTTTCGCGGTGGCCACGATGATGGATCCGGAGTGGAACCAGGTGCTTTTCGACCTTCAGGACCGTGCCCACGAGCTCGGCGCCCACAGCGTGTTCTTCGATCAGCTCGGCTACACCGAGAGTGAAAGCACCAACTGGGACACTTCCCGCGAATATCCCGTACCCGATGTGTTCGGAATCCGGAAGCGGGCGGAATGCCTCAAGCTGCTCCGTGACCGCTATGCCGACTCCGACCCCGACTTCGCGCTCGGCGCTGAAGGCACGGTCGACGCCCTGGCCCAATATTGTGACTACACCCACGGCTATCCGGCCAATAACGGCAAGGATCGCTGGATGCGCTTCTTCCGCTATACTTTCCCGGAGCTTATATTCACCGACAGGGGACTCAGGGATGATGTGGACGTGCCGCGCCATGTAAATTACACTGTCCTCGACGGCCAGCGCAACGACATAGAGATTTTCCGTTGCAGGGACATCATCTCCGCTGCCCCTCTCTATCAGGCCTACCTTGCAAAGGTCAATGAGATTAAGGAAAAGTATGCTGACTGCCTGCTTTGCGGGAAGTTCAACGATGTCCTCGGCTTCAGCTGCTCCAATCCTTCGATCGAAGCCAGATCCTTCCTGGGGAATGACAGGATGGCAATCGTGGTGGCTAATCAAGGGGACAATTGCGTGCGCAGAGCCCGTATCAAGGTCCCGGACGGCTACACTTTCGTCGAAGCGTCGACAACCGGCGGCGCCAGGGTCTCGCGAGGCGGAAAGAGAGTCAAACTGGGTCAATATGACATGGCCGTGCTGATATTCAGATAATCCAAAACAAACAATAGATCATGAAAATCAATCTACCCAAGCGCTTGGGGAAAGGGGCGTATATTAGCCCTGCGACAAGATCCAAGGTGATTTTGTTCGAGTCACAATCCATCTGTACCAGCATCCCTGAACAGGCATCCATGACCGAAGAATGGGATGAGGTCGATTTGTCCAATCTTTAAACATTACGGGAAGATGAAACACAGCATTTATCTCCTTATAGCTGCAGCCTCCCTGATGTTTGCAGCCTGCGAGCGTGAAATGGCCCCGAAGGACGATGCTCCTGAAGCCAAGGCTACATTCACGGCTTATGTAGAAAACGCTCCCGAGTTGAAGGCGGTCCTTGGTCTCAACGAGAGCAACAAGCCCCAGACCTTCTGGGAAAACGGCGACGAGATTGCCGTCTTCACTTCGGCCGACGGCGCCTCCCAGAGCGGCAAGATCGGCTACAAGTTTACCGCTTCACTGTCGGCAAACGCCACCGCTGCCGATTTCTCCTATTCCGGCGAAGATACTTTCGGAGTTGGAGAATACATGGCAATCTATCCCTACACGTCCAACAAGAGGGGCGTGAACTTCACCGCCTACAGGGTTGCGGGTACGGTTCTTCCTGCCACTCAGACCCTTGTCGCCGGCTCCTTTGACAGGGCCGCTGCCATCTCCATCGCTTACGGGACCAATGGCGCCACCTCGCTTGCTTTCAAGAATGCGACTGCTCTGCTGAAATTCCGCGTGTCGGATGCCACTGTGACCGACGGCAGGATTGAAGTCAATTCGGCTGATGCCATTTCCGGTACTTTCCGTGCCACCGTCGATGTCGAGAACGACAACGTCGCCCTTGAGAAATATACCGCTTCAGGTGTCTCCCAGAACAACTACGTGAATTTCTCCATCGACGGGACGACGGCTCTTGCTACGGGGACCGACTATTATGTGGCAGTAAGTCCGTGCACCCTTACTGACGGTTTGAAGGTCATCCTTAACGGCAGCGTCGTGAAGACCATTTCCTCGACTGACCTTCCGGCTCTCCAGCGCAACAAGATTTACAATCTCGGCACCCTCACCCTGCCTCAGAAGGAGACGAAGACCCTCAACTTCGACTTCTCCGGCACTCCGCTTACCGGATGGCCGACTACTGACAACTGGCAGGATGGCCCCGGCAACCTTACCTGCGTTTATCCTTTGGACGGGGTTAACTACAACTTTATTCTCACCGATTGCGGAAATGCCTCCAAGGCCCGTGTGTCGTGGACACAGGACAAGGGCGGTCTTGTCCTCTGGGCGACATGGCGTTATGTCGGTCTGCCTGCGCTCGAAGGGTACAAACTCATTCAGGTGACCGGCTCCCTCTGCCTTGCCAACAATTCAAAGCGCAAGGCCGGTATCGCCAAGAGCGTCGTTGCGGACAATACGGCCGGGCAGAATGAATTCGTCAGCGGCGGAGATCCTATCGGCTGGACCACCAATGGCGCTGTCTACAGCTATAACCTGGAGAATACAGAGGCGAACACCGTCTATTATCTCACCTGCACGAACACCAGTATAGGCACATCCTATCTGAAGCTTGTCTACGAGAAGGTTGATTAATGCTGATTATTTCAGTATTTTTGCACGGTATGAAAAACAAGCTTCTTATGGCAGTTCTTGCAGCGGCGGCTCTTTGCCTGGCGGGTGTTCCCGGTCAGGCAAAGAAGCCCGTCGAGCTCAGGGTGGGTTCATATAACCTTCGCCGTGCCAAACTCGATAAAGACAGCCCCGACAACAACTGGCAGGTCCGCGAGCCGCGTCTCATTCAGTCCATCCTGGACAATGAATTTGACCTTTGCGGCTTGCAGGAGGTCGATTCGGAAGAGCAGGAAAACATCCCCCGTCTCCTTGCCGAGAGGGGAGTGAAGTACGGCAGTTACTTCTTCGGCCCCTATGCCGACGACGGCCACGGGACCAAGGCCCACGGCCTTTTGTGGCGCAAGGATCGCTTCAAACTGATCGGAAAGCCTCATTATTTCTGGATATCGGATCCTCCGGAGAAGAAGCAGGTCAACGACATAGGCTCCAATCTCAAGGGAAAGTTTATCCGCGGAGGCTTCTGCGTGGTCCTCAAGGACCGCAAGGCAGGGCGGAAGTATCTTATGATGGTCACCCACGCCCCGCTCAACCGGCAGCAGCATGCCGAGAACGCCCATATCTTCATCGACATGGAGAAGAAATACAATCCCAAGGGCTGGCCGTCATTCTTCGTGGGGGATTTCAATGCAAAGGAGACCGACGACGCTTCGGCCGTCTACCGGAGCCACTGGACGGATTCCTATCACGCGTTCGACGAGGACCCTTCATTGAGGGAAGGTCCCGAGGTGACGTTCAACGGATGGCGTCTCGAGGGTCCGAAGCCCGGTTTCGGCAGGATCGATTTCATCTACTTCAGAGGCAAGGACGTAACTCCGCTCCGCTATCGTTGCAACGACACCCGATATGACGGACTGTTCGCATCCGACCATTTCCCGATCATGGTGGATTTCCGTATAGGAGAATAATCTGATTATAAATACAAGTTAATTAGTACGGTTTGTTATGAGTTCTCATAAAAAACCGTATTTTTGTAACTGCAAAATTCCGTATATGATTATTTTTAAACTCCTTGGAGCGCTTGCCCTTCTGATGTTCGGTATGAAGGCGATGAGTGACGCGCTCCAGAAGATGGCAGGACCGTCTCTGCGTCACGTGCTCGGCACGATGACGACCAATCGTTTCACCGGGCTTCTCACAGGTATGTTCGTCACGGTCGCCGTCCAGTCATCGGCGGCAACGACGGTGATGGCGGTGTCCTTCGTCAACGCCGGCCTTCTGACTCTGGCGCAGTCCATATCCGTGATTATGGGTGCCAACATCGGCACGACGCTGTCGGCGTGGATCATGTCCGCCGGATTCTCGTTCAACATCACCAACATTGTCTGGCCGGCCTTCCTCGTAGGCATCATCCTGATCTACACGAAGAAATTCCGCTTCTTCGGCGACTTCCTTTTCGGTGTTTCCTTCCTTTTCTTCGCCCTCGGCACCCTCAAGCTGACCGGCGAGGAGATGGATCTCGCCGGCAATCCCGCCGTGGTCAATTTCTTTGCTTCGTTCAATGCGGCCAACTATGGAAGCATCCTGCTTTTCCTGCTTATCGGTACCGGCCTTACGGTTATAGCCCAGTCCTCTGCGGCGCTGATGGCTCTTACGATGGTGCTCTGCACCTCTGGCGTCCTGCCGATAACCCTTGGCCTAGCCCTCGTTCTCGGTGAGAACATAGGTACTACCATCACTGCCAACATCGTGGCCCTGTCGGCCAATTCGCAGGCCCGGAGGGCGGCGCTTTCCCACCTTATATTCAATGTGTTCGGTGTGATCTGGGTGCTCTGTCTGTTCTATCCTGTCGTCAGGCTCGTGTGCGGGCTCGTCGGGATCGACCCGGCTGCCGAGGGGCAGGATCCGACCAGGCTGTCCTTCGCACTCGCCACGTTCCACACCGTCTTCAACGTGTCCAACACCCTCATTCTCATCTGGTTCATCCCTCAGATCGAGAAGCTTGTGACCAGGCTCATCAAGCCTCGCAAGGCCGAGATCGAGAACGAGTTCAAGCTCACCTATATCCAGAACGGTATCATCAAGACCCCTGAAATCGCGGTCCTCCAGGCCCAGAAGGAGATAGGAATCTATAGCGAGCAGACAAAGCATATATTCGATGTTACTCGCGGGATGCTGGCTCCGGGGGCCAATCTGCAGACAATCGCCGACGAAGTCGACCGGCTTGAGAATCTGTCCGACAGGATGGAGATAGAGATAGGCCGCTATCTGTCAGATGTGTCCGACGCCCACTTGTCGGATGCCACCAAGGCCAAGATCCGCTTCATGTTCCGTCAGGTCAACGAGCTCGAGAGCGTCGGCGACAGCTGCCAGGGCATAGCCCGTATCCTGAAGCGTCAGGTTGAGGGAGAAAAGCTCACTCCTGAGCTTATCGGCGAAGCGGATAACCTGTTCGGAGCCATCGCAGAGAGCCTCGAGAATATGGACAAGGTCCTGAAGAATCCTGAGGAGCTCAGGGATCTCGACGACCGCAGGCGTGTAAAGGCCCTCTGCGCGTCCATGCGCGAGAAGAACATAGCCTCTTCCGAGGATCACGTCTACTCATTCGCCGTCAGCACCATGTTCAACGACCTGGTCAATGAAGCGGACGAACTTTCCGGCTACATCCAGAACGTCGT
>JAGCDT010000101.1 GCA_017651045.1 Bacteroidales bacterium | reverse complement strand
ATCGTGCTCTCCGAAGTGTTCTCCGGAATGGGCTGGACAATCAAGGTCTCTTGGATCATCCTTATCATCAACGCATTCCTGCTCGTACTGGCCTGGATTCTGATCGGAGCCGAATTCGGCATGAAGACGGTCTACACCGCCCTCATCCTCGGTCCGCTGGTGGACTTATGGGCCATAGTGCTTCCGGTGGAGAAGGTCATCACTGATGGCACCTCGGTGATGAACGACCCCTGGCTCGATCTCGTTTGCTTCGTGCTGGTGCTGAGTATCTCGCAGACCATCCTCTTCCGCATCAACGCCTCCACCGGCGGGCTCGATATCCTAGCCAAGATAGTCAACAAATACCTCCATTTCGACATAGGCAAATCTGTAACCATCGCCGGCGCCCTTATCTGCTGCTCCGCATTCGCGATCAATCCCTTCCGTATGGTCGTCATCGGCCTTATCGGGACATGGATCAACGGACTTGCCGTCGACTACTTCACCGACTCGCTCAACAGGCGCAAAAGAGTCTGTATCATCAGCGAGCATCATGATGAAATCCGCCGCTACATAGTCGATCATCTCAACCGAGGCTGCAGCGTCTATCATCTCGAGGGCGGCTACTCAGGCGAGTCTAAGGTTGAAATAGTATCTCTCCTTACCAAGCATGAATATGCCAATCTTCTGAACTATCTTAAAGAGAAAAAGTTCGACGTATTCATCACCGCCGGCAACGTGAGCGAAATCTACGGCCGCTGGCACACCCGCAACAAAGAAAGCGTAGAAGAAAATTCCCTTAGAGCAGGTTAGCGGCGCCGAGGGAGGAAAGACGCCACCAGAAGTAAAAGAAACACCAGGAACGCGACGCGTCCCGGGATGTCGCCGAAACGGACGAAGAACGTGAGATCGTCCGACAGGCCGACGGTGCCGGGGAGCGCCGCCTTCTCCCACCATGGAGTCGAAGCGACTATACGGCCGCGGCTATCGATGATAGCTGAGATGCCGGTGTTGGCGCTTCGGGCGATCCAGCGGCGAGTCTCGATGGCGCGGAGAGAAGAGTAGCTGAGGTGCTGTCTGTAGCCGGGAGTGTCGCCCCACCAGGCGTCGTTGGTGATGACGGTGAGGAGCTGAGCGCCGGCCTTCACGTATTCGGCACAATGCTCTCCATAGACTGATTCATAGCAGATTGCGCAACCGATCGGCACCTCCTTATCACCCACCTTGAAATTAAGCAGGCTCACAGTGTCCTGACCTATATCCCTTCCTATGACACCGCCGAGCAATTCGTCAATGTGACGGAAGAATCCCGGATACGGCATCATCTCCACACCTACCACAAGCTTTGACTTATGATATATGTCGGCCCTTCCGGTGGAATCGATGAGGATGGCGGAATTGTGGGTCTCGAGCCAACGGCCGTCATACATCTGACGGGCCGTCTGCGAAGGCCTGTCGCCGGGCGGAAGGAAAGTCCGCGACGATGCGCCAAAAATCAGATTGGCCTCCGGATGCTTCTTGAGGAAGCCAACAAAACGCTGGTAGGTCGGGCTTGAGGGAATCCCGAGCGTGACGATGTCGTAGGTAAACGTCTCCGGAGCCAGGAGCAGCACAGGCTCGCGCGGAATAACAGCGAGCGAGCGCTCCATCTGATCCTCAAGGATGGCGTTCTGCTCCTTCTGGGTGAGGGCGGAGAACTTGTTGTAGGGGTCGATATTTGGCTGGAAGGCGATGACCGAAAGAGTCTGCTCCGGCTCTACGGCCCTAGCTTTCCACAGGCACAGCGACCAGATTGCGGGAGCGAAAAGGGTAAAGGCGGCAGAGGAAATCATCGCAGCCCTGACCTTGACGGTGAAGCCCTTCCAGCGTCCGTCAAAAACAGACGACAGGATGCCGAAAACGGACAGGTTGACCATCCACACCCATAGGGAACCGCCAAGGGTCCCTGTGTATTCATAGAACTGGGCAAGGGGAAGAGTCCGCGCAAACGCATTGCCGAGCACCAGCCACGGCCATGAAATCTGAGCCGCAACCAGGTACCATTTCTCCCAGACTATCCACGCCGCGGCGAGAAAAATATGCGGCAGGGCCCCGCCATGGCGCTTCTTAACCCATCTGTAGAGCCCGAAGACCAGCGACATCTGAAGCGCATTCGCAACGCAGGCGAATATTCCTCCACCGACAGTCGCATTGCAGACCCAGAACGTCGTTACGGCATTCCAGAGAAGGAAGGCGCCATAGTGCCACAGCCAGAAATGCCTGACTCCCCTCTTCGAGGCCAGCTTGTCCATATAGAGCAGCGGCACGAACGCAAACAGCATCATCCATCCGCACCCCTTCACAAGGAACGGCACCGACGCCAACGCCACAAACGCCGCCGTCAAATACAAGAATATGAGTCTATGGCTTTTCAATACCACAAATATACTAAGAAATTTATATATTTGTAGTTCTACCGCATAGCACAAACAGATATAGATATGCTTATAGTTCTTGAAGGGCTCGACGGTTCGGGCAAATCTACACAGGTGAGGATGCTGAGGGAGTATCTCGGCAAAGCCGTCGACAATCTCAAATACATCCATTTCCCCCGCTACGATGCGCCGGTTTACGGCGACCTGATAGGACGTTTCCTGCGGGGAGATTTCGGCCCCATAGATGCAGTCCATCCGCAGCTGGTGGCCCTTTTATTCGCAGAAGACAGGCATGGCGCCGGCCCGGAGATCCGGAAGGCCCTGCGCGAAGGAGGCACCGTCCTTCTCGACCGCTATGTCTACTCCAACATAGCCTACCAGTGCGCCAAGCTCAAGAATCCCGAAGAGAGGGAAGACCTCCGCGAATGGATACTCAACACCGAATTCGGCGAATTCGACCTTCCGAGGCCGGACATCAACATTTTCCTCGACGTCCCGACGGGATTTGTCGAGGAGAGTCTCTCCTCCTCGCGAAAAGGCGATGACCGCAGCTATCTTGAAGGAGCCTCCGACATCCATGAAGCGTCGATCCACTTCCAAAAGCAGGTCCGTCAGATCTACCTTCGCCAGGCTTCGCTCGACCCGAGCTTCCTCCGCATCGACTGCGCCGGAGAAGACGGACACATACTCCCTCCCGATAAGATCCACGAAAAGATAGTCGACACCATCAAGCCGCTCCTCGGATGAAGACTTCCCTCAAAAACCTCCGCCGCACAGCGGCAGTCATAATCGGACTCACGTTCTTTGTGAGCGGAGTTCTCAAGCTGGCGGATCCCGTCGGCACGGGCCTCATAGTGGAAGGCTATCTGGGATTCTTCCACCTCGGCTTCCTGAAAGGGGCAGCCCTTGTCTTCGGAGTCATACTTTCCCTCGCGGAAGGAGTTCTGGGAGCCGCCCTTGTGATGGGAGTTGCGAAGAAAATCTCAGGTTGGGCAGCAATCGGGTTTACCGCTTTCTTCACGCTGATTTCCATCATCCTTCTTGCGGCCAACCCCGACATGGAATGCGGCTGCTTCGGCAAGGCAATTCCCCTCACCCACTTCCAGACCTTCATCAAGAATGTGATTCTGGTGATCCTTTGCGCAGTGGCGTTCATCCCTCCGGGCGGCGAAGCCCCGAGAAAGGGCCGCGTGGTGGCATTCTTCCTTGAAGTAGCCGGCCTTATCACCGTGCTGGTCTACAGCTCGCTGAGACTCCCCTCGATAGATTTTACGGAATTCGCCCCCGGGACAGAGCTCCTGGCCTCCTCCGACAACGACTACCAGGCCGAAGACGGACTGCTTCCAGTCTGCATCTATGAGAAGAACGGGCAGACCGGCTCATTTGTAGAGAGCAGGCTGCCGGATTCCACATGGACCTTCGTCCGCAACGACACCATCGCCCGCAACAACATCCCTCTTCCCGAGGATTTTGCCATACTCTCCTTCTACGATGAGTTCGGCGACTATCAGGACGAGCTCGCCGTGCTCGGCAAGGTGATGGTGGTTTCCGTACCGGCTCCCGATAAGCTCAGGCAGAAAGAATGGGAGACCCTGTCCAAATTTATCGACAAAGTCCTTTCCAGCGGGGTCAATCCGCTTGTGCTGACATCCGACGCCTCATGCAGTGCGATTCCTGCCACTGTCAGGCCGTATGTCTTCACGTCAGACCGCAGGACCCTTCTGAGCCTCAACCGCTCCAATGGCGGCGCAACATATTTCGACGACGGCATGCTGGTCCGGAAATATTCATTCTACGCACTTCCGGGCAAGAAGAAGATTTCAAAGATCAGCGAAAAGGATCCGACCGATTCGGCCATTACATCGGTAAGCCGCGGCCGCATCAGGGCCCACGGCTATCTGCTTTATGCGCTCGCTATTATGATCCTGCCCTAGTGGCACGGAGATTGACCACATACGTTGCGGGCCTTGCACGGCCCTTTAGTATGACAAAATGGCAGATAATATGAAGATACCAACTTTCCTGTCCCCATCGGGCACCGAAGTCAACATAATCCCCGTAATGCAGGGCGAACCGATGCAGAAGGTCGACATTTCCGAACTTCCGACCATCCTTCCTATCCTCGCCCTTCGCAACGCGATAGTATTCCCCGGCACGGTATTCCCCGTGACCGTCGGAAGGGAGAAATCCATCAAACTGGTCCAAGAAGTTGAGAAATCGGACGGCCTCCTCGGCGCCGTCCCCCAGACGGACGTCTCGATTGAGGACCCCTCCGAGGGCGACCTCTTCCACTTTGGCACCGCCTGCCGTATCATCAAGACCCTTGAGATGCCGGACGGCTCCATCACAGCCATCCTCCAGGGTCTTTCCCGCATTGAAATCAAGCAGGTCATCCGCAAGGATCCCTATATCACGGCCTATGTCAAGTATCTCGAGGACTTCATGCCCGAGACCTCGGTCAACGAGCTTAAGATGCTCACCGAGACCCTCAAGGACAAGGCCACCGGCATTATCCGCGGCTCATCCTTCGCCCCGAAGGAGGCGGTAGGAGCGCTCCGCTCCATAGAAGATTTCGAGTTCCTCGTCAATTTCGTGGCGACCTCCATCGAGGTGGACGATTTCACCGCGAAATCCACCCTCCTCGAGACGGGCAATATCAAGGACCGTGGGATGGCCCTCCTTTCCATATTGGACAACCAGCTTGAGCTCATCAAGATCAAGCAGGAAATCAACCAGAAGGTCCGCAGCGACATCGACCAGCAGCAGAGGGAGTACTACCTCAACAACCAGCTCCGCACCATCCAGGAAGAGCTCGGTATGGACTCCGACGAGGATTTCCGCAAATTCAAGGAGAGGGCGGCCGAGAAGAAGTGGCCCGAAGAAGTCAAAGCCATCTTCGACAAGGAAATGGCCAGGCTGGAAAAATACAACCCCTCCTCCCCCGACTACAGCATCCAGTACAACTACATCCAGTTTATGCTGGATCTTCCCTGGGGTGAGTTCTCTGAGGACAACATGGATCTCGACAACGCCCAGAAGGTCCTCGACGCCGACCACTACGGCCTCGACACCGTCAAGGACAGGATAATCGAATATCTCGCAGTCCTCAAGCTGAAGGGCAACATGAAATCCCCCATCCTCTGCCTTTACGGGCCTCCCGGAGTCGGCAAGACCAGCCTCGGAAAGTCCATTGCGAAGGCCCTGGGACGCAAATACGTCAGGATTTCCCTCGGCGGCATGCACGATGAGGCCGAGATCAGAGGCCACCGCAAGACCTACGTCGGCGCCCTTCCCGGAAGGATCCTCAACGGCATACTCAAGGCCGGCACCTCCAACCCGGTCGTCGTCCTCGACGAGATCGACAAGCTCGCGAGCGACTTCCGCGGCGACCCTTCATCCGCCCTTCTCGAGGCCCTCGATCCCGAGCAGAACGGCACCTTCCATGACAACTATCTCGACATTGACTACGACCTCTCCAATGTCCTCTTCCTCACGACCGCCAACGGCATTTCCACAATCCAGCCGGCCCTCAGGGACAGGATGGAGATGATCAATGTCTCCGGCTACCTCGCAGAGGAGAAGCAGGAGATCGCAAAGCACTTCCTCGTGCCCAAGCAGCTCACCGAACACGGCATCGAGAAAGGCGCCCTCAAGATCGACAAGGCAGCCATCGGCAAGATAATCGACGAGTACACCCACGAGTCCGGCGTCCGCGGCCTTGAGAAGCAGATAGCAAAGATAGCCCGCGTCACGGCGAAAAAGATAGCTCTCGGCCAGGAATGGCCCAATGTCATCACTCCCGAGCACCTCAAGGAATATCTCGGCCTGCCGATATCCTTCCACGATGTCCAGAAGGGCAACGAAGGCCCCGGCGTCGTGACCGGCCTTGCATGGACCGAGCTTGGAGGCGAGATTCTCTTCGTGGAGAGTTCAGTGTCTAAAGGCAAAGGCGTCCTTTCTATGACCGGAAGCCTGGGCGACGTGATGAAAGAGTCCGCCCAGATAGCCTACCAATACATCAAGGCCCACCCGGAGATGGCCAAGATCACCTCCGAGCAGTTCGCCGAGAAGGACATCCACGTCCACGTCCCTGAAGGAGCCACTCCGAAGGACGGGCCGTCCGCCGGCATCACCATGGTGTGCTCGATGACCTCCGCCCTTCGCGGAGAAGGTCTCCGCAAGGGAATCGCCATGACCGGGGAGATGACCCTCCGCGGCCGCGTCCTTCCCGTCGGCGGCATCAAGGAGAAAATCCTTGCCGCCAAGCGCGCCGGAGTCCACACCATCGTCATCAGCGAAGACAACCGCAAGGACATCGAGGACATCAAGGAAATCTATGTCCGTGGCCTCGATTTCGTCTACGTCAAGACCATCGACGACGTCATCAATTACGTATTTGCATAATGGATGTTAAGATAGAAGAAAGCTGGAAGCAGGCGCTGGCGGCGGAATTCGACAAGCCGTATTTCGGCCGCCTGGTGAGTTATCTCCACGCCGAGAAAAGCGCCGGCAAGACGGTGTATCCTCCGGGCGGTGCCATATTCAAGGCTTTCGAACTTACTCCCCTTCCTGAGGTGAAAGTGGTCATCCTCGGCCAGGACCCCTATCATGGTCCCGGGCAGGCGATGGGGCTGTCATTCTCCGTTCCCGACGGAGTGCGCACTCCCCCTTCGCTGAAAAACATTTTCCGCGAGATAGAGACCGACCTCGGCATCACGATGAGCGGCCGGCCCAATCTTGAAGGATGGGCCCGCCAGGGAGTACTCCTTCTCAACAGCATCCTTACGGTCCGCGCAGGCGAGCCGACCTCGCACAGCAAGATAGGCTGGATGGATTTCACGGATGCAGTAATCAGCACCGTATCCGCCCGCTGCAACGGAGTCGTGTTTCTGCTCTGGGGCGGTTTCGCCCGCAGCAAAAAGGAGCTTATCGACCTTTCACGCCACAGCGTGCTTGAAGCAGCCCACCCGTCTCCGCTTGCCGGAGGCGCGTTTTTCGGCTGCCGCCATTTCTCTAAGACAAATGAAATCCTCACACGGGAGGGAAAGACTCCCATAGACTGGAGACTATGAAAAGAATAGCACTCTTCCCCGGCTCTTTCGATCCGTTCACGGCCGGCCATCTGAATATCCTGAAAAGGGCCCTGACGATGTTTGACGAAGTCATCATCGCGGCCGGTATCAACCAGGACAAGCCGGGCTATTTCAACATGGAAAAGCGGCTTGAGATCATCCGCAAGGCCACTGAGGGCATAAAGGGCGTCAGCGTAATCCAATACGACAACCTCACCATCGACACCTGCCGCGCCCTCGGCGTCCACCATATAGTAAGAGGTGTACGCAACATGATAGATTTCGAGACCGAGCGTTCCATCGCGGATGCCAACCGCCGTCTCGCGCCCGAGATTGAAACCATCATCATCCCTACGGCCCAGGAGTTCGCCCACATCTCCTCTTCGGCGGTCCGCGACATCCTGCGCCACGGCGGCGACTATTCCGCATTCATCCCTGCCGGTGTAACCCTATGAAAAAGGCGGCGCTCCTACTTCTGATGCTGGTACTGTCCCTTGGGCTTAAGGCCCAGATCGACAGCACCTACGCTGCTCTGGGGCAGAAGCTGAAGGAGTACACCGCCGCAATCGAGGGAGAGAGCATAGCCTCAAAAGGGGCCGAATGCGACTTCCTGATTTCAACCTGCCAGGTGCCGGAGGTCCGGCAATATTCAGCGCTATGGCTCTACGAGCACTACCGCGAGTCGAAGCTTCTCGGCGACGAGGATGTTGCCGTCCACATAGCCTCGCAATGGTTCCTCACGGAGAAGGTTCCGATGAAGACCGAAGCCGACTTCCTCAACGCGAAACTCTTCGTCCATCTCAACGAGAAGGTCCTTCTCGGGATGAAGGCCCCTGTTGCGGTCCTCAAGGATGAGAACTTCCTCGACCAGGCCATCCCTTCGGAGGGGCGCTACAGCGTGCTCTATTTCTACGACACCTCATGCTCTTCCTGCCGCATCGAGTCAGCACGTCTTGATGCGTTCGTAAGGACTTCGGAGCTTCCAGTTGATTTCTACGCAATCTACACCGGCAGCGACGAGGCCGCCTGGGCTCGCTACAGGGCTACGAACCTCCGCGGCGGATTCATCCACCTCTTCGACCCTTCGGGCGATGTTATCATGACTTACGGAGTCATCACGACTCCCCGCATGTTCCTCATCGCTCCGGACGGGACTATCCTCGGCCGCGGGCTCGACACCCCTTCCCTCAAGGAACTCCTTGAGAGGGAGCTTGCCGGCGAGGCCTACGAATATGGCAGCGACGCGAGCACCGAGCTCTTCGACATGTGCCTCGCAGACGGCAATGCGTCCGATGTTCTCTCCATCATCGAGACAATGCGCCAGGAGACTCTCGCCAAGGGCGACACCCTCGGCTGGAAGCACCTCACGGGCGACCTTCTCTACTACCTCGCCCCCAGGCGAGGAGAAGGCCTCAAAGAAGGCGAGGCCGCCCTGGTTGATATAATTCTCGGCGAAGAATTCAGAAACTCCCCGGAGGATTCCGCCAGCGTCATCCCCCTGGCTCAGCTTCGCCACGACCTTCTCGCCAAGGCGCCCGTCGGTGCCAAAGTCCCCGACATCTCCGTCGATGGCACTCTCCTGCGTCGCGGCAAAGCCCCCCGCCAAGGGACCTACAGGCTACGCCGCCTTCGCAACTCACGCATCACATTCTACACAGAAGGCTGCTCCAGTTGCCGCGAGACCCTCGCCGAGGCCGATTCCATCGCCGCCTCCACCCGCCGCCTCAAAGTCCTCACTGTCAACCTCGACGCCCTCCCCTCACCCCAACTCCAATCAGCCATCTCCTCCTTCGACCTCTCCGCGTTACCCTACACCTTCACTACTTCTAAAGGTCGTATCACCCACAGATACTTATAAAGCCGCCATCAGGCGGCCGGCGGTGCGGATATAATAAAAAAAGACAGGCTTTTTAATCAAGCCTGTCTCCGTTTTCAGTAAAAAATTCATTTTGCAGAACGTGAAAATCTGAAATCTCGACGAGATCGATTTTGCACTTGTACTTCTTGCGCCACTTTTGCAGATAGGAACTGAAAAGTCCCCTGTTCAGATAGGCACCGAGGATGGGGCTGGTCTTGAGAACAAGAGACCTGTAGCCCTTCTCACCCACGTAGAAGGCCAGTTTCCTTTCAATTTCTTCATCTATGACAGCAGACGAGCGGATCTTGCCGGTGCCATGACACAGAGGGCAGGATTCGGTTGTGTTGATCTCCGTCACGGGACGGATCCTCTGGCGGGTGATCTGCATCAAACCGAATTTGGTGAGAGGGAGCACGTTGTGCTTCGACCTGTCACTTTCCATAAGATCCTGCATGTACTTGTGGAGGGCATTCTTGTGCTCGTTGGACTCCATGTCGATGAAGTCTACGATGATGATGCCGCCCATGTCACGCAGCTTGAGCTGGCGGGCTATTTCTTCCGCGGCAAACTTGTTGACCTCGAAGGTGTTCTCTTCCTGGTCGCTGGTCTTGGACCTGATGCCGCTGTTGACATCGATCACATTGAGGGCTTCGGTGGTCTCGATCACAAGGTAGGCGCCCTGCTTTAGAGGGACGACCTTGCCGAAGGAGCTCTTTATCTGGCGCGAAACCTCGAAATGGTCGAATATCGGCTTGTTGCCGTCATAGAAATGAACGATCTTCTCCTGCTCCGGAGAGATGAGGGAGATGTACTTTTTCGTCTCCTCATAGATCTTCCGGTCATTGATATAGATGTTGGAGAAAGAATCGTTGAGAAGGTCCCTGAGGACCGTAGTCGTCTTCGAATACTCGTTGAAGAGAAGTTTGATGCCTTTATCGGCAGCTATCTTTTTCCATGATTCCTCCCATTTGGTTATGAGGGACTGGGTCTCTCCCACCAGGATGGCGGCTTTCTTGCCTTCAGCCGCGGTGCGGATGATGGCGCCGTAATTCTTGGGAAGGATGCTGCGGACAAGGGTCTCGAGCCTTCTCCTCTCCTCTTTCGAGGCGATTTTCTGGGATACGCTCACCTTCTCGGCGAAGGGGAGCAGTACAATGTTGCGTCCTGCCAATGAAATTTCCGCAGTGAGCCGTGAGCCTTTCGTGGATATCGGTTCCTTGACTATCTGGACGACCATCATCTGGTCTTTCTTAAGGATCTCTTCGATACGGCCTTCCTTGGGAAGAGAAGAGCCGATCTTGATGCTTGAATAGAGATCGGTAAGGTCAGTGTTACGGTTGCTGCGGCGAACGAATTCGTCGAAGCAATCGAAGTGTAGACCAAGATCGAGATAATGGACGAATGCTTCTTTCTGGTCGCCGATGTCGACGAAGGCAGCATTCAGGGCCGGCAGGAGTTTCTTCACCTTCCCGAGATAGACATCTCCGACGGTGAAGCCCCGGCCCTCAATGGACTCTTTGCTCAGCTCCACAAGCCGATGGTTCTCCATCAAGGCAATGTGGACTTCTTTAGACGTTACGTCTACAATAAGGTCCTTGTCCGGTTTCTCAGACTCCATAGGGAAATTTAATGAACATTGATTTACAACAGAGGGGCCGTCCGGATATCCCGTACAGCCCCTTTACATGCAGACTGCAATGCCTGTTTCAGACGGTGGGAAGATTACTTCTTCTTGTGTCTGTCCTTGCGCAAACGCTTTTTGCGTTTGTGCGTTGACATTTTATGTCTTTTTCTCTTTTTACCGCTGGGCATAATTTGGTTGTTTTAGGGATTTATTTCGCCTTGACCGACTCGAGGAAAACCTTCGCGGGCTTGAAAGCCGGAATGTTATGCGCGGGAATGGTCAATGTAGTTTTCTTGGTGATGTTTCTTGCTGCCTTCTGCGCCCTGTGTTTGATGATGAAGCTACCGAAACCACGAAGATAAACCGGCTCACCAGCAATGACGGAACCCTTGACCGCCTCCATAGCTGCCTCGATAACTGCCTGAACCTGAATCTTTTCGATACCGGTCGCTTTTGCAACCTCATTCACAATCTCTACCTTTGTCATGATAATTAAACTTTTAGTTGGTTGGTTATAAGTATTACGTTAATTAATAATGTTTCTTACGAGGTGACAAAATTATAGTAAATTATTTTAATATCCAAACTTTTACGGGCGTAAAACACCACATTTGGCTTACTCAAAGGCATCCCATAGTTTTTCGAGGGTCCGACGGTCCTTTTTGGTAGGCCGCCCGGCACCCCGGTCACGGTGAAGAAAGATGTTCTCGCGCGGAGCATCGAGCTTCACTTTCTCCGATTCAGGGGTGATATCTTCCGCATAATCAGCCACAAGCGAAGCGCCGACTCTGTTGCCCAGAAGCCTCAAAACCCGCCACGAAAGCGTCACTGCTCCCTTCCTCACATTGATCACATCGTCCACTTTCACCTCGCGCGAAGGCTTTGCTATGTCCTCGCCTACTCTCACCTTCCCGCCTTTACAGGCATCCGCCGCCTCCGACCGCGTCTTAAACGCTCTTATAGCCCATAAATATTTGTCGATTCTGATGTCGGTATCCATGATTATTCTTTTTCTTCAAGATAGGAGTCGGGCTCTTCACGGGAGCCGGAGATGATTTCGAGGAGGGTGGTGCCGTCAGAGGTGGGGGCGAGGAGGAAATCGCCCATGCCGGCGGGGACGAGGACGAGCTCGCCGCTACGGACTGCGACGTCGCTTCCGCCTTCCTCGGTCTTGGACGAGGAGCCGTCGGAGCTCCTGACGGAGACGCTGCCGGAGAGGCAGAGATAGACGCTGAAAGTGCCTCTAGGGCCGCTTTCGATGCGGACTGGAGCGTCGAGCTTCAGTTCGGAGATCCTGAATTCCGGGATGTCCGACAGGAGGGTGATTCCGTCCTTTTCGGCCTTCTGGACCGGAAGAGCTTTGCCGGCGGAATAGTCGATAAGATCAAGCGCTTCGGCGAGATGCTCACCAGTGAAGCCGTCGGCTTCGGCCACGGTGAAATCGAGATCGGAAGCCTCGGAGATCTCGATCAGTTTCATCTTGCCGGAAGCGCCGTAAACAAGGCCGGGACGGATTTCGAAGCAATCCCCTTTCGAGACTTTGAAACGGCGAAGCAGCGAGGCTGGATTGCCCTTCTCGCAGGCTCCTATGAAGGACGACGCGTCGCAATCGTCCTCAAAACCCATATAGATCTCCGCCTTCGGAGATGCTTCAGCGACGTACCAGAAAAGACTCTTGCCGAAAGTGTCGTAACGCGCGGCGGCCGTCTTGTCGTCCGTCGTAACGATGAGCGGGGTACGTCCCTCGACGTCCAGAACCCTCACCGTGACGGGAAACTGAAGCCCGTAATACGTAAAAGACGCCTCTCCGACAATGTCTTCGAGGTAGGTCTCCATAACTTCGCTCATGCTGTTGGAGCCGAGCCAGCCCGACTTGACCAGCGTCCCGACCTCCGCCAGGTCCGCCAGCAGGAAACTCTCCTTCCCCCACTCGCACTCTCTTTCCACCGGCACGAATTTCAACGGATATAATTTATTGTTTTGTTCCATATCGAACTACTTTGTCATAACAGGTCGGACAGACATTCCATTGCATCTGGCCGCAATGCTTGTCCTAAGGTCCGAACTATTAGTGAAATATGCATAAATAGCAGCTTGCGGCTGTTCATTTACTCCCGTTTGTATAGAGGAACTCCAGTAATTGCCATCATTTCCGGCTCCTTCGCCGATTCTCGCATCATAACAATAGCCGGCTGCAGGGAAGAACAATGTTGCTCCCGTGGACTTGCGTGTAATGCGGACTCCCAAAATATCATTGCCGTTGCCGTCAGGAACGGAAACCAATTCCTCCCACTCATAATCTTCATTGCCTTTCAAAGCCAGCAATGCAGTCCAGTCATCCTTGAGGGGCGTACGCCATTTGCCGCCGAGCCTGTCGCTCGCCACATCATCAACAGCCTCAAGCGTGACTAACCCGTCGGGGCCGGATGGTAATGCTACAGTATCCCAGAAACCTCTGCCGATCTGCGACGTTGTGCAATACTTGACCAACGAGTTGTAAGAACCGTTGGCAAAAATATATGTCCCCCAGGAATAGAAAGTCTTCTGCTCCTTTTCTCCCCAGGCGTAGTAATTGCCGTACTCGTATTCTTTGGAGGCTCCCAGGTTGAACGACGCCCACAGGACCGGGTTGCCGTCTTTGTCGACTGTGCCGATATCCACCGCCTTCGGCATCGGCGTCCTGCCATCAATGCCGTAACCGGCTCCGCTGCTGCTGATGTTATCCTTTTTGCAAGAAATTAAGCAAAAGGCCGAAAGGGCCACCGCCGCAATGTAAAAAAGCTTTTTCATATCCATTGCTAAATGTTCTACGCAAAGCTACCAAATTCTGTCCAATTTTCCTATCCCCCCACGACCCGCAAATTTCGGCCTAATTTTGCGGGTCGCAACACGGGTCGAAGAGCCGACCTGCCTTAAAAGGGCCTGCAAGGGCGGTGGCGGGCCAACGGCCCGAAATGTCCCGCAAGCAACAGCCGTTTTTTGCGGGACGCGACAAGGCGAGAGGCGCGGGATATGCGGGAACGGCGGCATCAAATCACAAGGCAGCGACGGAGCTGGTTTACCGACGCTATATGCAAAGTTCCTGGACGCCATCTGCCGTTCCGGCTCAAAAGGCTGTTGCCGATTTGCTGCCGGGCGCGAAGCGGAACATCATAGATAGTCCTTTCGTCCAGGCCGCCAAAATATTCGGGCACTATCTTCTGGTCTATCAAAGAGCATAATGTAATGTCAGTATGGAGGTTGCGATTCACACGGCCCCGCTCCGAAGAAAGCATTTCGGCGACAGGGACATCCTTCACTACGGATTCAACCATCTCAAGCGTAACAGGCGCCCCTCCCGCCGCCTCTTCCGCCTGCTCCCTTTGCCACTTTTCATCGGAAAGCCTATTCATATAGTACAAAAAGTTTCTGGGCGTGATGAAGATTTCCTCGACATAATTGGTGTCAATGATATCTTCACGAAGGAGTAATCCTGACTCGGTCATCCTGTACTTATCCGGAAGCCTGACCCTGTCGGGAAGGAAGCGGCTACGATTACGCGCAGGGATTGACTCCGGCAACTCCCACTTTCCCAGCCGGCTGCGGAAAAATGCATTGGCAGAGCAGTGACGATACTCAAACGGGGTTTCACATATACCGTGGTGAAGAGCCTGACGGTTTATGTATGATAAGCCGGCTGTTATATGCCGGATACCTTCCATTGGCATAATAAACGGGATATTTTCTCCGATATGGCCCTTCCTGCGATACTTTTCGTTGAAGAATCTCGTGTAAGAATATCGCATCCTCCGTATGATCTGCTCCGGACAGTCAGTTTGCGCTCCCAAATGGCAATGCGATGGAAGAAAACCATCGGACAATGCCGCAGACTCGGTCTTGAGGCAAGCGACCGCAAAGCAGTTGAAGCCCCTGACAAGGTCTTCGTCGCTGCGGAACATCACCTCATCGTGCGATGCAAGGCACATATGATAAATCTGTCTCATAGCTTATGCTTGAGGAAAATAAAATTGAACTTGTGGATAGCCGGCACCGTCATTCGGAAACAATGACCTGGTGGCTCTCCGGCCGGGAACAATAATACTGAAACTTCGGCGAAAAAGAAATATTCTTTCGGCTTTTTTCCGCGACCCGCAAGTTTCGGCCTAATTTTGCGGGTCGCAACACGGGCCGAAGAGCCGACCTGCCTTAAAAGGGCCTGCAAGGGCGGTGACGGGCTGATGTTCCGAAATGTCCCGCAAGTTTCGGCCTGTTTTTGCGGGACACGTGGGAAAGGTATGCTGTCGGGACGAATAAATATCCGGGAGCAATGCAGTGACGAATGTTTTTTGTATTTTTGCGGAAAGCGTATGGGAAACATGGCGACTCATAAGGCATTTGTGCTGGCGGCGGGGCTCGGGACGCGGCTGAAGCCGCTGACCGACTCCATGCCCAAGGCGCTCGTGAAGGTCGGCGGGAAGCCGCTTATAGCACACGTTATCAAGAAGTTGCAGGCGGCAGGATTCGACAGCATCACAGTCAACGTCCATCACCTCGCCGACCTGCTGGAGGAGTACCTCGGCCGGGAGTTCCCGGAGGTCGCAGTCTCAGACGAGAGGGAGCAGCTCCTCGACACGGGCGGCGGCATCCTCCACGCGAGGCGATTCCTCGAGAGCGTCCCGGCCACAGCCCGAAAGGCTCACCAGCCGTCGGAAATGCCCGGCGCCTTCCTCGTCCACAACGTCGACATTCTGTCGAACCTGGACCTCCGAAGCATCCCGCTGGAGGAGGATTCGGTGGCGACGCTGGTCGTGAGCGAACGCGACTCGACGCGGCACCTGCTCTTTGACGAGGCCCTGAGGCTCGTCGGATGGATAGACGAGCGCTCCGGCGAGGTCCGCTCTCCCTATGGCGAGATCGACCCGGCGAAATACCGTCGCCTCGCTTTTTCCGGCATCCACCTGCTTTCAGGCAGGATTTTCTCCGCGCTTGAAGAATATGGTTTCGAAGGGCGAT
>JAGCDT010000100.1 GCA_017651045.1 Bacteroidales bacterium | reverse complement strand
AGGTGTCAACGGCTCCGCCAGGCCCCGTAGCAGAAGCTGCGACACCCTCGGCCCAGGCGGTACGGCTCCCGGCCGCGGCAATAAGCGGCCGCAGGGAGTTGCGGAGCGTCTTGCGGCGCTGGCCGAAGGCGGTCTTGACGACGGTCTGGAAGAGGGCCTCGTCGCAGCCAAGATCTGTGCGGGAGTTGCGGCGGAGGCGGATGACGGCCGACTGCACTTTAGGCGGCGGGGCAAAGGCTCCGGAGCCCACCGTAAACAGGTACTCGATGTCGTACCACGCCTGCAGGAGCACGGAGAGGATGCCGTAGGTCTTCGACCCGGGCTTCTCCGCGATGCGCTCCGCGACCTCCTTCTGTATCATGCACACGACTTCCGGCACGCTGTCCTTATAGTCGAGTACCTTGAAGAATATCTGAGAGGAGATATTGTAGGGGAAATTGCCTATGATGAGGAACTTCTCACCGAAAAACTTCTCCAGCGGCAGGCGCAGGAAATCCGCCTGGATCAGCCGCCCCTGCATCCCGGGAAAATGCGTCAACAGGTAGTCCACCGACTCCCCGTCGATCTCCACCAGTTTCAGATCTACATCCGGCCTCTCCAGCAGATACTTGGTCAGCACGCCCATTCCTGGGCCGACCTCCAGCACATCCCCCGCCGGAGCGGACAGCGCATCCACAATCGAACGCGCCACGCCCTGATCCGTCAAAAAATGCTGTCCCAGCGATTTTTTAGCCCGTACTTCCATAGATGTTATACCGCTGATGCCAAAGCTGATGCAAGAGCTATGAAGGCGAGGGAGTCGGGGCGGGAGGAGAGGGCTGCGGGCTCGCCGGAGTCGCCGCTCTCGCAGATGGACTGCACGAGAGGGATCTGGGCGAGAAGCGGGATGTCGAAGTGCTCTGCCATCGAGGCGCCGCCGCCTTTGCCGAAGATGTAGTATTTCTCGTCCGGGTGCTCCTCGGGGGTGAACCAGGCCATGTTTTCCACGATGCCGTAGATCTTGCGGGCGATGTTCTTGTTGCGGAACATGTCGACGCCCTTCTCGACATCCGACAGTGCGACAGCCTGAGGGGTCGTCACGATGATGGCACCCTCCACCGGAATCTCCTGCAGGAGGGAAATATGGATATCACCCGTGCCCGGGGGCATGTCTATGAGCAGGAAATCGAGATCGCCCCACTTGACCTGAAGGACCATCTGCTTGAGGGCGCTGCACGCCATCGGCCCCCTCCAGATCAGCGCCTGACTGCGCTGGGCGAAGTAGCCTATCGACATCCACTTGACGCCATATTTCTCAATAGGGATTATCAGATCTTTCCCGTCCTCCTTCACTGCGTCGGGAATCTCACCTTCCGTCCCTGTCATGAGCGGGACCGACGGACCGTAGACGTCCGCGTCGGCGAGGCCGACCTTATAGCCGGCACGAGCCAGGGCGATGGCCAGGTTGACGGCCACGGTGGACTTACCCACTCCGCCCTTGCCGGATGCGACGCCGATTATGTGGCGTACACATGAGACCTGTTCGAGAGTAAGCTCGAGCTTCTCCGGCTTATTGGCCGGGGCCTTCACCACGGTCCTGACCTCGACTTCCGTCCCTTCAGGAAGGTTACGGATGAGGGCCGCCTTTGTCGCGCCCACCAGGTAATCCTTCAGCGGATCCGGTTTTTTGGGAAATGCCAGGACAACCTCGACCTTCCCGTCAATCTCTTCAGCGCTTTCGACCAGTCCCAGCTCCACGATGTTCTTCTCGCCGAGAGCGGGATGGACGACTTCTTCAAGTATTTTCAGCAGATCCATTATTTCTTCTTTGATTTTTTGGAAGCCTTAGGGGCCGCCTTGAACTCGAGTTCGTCGACTATTCTGCTGCATCCACCGAGTTTTTCCACGAGGAAAAGGACGTAGCGGATGTCCACGCAGATACACCTCTGGAGGTCCGGCTCGAACATCACATCGCTCGACATCGACTCCCAGTTGCCGTCGAAGGCAAGGCCGATGAGCGCGCCGTCGGCATCAAGCACCGGAGAGCCGGAGTTGCCGCCTGTGATGTCGTTGTTGGTGAGGAAGCAGACGTGTAGGGTCCCGTCGGCGTCGGCGTAGCGGCCATAGTCGCCTTTTTCAAATAGCTCCTTGAGCCCGGCGGGCACTATGAACTCGGGGTTCGTCGGATCCTCTTTCTCCATCACGCCGGCAAGAGTCGTGTAGTGACGGAAGAGGACGCCGTCCTTCGGGGAATAGGGCAGGACATGGCCGTAGGTGAGCCTCATCGTGGAATTGGCGTCCGGATAGGACGGCTTGCCTTTCTGCCACTCCATAAGGCCGGCGCCGAAGGCCTTCGTCCCAGCCTCAAGGGCGGGCTGGTCGCCATAGGCGGTCTTGTAGAGAGGTATCAATATATCAATGATCCTTTTTGCCAGCACAGCTGCAGGGTCATCGGAAAAGTCCTTGCCGGAAGAGGCACGGAGTTTCTCCGCGGAGGTGAATATGCTGTTTTCGAACAGGTAGTCGGCATATGCCTCGAAATCGATCTTCGAGAAATCCTCAAAGCCGACGCCGAGAGAATCGAGATAATTCTCCTTTGCAGCCCTGTCGCGGTAGAATTTCAAAAGGGCGGGAACCTCCTTGCGGTCGAGCTCCTTCACATAGTCCTTGTAGTAGGAATCAAGCGTCGTGAGGGCGAACTCCAGGGAATCGGTCCCCTTCGGGGCGCGCCTGAGAGCCCTTTCATAGACGGCCGCAAGGGTGACAAGTTCTATACGATAGGGGCCCTCCATAAGGAGAGTAAACGCAGCCGAGGGGCCGGAAAGGGACTCGATCCCTTTCTCTATGGATTCGAGAGCGCCGCCATAGGCTTCCTGGCGCTTCGCATCCTTGCCGACCCACTCCATGAACTCCTTCTCTTTCTGCTCCTCGCGCTCGATGATGCCGAGCTTTGAGAAAGCGAGCTCTTCGCCCTGCCACTTCTTCCAGCCGTTGGCCGAGGAGGCGTATTTGTTGGCATATTTAAGCTGCACGTCGGGATCGGCGCACATCGCTTCCCACATGATGTCCTGACGGACGGTGCGCGCATCGATGCGGATGCGGTTGGTCTTGATCATATTGCGAAGCTGCGCCGCCGTCTGGAACCTCTGGGTCCTTCCGGGGTAGCCCATGACCATAGCGTAGTCGCCCTCCTGCACTCCCTCGAGGGAGACCTTCAGGTTCTTCTCGGGGACATAGGGCCTGTTGTCGGCGGAATATTCGGCCGGCTCGTTGTCGGGACCGGCATAGACACGGAACATCGAGAAGTCGCCGGTGTGGCGGGGCCACATCCAGTTGTCGGTCTCGCCGCCGTACTTTCCTACCGATGCCGGAGGAGCACCTACGAAGCGGATGTCCTTATAGACCTTATTGACGATCAGGTAGAACACATTGCCATTGTAGAACGACACGACGTCGGCTTCGCAGCCGGGATTGGCATCCGCTGCCGCCTTCTCGAGCGAGGCGATGAACTCCTTCTCGACCTTGTCGGCATCCTCGCCGGCTTTCGCCCTTGCGTCGGCGATGGCGTCAGTGACGTCGGTCATCTTCTTAAGGAATGTGACCGTGAGCCCTTCGACGGGGAGTTCGTCCTTGTCGGTCATAGCCCAGTAGCCGTCCATCAGATAATTGTGCTCAGGGGTGGACAGCCTCTGGATTGAGGAATAGCCGCAGTGGTGGTTGGTCACGATAAGTCCGCGGTTGGAGATGATCTCTCCCGTGCATCCGCCGCCGAAATGGACGATGGCGTCCTTGAGCGAGCCGTTGTTGATGCTGTAGATCTGCTCGGGAGTGAGTCTGCACCCGGCCTCGGCCAGAGACTTGCCGTTCATTTTCTCCAAAAGTGGCAGCAGCCACATACCCTCATCGGCAAACGCCGGCGCAGCCATCATGGCAGCCGCGATAATCAACAAAATCTTTTTCATAGATGTGTTTTTATGTCTACAGTACAAAGTTATTAAAAGGACAATAAACAACAATATTTTATATATTTGTATTTCACAGCTGACACTATGAAAAATAACCTCGTTGGACACATTTCCCAAATCGTCGGTCCTGTAGTCGATGTACATTTCGACCTCGAAGGCGACGGGAAGGGGCTTCCGGAGATCAGCGAAGCCCTTGAAATCGAAAAGCTTGACGGCAAAAAACTCATAGTCGAAGTGCAGCAGCACATCGGCGAGGACACCGTAAGGACTGTGGCAATGGACTCTACGGACGGATTGCGCCGCGGGATGGAGGCGAAGGCCACTCACGCGCCTATCTCCATGCCCGTCGGAGCGGCCATCCGCGGACGCGTCATGAATGTGACCGGCGACGCCATCGACGGCCTCGACGAGCTCCCCCGCGAAGAATCCCTCCCCATCCACCGCGAGCCCCCGAAATTCGAAGAGCTCACGACCTCGCAGGAGGTCCTCTCCACAGGCATCAAGGTCATCGACCTGCTCGAGCCCTACCTCAAAGGCGGCAAGATCGGCCTTTTCGGCGGCGCGGGCGTCGGCAAGACGGTTCTCATCAAGGAGCTCATCAACAACATCGCGAAAGCCCACAACGGATTCTCGATCTTCGCCGGCGTCGGCGAGCGCACGAGGGAAGGCAACGACCTTCTCCGCGAGATGATCGAGTCCGGAGTTATCAAATACGGCGAAGCCTTTGAAAAAGCCATGGCGGAAGGCCGCTGGGACCTCTCCCTGGTCGACCCCGAGCTTCTCAAGAGCTCGCAGGTCTCCATGGTCTTCGGCCAGATGAACGAGCCCCCGGGAGCCCGTTCCAGCGTGGCTCTTTCCGGCCTTACCCTCGCGGAGTCCTTCCGCGACAGCGCCGACAGGGAAGTCCCCCACGACATCCTGTTCTTCATAGACAATATCTTCCGTTTCACGCAGGCCGGCTCCGAAGTGTCCGCACTTCTCGGGCGCATGCCCTCGGCCGTCGGTTACCAGCCGACCCTCGCAACCGAAATGGGCCGCATGCAGGAGCGCATCACCTCCACCAAGAACGGCTCCATCACCTCGGTCCAGGCCGTCTACGTCCCTGCGGACGACCTCACGGACCCCGCGCCCGCCACGACATTTACCCACCTCGACGCCACGACGGTCCTCAGTCGTAAGATCGCCGAGCTCGGCATCTACCCCGCGGTCGATCCGCTCGAGTCCACATCGCGCATCCTCGACCCCAACGTCGTCGGCAAGGAGCACTACGAGACCGCGCAGCGCGTGAAGCAGATCCTCCAGCGCAACAAGGAGCTCCAGGACATCATCGCCATCCTCGGTATGGACGAGCTCTCGGACGAGGACCGCATCACGGTCAACCGCGCCCGCCGCGTCCAGCGTTTCCTTTCGCAGCCGTTCTCGGTGGCGGAGCAGTTCACCGGCGTTCCCGGCGTCATGGTCTCCATAGAGGACACCATAAAGGGCTTCAACATGATCCTCGACGGCGAGGTCGACGACCTCCCGGAGCAGGCCTTCCTCAACGTGGGCACGATAGAAGAGGCGATTGAGAAGGGTAAGAAGATTCTCTCACAGGCGGAAAACAATGGCTGAGCCCCTCATACATCTTGAGGTCATTACTCCCGAAGGGACCTTCCTCGACGACTACGTATTCTACGTGTTGCTGCCGGGATCTCTGTGCCCCTTCACTGTGCTCCCGGGCCACGCCGCGCTGATTTCGTCCCTCGACAAGGGACTCATCGCGTTCGAAGGCAATGACGGCGAGGGATCCATCCTCATCAAGTCCGGCTTCGTCCGCGTTCAGAACAACAAAGTAACCGCCGCCATCGAGTTTTGAGACGCCTCCTCCTCATACTGGCAGCCCTGACCGTGACACTCTCCGCCGCGGCAAACGACCCTGTCGTTCCTGGCGACTCACTTGCTGTCATGCCGAGCGAAGTCGAGGAATCTCAAGTCGACATCCCCGCAATCATCTTCGGCCACATCGGCGACGACTACGAGTGGCACCTGCTGGACACCCCGTGGGGCCCTGTGGTCCTCCACCTGCCGATAATAGTCCACAGCAAGACCAGCGGATGGCACTGCTTCTCCTCCGGCCGCCTGGAGCATGGAGAATCCTATGAAGGTTTCTATATCGGAGAGAACGGCAAAGTGATGGAAGCCACTCCAGAGGGAGAGGCGCGCCCTTTCGACATTTCCATCACCAAGAACGTCCTTTCGCTGATGCTCTCGAGCATCCTTATCGCGGTGCTCATCCTGCTTTCCGCCAGATGGTACCGAAAGCACGACGTGCTTCATGAAGCCCCCACGGGCCTCGCTGCCCTACTGGAGCCCCTTGTCATGATGGTCCACACGATGGCCCGTGAAAACATCGGTGAGGAAAAATACCAGAAGTATTCTCCGTATCTGTGCACTGCGTTCTTCTTTATCCTTATCAATAATTTCCTCGGCATACTCCCTATATTCCCCGGAGGAGCCAACGTCACGGGCAATATTGCGATCACACTCGTGCTCGCCCTGTTCACTTTCTTCACGGTCAACCTTTTCGGCAACAAGCACTACTATAAGGAGATCTTCTGGCCCGATGTCCCGGCGTTCCTGAAGCCCATCATGCCTGTCATAGAAGTCTTCAGCGCCTTCGTCAAGCCGATATCGCTCACCATAAGGCTTTTCGCCAACATGCTTGCAGGCCATATCATGATCCTGTGCATGGTCTGCATCATCTTCGTGATGGCGAAATTCGCCCCCGTCCTCTTCGGCTCCATGACGGCAATATCCGTCATCTTCGGACTCTTCCTCGACCTGCTGGAGTGCCTCGTGGCCTTCATCCAGGCCTACATTTTCACAATGCTCTCATCCATATATATCGGACTTGCACACCAAAAAGAATAAACCATAAAACATTTTTACCATGATCGGAATGATTTTACTTCAAGCGACAATCGGCGCGGCCCTCGGAAAGGTCGGCGCAGCCATCGGAGCGGCAGTCGCAGCCATCGCAGCAGCTTTCGGTATCGGCAAAATCGGACAGTCCACGATGGAATCCATCGCCCGTCAGCCCGAGTCGGCCGGTAACATGCGTACCAGCCTTATCATCGCTGCCGGTATGATCGAAGGTGCCGCACTCTTCGCAATTATCATCTGCTTCCTTACCCTGATCCTCTAAGATGAATCTCATTACTCCAGACACTGGCCTCCTCTTTTGGATGGTCATCATCTTCGGTCTGCTCTTCTTCATCCTGGCCAAATTCGGTTTCCCGATTATTACCTCGATGGTAGAAGAGCGCAACGCCGCCATCGACAAATCCCTCAAGGATGCGGAAGAGGTGGAGGCTATGATGGTGGCCGCGATGAAGGAACACGACGAAATGATCGCGGAGGTCCGCCGTGCGCAGAGTGAGATTCTCAAGGAAGCTACAGAAGCTAAGAACACCATCATCCGTAAAGCCCGCGAAGAGGCCCGGGCCGAGAGCGACAAGATCCTCTCGGAAGCCAGGGTCCAGATTGCCGCCGAAAAGGAAAGCGCCCTCAGGGACATACGCAAGGAAGTGGCAATCCTCGCCGTAAGCGTGTCGGAGAAAATCCTGCGCGAGCAGCTCTCCTCGGAGGCTGCGCGCAAGGAGTATCTCGACCGCCTCATCGACGAGGCCGGGAACATCTCCACGGACATCAGACCGGAAGAAAACGTCAACTAAATGGACACAGGACTCATAGTCTCGCGCTACGCCACAGCCCTTGTCCGCCTCGTCGAAGAGACGGGCGGAGGAGAGAACGTGTGCGCAGAAGCAACTGCCTTGCAGAAGGCTTTGAAGTCCGTTCCCGGCCTGGGGCAGGCCCTTCGCGGCAGCTCCGGCCTGAGCCCCGACGACAAGGTCTTCCTTGTCCGTTCGGCCCTCGGCGGCAGTATTTCGGATGAGTTTTCGCGCTTCATAGCCCTCCTTGCAAGAAGCGGCAGGGATGAATACCTGCCGATGATTCTCAACTCCTTCATCCACAAATACTACCTCCGGAAAAACATCCGCATCGCCACCCTTCGTACCGTCGGCAAGCCCTCCGAAGAGGAGCTTAAACGGATTGCCGCACTGGTCAAGGAGAAGGCAGGGTTCGACATCATAATCAATGTCGAGACAGACCCCGAGCTCATAGGCGGATTCGTTTTCGATGTAGATGATTATCTAGTTGACTCCAGCGTAAAACGACAGCTGGATCTTATTCGCCGGCAATTTGTCCGGAAAAACAGAAGAATCGTATAGAAAATGGCCCAGAACCTCAAACCAAGCGAAATATCGGAAGTGCTGCTCGAGCAGCTCAGGCAGATTTCGACCGGTCTGCATCTTGAAGAAATAGGCAAGGTGCTGCAGGTCAGCGACGGCGTGGTCCGTATCTACGGACTCCACAACGCCGAAGCAGGTGAACTGCTTGAGTTCGACAACGGCGAGATGGCCGTGGTGATGAACCTCGAAGAGGACAACGTCGGCGCCGTTCTCCTCGGCCCGACCGACGAGATCAGCGAAGGCATGACCGTACGCCGCACAGGGCGCATCGCGTCCATCATGGTTGGCGAACAGATGCTCGGCAGGGTTGTCGACCCTCTCGGCAAACCCCTCGACGGTCTCGGCGAGATCAACGGCGAGCTTAGCGAGATGCCGCTCGAGCGCAAAGCGCCCGGCGTCCTTTTCCGCCAGCCCGTCACGGAGCCTCTCCAGACCGGCCTTAAGGCGATAGACGCCATGATTCCCATCGGCCGCGGCCAGAGGGAGCTCATCATCGGCGACCGCCAGACCGGCAAGACCGCCCTCGCGATAGACACCATCATCAACCAGCGTTCCAACTATGAAAACGGTGATCCGGTCTATTGCATCTATGTCGCCGTGGGCCAGAAAGGCTCCACGGTTGCGAGCATAGTCAACACCCTGCGCACCAAAGGGGCGATGGACTACACGATAGTAGTGGCGGCGACCGCCTCCGATCCGGCCGCCCTTCAGTACTACGCCCCATTCGCCGGAGCCGCCATCGGCGAGTACTTCCGCGACACTGGCCGCCACGCCCTCGTCGTCTATGACGACCTGTCGAAGCAGGCCGTGGCCTATCGCGAAGTCTCCCTCATCCTCAAGCGTCCTTCCGGCCGTGAGGCCTATCCGGGCGACATTTTCTACCTCCACTCACGTCTTCTCGAAAGGGCCGCTAAGATTATCTCCGAGCAGGCCGTCGCTGAGAAGATGAACGACCTTCCCGAATCGCTCAAGGGCAAGGTCAAAGCGGGCGGCACGCTCACAGCGCTCCCTATCATCGAAACCCAGGCGGGCGATGTCGCGGCATACATCCCGACCAATGTAATCTCCATCACCGACGGCCAGATCTACCTGGAGACGGATCTGTTCAACCGCGGTGTCCGCCCCGCCATCAATATCGGTATCTCGGTCTCCCGAGTCGGCGGCAGCGCCCAGGTCAAGAGCATGAAAAAGGTGGCCGGCACCCTGAAGATCGACCAGGCCCAGTACAACGAACTGGAAGCCTTCTCGAAGTTCTCCTCGGATATGGACAGCGTCACCGCGATGACCCTCGACAAGGGCCGTAAGAACAGCAAGCTCCTCATCCAGCCCCAGTACAGCCCGATGCCCGTCGGTGAGCAGGTGGCCATCCTCTACTGCGGCACCCACGCCCTCATGAAGGACATCGCCGAGATCCGCGTCCCCGAATTCCAGGAGATTTTCCTCGACACGATGAGAGCTTCCCACGCCGAAGACGTGCTGAAGCCCCTTTCCGAAGGCAAGATCAACGACGAAATAACCGCAATCATAGAAAAAGTCGCCTCTGAAGTAAGCACTTCGCTCATGTAATGGCTTCCCTCAAGGAAATAAAGACGCGTATCGGTTCGGTACGAAGCACGCTGAAAATCACCTCGGCGATGAAGCTCGTGGCCTCGGCCAAGCTTCGCAAGGCCCAGCAGGCCGTCGCCTCGGCCCTTCCCTACCAGAAGGCCCTCTCCAGCGTGCTCTCCACCCTTCTCGCCGACTACGCCTCGAAGGAGCATGAGGGTGGCTCGCCCTGGGCGGTGTTCTCGGAGGAAAAGGAGGCCGGCAGCGTCGCCATCGTTGCCATAGCCTCCAACACCTCGCTCTGCGGCGGCTTCAACGCCAACGCCATCCGTTGCGTCACCGCCGCCCTCGCGGAGCACCCCGATGCCACCATTTTCAGCATAGGTCGCAAGATGGCCGACGCCATGAAAAAGGCCGGCCACCCCTCGCCCAAGGATTTCTCGAAGCTTTCCGAGCATCCGGCCTACGACGGCGCCGCCGCCATCGCCGAGGAGCTTACCGAAGGCTTCCTCTCCGGGCGTTATTCCCGCGTGGAGCTCATCTACAACCATTTCGCCTCCACCGCCTCCCAGCCGACCGTCCGCGAGGTTTTCCTCCCCTATGAAATGGAGCCTGTCGGCGAGGAGGCCCGTCCGGTCGACTGCATCGTCGAGCCCGACACCGAAGATGTGCTCTCCGAGCTCCTGCCGAAAGTCCTCAAACTGAAGCTCTACAGCGTTCTTCTCGACAGCGCAGCAGCCGAGCACGCCGCCCGCACCGTGGCGATGCAGACCGCAACGGACAACGCGGAAGACATCCTCCGCGACCTCACCCTCGAATACAACAAGGGCCGCCAGCAGAAGATCACCGCCGAAATCCTCGATATCGTCGGCGGATCGATGCTGTAAAAAACAATTCCGGAGCAAATCTCGCGACGTGCTCCGGAATTTTATCTTATCAATATTTATGTCTTCCGAATAAGGTAATAGCCAACTTCGTGCCAAACTCGGAAGGCGGACAATATTTTCTACAACATAGGGAAAGAATATGTGACCTTGAAGGTCGGTTTGCGCTCCGACGGGGAGTCGGGGCCGTTGAGGATGGCTTTGTAGTAGCGGTCCTTGTCGAGCTCCTGGGAGGTCGTGGTCGTGGTGTTGGACGACGAATACAGGGCGTTGAGCATGGCAAGGCTGTAGTAGTTGCTGCCGTAGCCATAGTCGCCATAGCCTCCATAGCCATAGCCGTAGCCACCATAACCATAACCACCGTAGCCGCCATAGAGGGAATTGTAGTACTGGGCGTAGAGGAGATTCCTGTAGTACTCGTTGTCGTAGGACGATGAGGCAATGGTCTCGACGGTCTCTTCGTGGATGTTGAGGAACCAGATGTCGTAGTTGGCAAGCTTGGTCCTGTACTCCTCCTCAACCGCTTCCCTGCCGCTTTCGCCGGCCTCCTCGATCTTACGGACCTTCTCAATGTAGATCTTGAGGATCTGCTGGAGGTGGTGGGTAATGTCGGGGTTGTAGCGGAGGAGGCTGCGGTTGATGTTGCCCTGGTTCTCGGCGGAAGACGATGCGTCGGCAAGCGCCGCAAAGGTCTTGGTCTCCTCGCCGTCGTCGTCAGTGGTGACGATGCGGCAGGTCGGGGAAAGCACCTCCGGGAAGAGGTCGAACTCGGTGTAGTTGTTCTCCGGGCCCGGGTCCTCGAAGTTGAGCATGAGGGTCCCCTTGTTGATCACCGTATAGGACGGATCGCCGCCCTTGGAGACGATGTCGTCGTAGAGAATGCGGCCGAGGCTGTCGGCGCACACGACGGGCTTCATGCCGCCGCCACCTTCGACATAGACGTCCTCGGTGGACTGCATGAGGGTCTCGGTAACAGGATCCTGGATCGTCGCGTTGAACGCGTACTGGTAGAACTTGGAGCGGTTCTCAAGATAGGTGTTCTCGTTGAGGAACTCGATTTCTCCGGGGAGGAACAGATACGAGGTGTCCTTCTGGACTCCGTTGAACTTCGCCCTGATGCGGAGGATGCCGATGTTGTTGTTGCGGTAGTAGTAGCCCTGGCTGCTGCTGTCGTAGGCAATCGAGAAGCAGGATATCTTGAACATATCGAAACGTCCGCCGTAGCCGGCCGGAGCGTCGGCCTCGACATAGACACCGGGGAGGTACTTGATGTACTCGGTGAAGGACTTGCGGTTGTCGATGTCGTCTTCGTCCTTGTCGTCATCGTCGTCCCTCCAGGCGAGGATGGCCTTGCCGTCGCCGTCCTTGTCGAAAAGGTAGGTAATCCAGTCGACGTACTTCTTGCCGAAAGCTTTCGTAAACTCTATCTTGAGCGAATCCTTGCCGTTGATGACGGGGGAGCCGAGGTTTACCTTTTCATTGGAATGGGGAGGGATGCGGTTGGCGCCGTTTTCAACGAAGTCGAGAGTGTCGGTGAGGGGATAGACACTGAGACTCTGGAGATTGTACTCTCCGCCGGGGACGACACAGGTCGTGTCGCACTCGAGCTTGATGTAGAACCTGAGCACCTCGGGGTCGACGCCGAAATCGAGGGTGTCGATTGCGGGCACGAGGGTGAACGCGGAAGAGCGCTTGGAGACGCCATAGTCCTTGTCGCGGACTGCACCTACGACTATCCTCGTGGAAGAAAAGCCTGAAAGGTCGTCGGCCATCCTGGTCTCAAGGCCTTTGAGTGCATACTCCTCGGTGAAGACGTGGAAACGGGCGTTGGTGGATATGAGGTTCTTGCCCAGGTCCTCATCGACCGGGACGCAAGAGATTGCAGCGGATGCCGCAAAAGCGGCTAAAAGAAGCGCAAATGAAGTTCTCTTCATTACAGAATGCTTTCGTAGAAAGAGTTGTAACGGTCTATGTAGCTGCCGTCTTCCATCGAAGCACCGTCAAAGGGAAGAATCGGAAGGCCGCTTTCCTCAGCGAGGGCGGCGACTCCCTTGTCGATCCCGGGGGCTCCCATGATGATGCCGTCGGCATAACGGACCGCGAGTTTTGCAAGGAGCGTGCCGTCGACGGGGCCTTCGAGACCGGTGTCCTCCTTGGTGATGGGACCGAAAGGAACGGCGTCGGCGAAGCCGGCTTCGAACGTTGATTTCGGCGTGTCGTCATAGAGGGAGAGAACGACCTTGCTGGAGGAGAAAATGGGGTCGTCCTTATAGGCTTTCTTGAGATAGAGAGGGAGAACCTGGGAAATCCATCCGTGGCAATGGACGATGTCGGGGGCCCAGCGCTGCTTCTTCACCGTCTCAAGCACTCCGCGGGCGAAGAAAATAGCCCTCTCGCCGTTGTCACGGAAGAAATGGCCCTTCTCGTCGCGATAGAGCTGCTTGCGGTGGAAGTAGTCGTCGTTGTCGATGAAATAGACCTGCAGACGGGCCGCGGAAATCGACGCAACCTTGATGGAAAGAGGGCGGTCGGTGTCGGAGATGATGATATTCATCCCGGAGAGGCGGATAACCTCGTGGAGGGAGAATTTTCTCTCGTTGACACACCCGTAGCGGGGCATGAAAGCACGGATCTCCTTACGGAGCTCCTGGATCCCCTGGGGAAGAGTCCGGCCCACCTTTGAAATCGGCGACTCGGGGATATAAGGGTATATCTCCGAATTGACGAAAAGGACTCTTTTTACCGTATCTCCCATCTAATTAATCTGGTTTTAAGGTCCCTGAAAAATTCAGGAATCAAACAAAGATAAGAAAATTTTTCGACTTTTGCAGATTTTACTATATTTACACGAATTTCGGGTAATATGCGCAAAGCTGAAAATAAAATAGTCCGGCGCCGTATGGCCTTTGCCTGGATATCGATGCTGATAAGCATTACACTGGTCCTGGTGCTGGTCGGAATAGCAACTCTCCTCCTTGTCAACGCTCGCAGCATCTCGGATTATTTCCGGGAAAACGTCGCCGTCTCGGTGGTCCTCAAGACCGATGTGCCCGACGCCGACGCCGCTGCTTTCGAGAAGGCGCTCTCCGGGAAAAGTTTCGTGAAGGGGACCCATCTGATCTCCCGCGAGCAGGGCACGGCCGAAATGGCCGGCCTCCTCGGCGAAGACTTCCTGGAAGCCTTCGGAGAGACCCCGGTCCCGGTTTCGATAGACCTCAAACTCAAGCCCGAGTACGTCTCGAAAGACAGCCTGGAGATCGTCAAGGCCGAGATCGGCGAGTCTCCCCTTGTCGACGAGGTGGTCTACCAATCCTCCCTGGTGGAGGCCCTCAACGAGAACCTCAACAGAGTCTCGCTCATCCTTGCGGTCCTCACTGGCCTTCTCCTTTTCATCTCCTTCGTGCTCATCTCCAACACGATGCGCCTCAGCGTCTTCACCAGGAGATTCACAGTCCACACGATGAAGCTCGTGGGGGCGACAAAAGGCTTCATCCGCAAGCCCTTCATGGGCCAGGCGGCCATCATGGGGCTCATCGCAGCCATCATCGCCTGCCTCATTATCGCCGGCGGCCTGTTCCTTCTCCGCGAGAAATTCTACCAGATATTCAACGTCTTCGAAAAGACCAACCTGATGATCACCGCCGCGGCAATCGTGGCCGCCGGCCTTATCATCTGCACGTTCAGCACCTACGTTTCAACCAACCGTCTCCTGTCCCTTTCCAAGGACGAGCTATATGCATAATCGATAATGGCCATCAAAAAAACAGACAAGCCGGACGACGGCAAGAAAATGGCGATAACCAAGAAGGGTATACGCCTGATGATCGCGGGCCTCGTAGTGATGATCGCGGGGTTCATCCTCCTTTCGGGAGGAGGCAGCGACGACCCGCAGATCTTCAACTACGCGATGTTCGACGCCAGAAGGCTTGTCGCCGCGCCCATAGTGATCATTTGCGGTATCATCATAGAGATCGCGGCCATCATGGGCCGTCACAAGGAGGACTGATATGGAGTGGTGGCAGGCAATACTGCTCGGCCTGGTCCAGGGACTGACCGAATTCCTCCCGGTGTCCTCAAGCGGCCACCTCATGATAGCGAAGGAGCTCCTCGGCGTCGACGCTGAAGGATTTCTCGATTTCACGGTACTTGTCCACTTCGGGACCGTGCTCAGCACGATCGTGGTCTTCTGGGGCGCCATCATGACCCTTTTCAAGGGCCTTTTCAAATTCCGCTACAACGACGAGACTGACTACATCTGCAAGCTCATCGTTTCGATGATCCCTGTGGCTGTAGTGGGCTTTTTCTTCAAAGATGCAGTCGAAGGACTCTTCGGCGACAGCCTTATCGTGGTAGGCGTCTCGCTCTGCGTGACCGCCCTGCTGCTTTTCTTCTCCGACTTCGCCTCCGGTCCTCACGGATGGGTCAAGGAAAACACCCACCGCGGCGGCATATCCTTCCTTCAAGCATTTATTGTCGGCTGCGGCCAGGCCCTCGCCGTCATCCCCGGTCTCTCCCGCAGCGGGACCACCATCGCGACCGGCCTCATGACCGGCGTCAAGCGCGACGAGATGGCCCGTTTCTCCTTCCTGATGGTGCTCGTGCCCATCATAGGCGAGCAGTTCCTCTCCGTAGTGAAATCCCTTAAGGACACAGGCGAATTCTTCTCCGGCGCGATCAGCCCGGTCTGCCTGCTTCTCGGCTTCATCACTGCGTTCATCTCCGGCTTTCTCGCCTGTAAGGTAATGATAGCCCTCGTCAAGAAATCCAAACTCTCCTGGTTCGCCATCTACTGCGCAGTGGTGGCCATCCTCATATTCATATTCGGAAGATGATAAGGGAAAGGACATATTTCGTATCGGACACCCACCTCGGGCTCGACGTCAAGAATCCCGCTGAAAGGGAAAAACGCTTCGTAAGTTTCCTCAAGAGCATCCCTGCGCAGGAAACGGAAGCGCTCTACCTTCTCGGCGACATCTGGGATTTCTGGTACGAATGGAGGGACGTGGTCCCCAAGGGCTACACCAGGGTTTTCGCCGCCCTTCAGGACCTCATGGATGAAGGTGTAAAGGTCTACTTCTTCGAAGGCAACCACGACATCTGGTCCTACTCCTATTTCGAGTCCCTCGGGATGATTCGCAAGACCCAGCCGGAGGTCGTCAAGATCGGCGTGAAGAAATTCTGCCTCGGCCACGGCGACGGCCTTGGCTCCGGCGACCGCGGCTACAAGATGCTCAAGGCATTTTTCCACTGGCGCACGGCCCAGGTGCTCTTCTCTATGCTCCACCCCTGGTTCGCCTTCCGCCTCGGCAACAACTGGTCCCGCCACAGCCGCCTGGCAAAGAGCGAGGCCTACATCTTCCGCGGCGAAGACGAGCGCATCTACAAGTTCTGTGAGAGCTTCCCGGAGAAGATCGACTACTTCATCTTCGGCCACTATCACTGCAAGGTCGACATGCCCGTCGGAGAGTCCCGCCTGTTTATCCTCGGCGACTGGATGGACGGCGCCGACTGGCTCTGCTATTCCACCTCTGAAGGATTCACAAGGGCATAAAAAAGAAAGGCCGGCTCATTTTTTCTGAGTCGGCCTCCTTTTTTGCAGGCGGGTTGACTATCTGCGGTCACCACCGCGGCGTTCTCCGCCACGACGGCCGTCACGACGGCCACCACGCTCTCCACGACGGCCAGCGCCCTGTGCGGGGGCCTGCGAAGAGGCCATGCCGGCGTTCGGGGAAAGATCCTGCTTTCCGAACTTCTCACCATTGCAGATCCAAACCTTGATTCCGAGGGCGCCGACCTTGGTGCTCGCGATAGCGAGAGCGTAGTCGATGTCAGCACGGAAAGTGTGGAGAGGAGTACGGCCTTCCTTGAACATCTCGCTGCGGGCCATTTCGGCTCCGCCGACGCGGCCACTGATCTGGACCTTGATGCCCTCGGCACCAACCCTCATCGCGGTGGCGATAGCCATCTTGATGGCGCGGCGGTAGGACACGCGGCCTTCGATCTGACGGGCGATGGAGTCGGCCACGATGGTGGCGTCGACCTCAGGCCTCTTGACCTCGTAGATGTTGATCTGGACATCCTTCTTGGTGACCTTCTTGAGCTCTTCCTTGAGTTTGTCGACCTCCTGGCCGCCCTTACCGATAATGAAACCGGGACGGGCTGCGTGGATGGTGACGGTGATGAGCTTAAGGGTCCTTTCGATGATGATCCTGGAAAGGCTGGCCTTGGCAAGGCGGTTCTGAAGATACTGACGGATGTCGTAGTCTTCCTTGATCTTCTCAGGGTAGTTGCCACCGCACCAGTTGGAATCCCAACCGCGGGTGATACCTATTCTATTGCTGATTGGATTTGTTTTCTGTCCCATAGCTTATTCCTCCACTGCTGATTTCTTGACGTCGAGAATAATGGTCACATGGTTGGAGCGCTTGCGAATCCTGCCGGCGCGGCCCTGAGGGCACGGGCGGATCCTCTTGAGCGTACGACCTTCGTCGACCATGATGGTCTTGACATAGACATTGCCTTTGTCAAGTTCGCCGGAGTTGTCCTGGTTCTTGGCTTCCCAGTTGGCGATAGCGCTGCGGAGAAGTTTCTCCAGACGTATGGATGCATCCCTCTTTGAATATTTGAGGAGATCAAGTGCGTGGTTGACCTCAACTCCCCTGACGGTGTCAGCGACAAGGCGCATCTTGCGGGGGGAGGTGGGGATTTCCTTAAGTTTCGCTATAGCGGTCTGCTTCTTGGCCTCTTTGAGCCTCTCAGCCATTAATCTTTTTCTTTTTCCCATAGCTTGAAACGTTATTTCTTGTTATTGCCTGAGTGACCCCTGAAAGTACGCGTGGGAGCGAACTCTCCGAGTTTGTGGCCGACCATGTTTTCAGTGACATAAACCGGAATAAACTTGTTGCCGTTATGGACTGCGATGGTGTGACCGACGAAATCAGGAGAGATCATGCTGGCGCGGGACCAGGTCTTGACGACCTCTTTCTTGTGGCCGCCATCATTCATAGCGAGAATCCTTTTCTCCAGGGCTTCCTGGATATACGGTCCTTTTTTAAGTGAACGACTCATAATTCTTCAGTTTAATTCCGTTACTTCTTTCTTCTTTCAATGATGAACCTGTTGGAAGTCGCCTTCGGGTTGCGGGTCTTGTATCCCTTTGCAGGGAGGCCCTTACGGGAACGAGGGTGACCACCGGAGGCGCGGCCTTCACCACCACCCATCGGGTGATCGTGAGGGTTCATGACGACGCCCCTGTTGTGAGGCCTGCGGCCAAGGTGACGGGTGCGTCCCGCCTTGCCGTCGGACTCCAGGTTGTGATCTGCGTTGGACACGGTGCCCACGGTCGCACGGCAGGT
>JAGCDT010000099.1 GCA_017651045.1 Bacteroidales bacterium | reverse complement strand
TCGGCGTCTCGCCTGAAAAGATGTGTAACTTTACTTATGCCGTAGTCAAGTACAACTACGGATCTCTGTCAATTTAAATTTAGGTAATGAAGAAAATCCAGGCGATATTGCTCGCGTTTCTTGCACTTTCCTGCGCAAAAGAGATCGAAGAGCATTCGGCAGCAGGGACGATCGAGGAAGGAATCAAGCCTGAGGAGCCTATCTCAGTAGATTACGACAGGACTATTGTTCCCGGTGCTGCAAAAATCTATTTCTCCGATGAGATTGTCGCGGAAATAGAGGCGTGTGAAGGTGAGGGACTGCCAGTCACCAAGTCCTCCGAGCTCGGAGGCATGATGGCGGAGCTCGGCATCACCTCGATGGAGCGGCTTTTCCCGTATGCCGGCGAGTATGAGGCTCGTACGCGCGCAGCCGGATTGCACAAGTGGTATCTCGTCACATTTGACGAGAAGGTTCCTGTGACCAAGGCCGGAGAAGATCTAGCCCCCGTAAAGGGCGTCGAGTTCTTCGAGCCTGTAAGGAAAATCGCTCCTCAAGCCACCAATGACTCCTATTGGAGCAACATGTGGGGTCTCAACAACTCCAACGGCTACAACGTGGACGTGCTTCCCGTATGGGAGCAATACACGGTCGGCAATCCCAATGTGGTCGTTGCCGTAGTTGACGGCGGCCTCCAGCTCGACCATCCCGATCTCGCCTGGAACTGTCTCGATTCGGGGCATTACAATTACGTAACCAACTCCACGAATATCGTTCCCGACAGCGACGGTCACGGGACCCACGTGGCTGGGACCATCGCTGCGGTGACCAACAATGGCAAAGGCATTGCCGGTGTTGCCGGTGGAGATTATGCCGACGGCCGCAGGGGAGTGAGCCTTCTCTCCCTGGCGGTTTTCTCCGGCACACGTTCCGCCTACAGCTTCGAGACGGCCATCAAGGCCGGAGCTGACAAGGGAGCCCTCATTTGCCAGAACAGCTGGGGTTATGTCGTCGACACCGATGACAACGGCCAGATAAGCCAGTCGGAGTTGAACGCATTTATCTCCGAGCACAATAATCCAGACAGAGCCTTCACTCAGGCCGTAGATTATTTTATCAAATATGCAGGATGTGATGCTTCCGGCAACCAGAAGGCAGGTTCCCCGATGAAGGGTGGTATTGTCCTCTTTGCTGCTGGCAATGACAACCTGCAATATGGACCTCCGTCCAACTACGAGCCTATCGTGGCGGTCGGAGCCATCCAGAGCAGTGGCACTCGCGCATCTTTCTCCAACTATGGCGACTGGGTCGACATTTGCGCTCCCGGAGTCGGCATATGGAGTACAGTCCCAACCTCCGTAGCGTCAAGCGGATATGTGCTATATAGCGGCACATCGATGGCGTGTCCTCACGTGAGCGGTGTTGCGGCCTTGCTTATTTCATATTTCGGCGGTCCCGGATTCACCTGCGATATGTTGAAGGAAGCCCTTCTTTCAGGAGCTCGTGTAATCGAAGCCTCTACCGGGTCCAAGCCTATCGGCCCTCTCGTGGATGCCCACAGTTCTTTCCTCTACATGATTGCCGGCACTCCTGATCCTGTCACGGATTACACGGCGTCTGCTATGGGCAACTCCATCAGCGTCGATCTTGTGGCCAACGGTTCTTATGGTTATATGGCCGCGGCTTCGAAGTCTCGTTCTGCACTCGAGTCTATGGACCCGAGTAACCCTGGCAGCAACATCATCACGGAAAGATTCGTCTCGGAAGAAAAGGTGAGCGGAGAGGACATCTCCATCGTTCTCAGAAAACTGGATTTCTCGACCGACTATTATGTCACGGTGGTCAGCTACGGCACCTCTTACACGACTCCTGCTCCGATCAAGCAGGTAAGGACTGGGGTTAACCATGCACCGGTGATCAATCTCAATCCCGGCATCGGAGCGTTCTCTCAGTGGATGAGCATTGACCTTCCCGTTGAGATCTACGATCCCGATTTCAATGATTTGGACGTCAGCTTCACCACCAACGGCCGTGCAAGGCTTGAGAAGGATGCAGCCGGTGTCTGGCATTTCATCCTCAACTGCCAGCTTGCGAATCCTGGCTCATATACCGCGAAGATCACGGCGAGAGACGAGTATGGTCTCCAGACGGAAAAGAGTTTCACCTATTCTGTCAAGGAGAACGAGAGGCCTTTCCTCAATATTCCTTTCGATGAATATTGGCTGACTTCGCCAGGGGAGTCGCTAACCCTGGATCTGTCGGAGTACTTCTCCGACCCTGATGGAGAGCCTCTCAACTATACTGCCGCCGTCATCGACAAGGATATCCTCAAATCCAGGATTGACGGCTCCGTGCTCACGGTCACGGCCTTGGAAAATGGTCTCGGCCACGTCAAGGTCGTCGCCTCGGATGCCATAGGCGACAAGGCTGTCGAGAGTTTCCCGGTGCTCGTGCGCCCCGTTTCCGAGAAGGTGACCCTTATCCCGGGGACCACTGTTGGAAACGAGCTCACGATCCTTGCCGCCCTGAGCAGGCAGGAGACGGAGATTTCCCTGATCTCCAGCTATGGAGTCAAGGTGTTCAGCATGAAGGAGGTCTGTTCTGCATATGAACCTGTCACGATCAGCACCAACCAGCTTGCCCGTGGTATCTATTATCTGACGGTATCCTATGGAGGCAACTCCTACAAATACACGATAGTGAAGAAATGAGAAGGCTTGCAGTTTTGTTTTCCGCGCTTTTGTTGAGCGTGGCGGCCGTCGCCCAGGCGGTGCCGGCCAACGAGGCCCATCCGTTCCTTCGCTGGAGCCGCGACCCTGGCATTTCCGGTATGGCGGGGACGGGACTGACTTCGATGCAGGTCTCTCCGGCTTTCGCGGTGTTCTCCAATCCTGCAGCGATAGCGATGATGGACGGCTTAGGCTCCGTGAAGGCATCCTACAGTTTATATGCACCTTCTTTTACGAAGACTTCCAATATCGCCGTAGGGGCCGCTTTCAGGCCCGTCAAGCGCTTTGGATTCGCTGTCGGATATGTCCACCAGCTCGGATATGAGAAGATCGATGAGTTCGCTCCGTATGATTTTGCGGTGGGAGGTGCTCTTTCTGTCGGAATTGGGGAGCATGTCGCCCTTGGAGTCAACGCCAAGTACTCCAAGGCCTGTTTCATGAAGGATTTCTCCTCGTCGGCTTTCTCTGTCGACATCCTTGCACAGGTGCGTTTCTGGGAAGGCTTCAACGCGGCCGTCGGAGTCCGCTCCGTCGGCAAGATCCTGGAAGATTCGGACATGTCCTCTTTGCCGTCCTCTCTTGCCGTCGGACTGTCCTACCGTTATGTGACCGGCATCCACTCCATCGAGGCCCTTCTCGACGGCGACTGGTTCTTCTCCAACAACTGGGGAGTTTCGGCAGGGTTTTCTTACGGGATCAAGGAGATCGGATTCGTGAGAGTCGGCTACCGGTTCGCTTCCGAGAGCGCGGCAGTTCCGTCCCACCTTGCGGTAGGTCTCGGACTCAAGTACATCGGATTGTCTCTGGATGTTTCCTACATCACCCTCAATAAGGTAATAGGCAACACCTTCCAGATCGGGCTGGGCTACAGCTTCTGAGTTTATTCCAGGATTATAAGCGCCATCGAAGGATGGCTGAAACGTAAGCTGACCGCGTCTTTCGAGGCGCGGTTTAGCGTTGCCTTCCAGAGGTTGTCGAACACCACGTCGTCGGTCGGCCATTCGAGGCCGTCAGATTGTATTTTTAGAGAATTGTCAGTGGTGATTATGGAAATGGGGCGGCCCTGACCGACTTCCAGGGTGCAGCTGTCGGTGACGGCGATGGCCGTGCAGCGGTCGGAGACTATGTCGATGGTAGGGGTGCTTGTAAGGCTGTCGATGCCGAAAGCCCGGGTGTATTCCATAAGGAGAGACAGGTTGCCTAGGGTGTGGGCCTCGCGCTTGCCTGTGGCGCCCAGAATGTGGATGGTGTCTACGTCCTTGTAATGCTCCAGGACATAGCGGACCGACTTGGTCTGGTCGTTGTCTTCCTGCTCGTCAATTTTTACGATGATGCCTCTGTATTTGTCTGCGATGGACTTCGGCAGAGAATCGAGATCGCCTACGACAGCGTCGGGAAGGCGTTCCTGCCCGAAGATGGATTTGCTGCGGCGAAGGAAAGACCTGAACGCACCGTCGCAGCAGACTATCCTGTCTGCCGTGCGGAGAAGATAGAGCGGATATTCCTTCGTGGGGAAATCACCGGCACCGATGATGACGCAGCTTCCCATCAGTCGTCCTCCAGGGGCTTTGCTTTGGCGATTTCAGCCTTTGAGGTGCCCTTGTCGGCTACATAGGCTTCGGGCTCGCGGAAGCCGGCGAGGAAGGCCTTGACGTCCATTCTCTTCTTGCCGGAGAGCTGGACGTCTTCGAGGGCGACGGCGCCGTTGGCGGTCGCGATGGCAAGATAGGTCTTGCCGTCGGAAAGGACCGTCCCGGGCGCTGCCTTCGGGGCATTCTCCATGGCTGAGGCCTTGAATATCTTGAGCTGGGTCGGGACTCCGTCCTTGACGAGCTCCGTCCATGCGGCAGGGTAGGGGGAAAGGCCTCGTATGAGGTTGACGATCTGCCTGGTGGTGTCGTCCCAGTCGATGTGGCAGAGCTCCCGGGTGAGTTTCGGGGCGGGCTTGAGAAGCTCGGATCCCTGGATGAAGCTTCTCTGGACCCTGGTCTCCACATTGCCCTGGATAAGGCCTTCGACGGTGTCGACTACGAGCTTCGCTCCTGTTTCCATAAGGGCGTCGTGGACGTCGCCGGCAGTGTCGGTCGGGCCTATCATGTGTTCGGAACGGAGGATGATGCCTCCGGTGTCGATGCGGGAGTCGATGAGGAAGGTCGTGACGCCGGTCACCCTTTCGCCGTTGATTACCGCCCAGTTGATAGGAGCAGCGCCCCTGTACTGAGGGAGCAGGGCGGCGTGGAGGTTGAAGGTGCCTTTCTTAGGCATCTTCCAGACCACCTCAGGCAGCATCCTGAAGCCGACGACAACGAATATGTCGCCCTTCAGGGCCGCGAGGCTCTTGAGGAACTCCGGATCCTTGAGCTTCTCCGGCTGAAGGACGGGTAGGCCCTTCTCCACGGCGAAGGTCTTTACCGCGCTTTCGGAGACCTTCAGGCCGCGGCCGCTAGGCTTGTCCGGCACGGTGACAACGCCGACCACCTTGTAGCGCTGCTCAAGGAGGGCCTTGAGAGGAGCCACGGCGAATTCGGGCGTGCCCATGTAGACTATCCTTGTCTTCCTGAAGAAGGAAATCACCTTGCTCTTAATCTTTCTCCAGAGCTCGAGAGTGCTTTCGTTGCCGAATATCGGTTTTTCACGGATGGCCCGCCAGGTGAGGAATATACCTATCGGCAGTAGCACCATCGCAGATATGAATGCGCCGACGAATGCGCTGGTTGCGCCGTCGTTGGACAGCTTCGCTCCAGTGATGTCGACCACCCAGTAGAGAACGAAGAAGAGGGCCGAGACCACGGCGGACGAGCCGATGCCACCCTTGCCGATAAGGGCTCCCAGCGGGGCTCCTATGAAGAACAGGATGAGGCAGGCGAGGGCCTGGGCGAACTTTTTGAGTATTTCGAGGTTGGTCCTTCGGAGTATCCAGGTGGACTCGTAGGTGTCCATGCTGAAGGTCTTGATGGATGACTCCATCTGCCTTGCGGACGCCTCGGCCGTTTCGTAGGCTTTCCACTCTTTTGTCATATCGTCCCAGCGGAGGAAATCCTCGTCTTCAAAGACGCTCTTCCTCTTCCATGAAGTGTCGAGCTGGCTGCGGTAGCGAAGCACCGACAGTGCGTTGAAATCAGCCAGATGCTTCATATGGAGGGAGTCGTCGTAGTGTTGGAGGGAATCCTGGCCGTGGCGCAGCTGCTTGAGGTTCATGGATTTGACCTGGTCGCCGAAGCGTGCCTCGCCGGAGGACTGGAATGCGTAGTTCTCAAGCGGGATTATCAACTCCTGCTTGGCAAAATTGATCCTCTGGAGGCCGTAGGTCGTGTCGCGGAACTTCTTGATGTTGTCCTCCTGGTAGGAGGTGCCGTCGTACATCGTGAAGGTGAGGTAGTCCTTCGCCTTGGACATCCTCATGATGCCGGAGTCGGCCACGGTGACGGCTATGTTGCCCTTCCTTGCGGAGTGGTCGTAGACCATCACGTCGTAGAGGGTCCCTGTCCTGTCGTCGCGGTCGCCGATGCGGAGGATGTAGCCGTCGATGCCGTCGTAGAACGTGCCTACGGGAATCTTGATCTCGGACTTGGTCCTGCCGATGTCGTCGCGGAGGGTGTAGATCCTGTTGGTGGCGTAGGGGACGAGATTGTTGCAGATGAAGAACGCTCCGACGCTGACTATTGCGCAGGCAATGAAGATAGGCGTCATGATCCTCGCGATGGAGGTGCCCGAAGCCTTGATTGCGGTGAGCTCGAAGTTCTCAGCCATCTGGCCGAGGGTCATCATCGAAGCCAGAAGCGTCGAAAGCGGCATCGACAGAGGCAGCACCGTGCAACTGGCCCAGAGCATGAACTCCGCTATGACCCTGAATCCCAACCCTTTACCGACAAGCTCATCGATATAGACCCACAGAAACTGCAGCAGGAGGATGAACGTCACCACCAGCAGAACCGCCATGAACGGTCCCAGAAAGGCCTTCAGTATGAACTTGTCGAGTTTTTTCACTTGGTTGCTGTCTGGACAAGGGCTTCAAGGGCGTCCTTGAGGCCTTCGATGCTGCGGCCGCCGGCCGTTGCGAGGCCGGGCTGGCCACCGCCGCCACCCTGGATGAACTTCGCGCCTTCGCGGATGTCCTTGCCGGCGTTGCGGCCCTTGGCGACAATGTCGTCGGTGTACATCAGGATGAGGTTGGGCTTGCCGTCGAACTCGTAGGCGCCGGCAAGAACGAGGTTGGTCGTGCTCTTTTGGAGCATAAGTGCCATGTTCCTGACAAGCTGCGGGTCGACGTTGTGGTCGAAACGAGCAACCATTATGCCGTTGATCTCCTCCGCTCTCTCCTTGATGGACTTGGCCAGATGGGCGGCCTTCTCGGCAGCGACTGCCTCAAGGCTCTTGCGGAAGGCGGCGTTCTCCTCGAGCATCTTGTTGATGGCAGCGGGGAGGTCGGGGATGTTGTTGAACAGGCTGCGCATCTGGCGGAGCATCTCCTGCATGCCGGAGACCATCTTCTCGGCGGCCTCGCCTGTGATTGCTTCGATCCTCCTGACTCCAGCGGCTATCGCGCCTTCGGAGACTATCTTAAAGAATCCGATACGGCCTGTCGAGGAGGCGTGGGTGCCGCCGCAAAGCTCGGTTGAGGGACCGAAGTTGACCACGCGGACGGTGTCGCCGTATTTCTCGCCGAAAAGGGCTATGGCGCCCATCGAGAGGGCTTCGTCCATGGTTGCGTCGCGCTTCTCGCAGAGCGGGTAGTCGGCCCTGATGAGGGCGTTGACCTTCCTTTCAGCTTCGGCGATCTCCTCGTCGGAGAGCTTTGCGAAATGGGAGAAGTCGAAACGGAAGTAGTCCGGACCGACGAACGAGCCCTTCTGCTCGACGTGGGTCCCTAGGATCTCGCGGAGTACTTCGTCGAGGAGGTGGGTCGCGGTGTGATTGGCTGCAATCTTGTCGCGGCGCTCTTTGTCGACGTTGAGGGCGAATGCGCCTTCGCAGTCGGAAGGAATCCTTTCGGCGAGGTGGATCGTGAGGTTGTTCTCCTTTATGGTGTTGAGGATGAGTATCTTTTCGCCGGAGGCGGAGATGATCTCACCGGTGTCGCCGACCTGGCCGCCCATCTCAGCATAGAAGGGGGTGCGGTCGAAGACAAGCTCGTAGAGAGTCTTGTTCTTGGAAATGACAGTCCTCTGCTTGAGGAGCCTGGCATCCGAGACACTGAGGGCATCGTAGCCGACGAAGACGGACTCTTCGCCCTCGTGATAGACGGCCCAGTCGCCGAAGGAGTTGGAGGTCGCACTGCGGGCTCTTTCCTTTTGCTTCTGAAGCTCCTCGGCAAAGCCCTCATGGTCGACCGTGAAGCCTTTCTCGGTGGCGATAAGGTCGGTGAGGTCGATGGGGAAGCCGTAGGTGTCGTAGAGGATGAAGGCTTCGGTGCCGGGGATGATCTTGCTGTCGGCGTGCTTGGCGATGGCCTCGTCAAGGAGCTTGATGCCGCGGTCGAGGGTCTTGAGGAAGGCATTCTCCTCTTCCCTTATGACGCTCTCGATGAGCTTCTGCTGAGCCTTGATCTCGGGATAGGCTTCGCCCATGTCCTCCACGAGCTGCTCCACGAGAAGGGTGAGGAACGGATCGGTGAAGCCGAGGAAGGTGTAGCCATAGCGCACGGCGCGGCGCAGGATACGACGGATCACATAGCCGGCCTTGACGTTCGACGGCAGCTGGCCGTCGGCGATGGAGAAGGCGATGGCCCTGATGTGGTCGGCGATGACCCTCATCGCGACCTCGGTGTCGGCGCTTTCGTGGTATTTGTGGCCGGAGAGCTGCTCGATCTTGCCGATAAGGCCGGTGAAGACATCGGTGTCGTAGTTGGACTGCTTGCCCTGGAGCACGGCGCAGAGGCGCTCGAAGCCCATGCCGGTGTCAATGTTCTTGGCGGGGAGGGGCTCAAGGGAGCCGTCGGCCTTGCGGTTGAACTCCATGAAGACGAGGTTCCATATCTCGATGACGAGGGGGTCGTCGTGGTTGACGAGGGAAGCGCCGGGGACGCGGGCCTTTTCAGCCTCGCTGCGCAGGTCGATATGGATCTCGCTGCAGGGACCGCAGGGGCCGGTGTCGCCCATTTCCCAGAAATTGTCGTGCTTGTTGCCGAGGAGGATCTTCTCAGCCGGGAAATGCTTCAACCATGCTGCGCGGGCTTCCTCGTCGAGGGCGGTGCCGTCTTCTGCGGCGCCTTCGAAGACCGTCACATAGAGGTCCTTGGGATCTATCTTGTAGACTTCGGTGAGAAGCTCCCATGCGAAATCGATAGCCTCGCTCTTGAAATAGTCGCCGAAGCTCCAGTTGCCGAGCATCTCGAACATTGTGTGGTGATAGGAGTCGTGGCCTACCTGCTCCAGGTCGTTGTGCTTGCCGCTGACCCTGAGGCACTTCTGCGAGTCGGTCGCGCGGGGGCTCTTCGGGGCGCTGTTGCCGAGGAAGATGTCCTTGAACTGGTTCATCCCGGCGTTGGTAAACATGAGGGTCGGGTCGTTCTTTATCACCATGGGGGCCGAAGGGACCACTGCGTGGCCTTTCGAGGCGAAGTAATCGAGGAATTTCTGCCTTATCTGCTTGGATGTCATCATAGCTTGTATATTAGAGTGCAAAATTACAACTTTTTGGCGATTTTAACTATATTTGCAAGGATATGGACGAGAGGAAAAGGTATATTCTCAACAGGGAGACCCTCAAATATGAAATCAGGGAGGTCTCCCAGCACCGCTTCGTGAAGGCGCTTGCGACCGTTCTGGCCGCCGCCCTCATATTTGTGGTCTATGTGTGGCTGTACCTCTACGTCTTCGACCTCGACCTCCCCAAGACCGCGATTCTCAAGCGTCAGAACGCCAGATGGATATCCCGTATCGAGATGATGTCCTCGCGTCTGGACAACGACGAGGCGGAGCTCAAGGCGCTCTCTTCCAGGGATGCTAAGGTCTACCGTCAGGTCTTCGGCATGGATTCCGTGTCGATGGAAAGGAGGTTCCCCCTCACGGGGACTCTCTCTCCTGAGATCCTTGCCCTGCGCCCGTGGGAGCCCCTTCGCCGCACCGCCGAGAGGCTTGACCGCCTGACCGGCGCGGCTGCATTCCAGGATTCATCCTACAGCGAAATCTCCGTCATGCAGCGCAAGGCCGGTGAGCTCGCGACCCACATCCCCGCGATTCCGCCCCTCAACACGGACAAATCGACCTACAAACTCTCCAGCCTCTTCGGCTACCGTTCCGACCCCATCAACGGCAGCTCCAAGCAGCACACGGGGATGGACTTCGCCTGCCGCCCGGGCAACACGATCCGTGTGACCGGCGACGGTGTGGTTGAGAAGGCAGAGTATGAGACCGGCTATGGAGAATCCGTGCTGGTCTATCACGGCTTCGGCTACAGGACCCGATATGCCCACATGAGCCGTATCGACGTCGAGCCGGGTCAGGTACTGAAGAGGGGAGACAAGATAGGTGCGACCGGCGCTTCAGGGCGCGTGACCGGGCCTCATCTCCACTATGAAGTGATCTACGGCAAGGAGTTCGTCAACCCTGCTGATTATATGGACCTCGACATGTCTCCCAAGGAGTACATGGCGTTGGTAGGAGGAAATAAGAAGAAATGAACGAAGAACTCTACGAATACGATTCCAGGTCGCTGAGACTGCGAAAGCGCCGCCGCAACACGCGCCGGGCGCTAGGCACCGCGTTCCGCTATCTGGCGGCGGTCCTGGTGTTCGTCATCATCTTCTATGTGATCTTCGAACAGTTCTTCACCACTGAAAAAGAGAAGGCCCTGATAGCGAAAAACGCCCTCTACGAGCAGAGCTATTCCGCGATGAGGGCTTCCGAGAAGGCTCTTGCCGCAAGGATAGAGGTGTTGAGGGAGAAGGATGATTCCATCTACAGGGAGCTCTTCCACACGGCCGCGCCGAAGCTCAACCCGAGCGGCGCCGCCGACCTTATCCCGGAAAGCGATTCCCTCTCCGACGGCTTCTTCCTTTCCTATTCGGCCGAGAAGGCCGTCAGGGTCGTCAAGATGGCGGCCACCGTGGAAGATAATTTCAAGGAGATATTCGCTAACCTCGAGGCCCGCATAGACAGCATCCCGCCACTGCGATTCCCCCTCGCTGAGGCCACCTATGACCGCGTCGGCGCGTCTATAGGCGAAAGGCTCAACCCGTTCTACGGAGTGCCCTCGAGCCACGACGGCATCGACCTGCTCTCCTATCAAGGTGAGAAGGTCTATGCTTCCGCCGACGGGACCGTCAGCTCCGTCGTCCACTCCTCGACCGGCATAGGCACCATGGTGGAAATCTCCCACAAGGGCGGCTACGTGACCCGTTACGGCTGCCTCGCCAGAGTGTCGGTGTCTTCCGGCTCCAAGGTCAAGGCTGGGGATGAAATCGGTGCTGTTGGTGTGTCAGGGAAGTCTTTCGCGCCTCACCTCCACTATGAGGTCCTGCGTCGCGGCAAGGTGCTCGATCCCGTCCATCATTTCTTCGCTTCAGTCTCTCCGGAACAATATTCCGACATGCTTTACATGGCTGCCGGAACAGGTCAGTCAATGGATTAAAAATCAGATATGGAAAAGCTTCTTTACTCAATCGGCGAGGTTGCCGAACTGCTGGACGAGAACACCTCGGCCATCCGCTTCTGGACCAACTCCTTCGAGAAGTTCATCAAGCCCCGCCGCAACCTCAAGGGCAACCGCCAATACACCGCGGCAGACATCGAGACCCTTCGCTGCATCCGCGTCCTTCTCCGTGACGACGGACTCACCATCGAAGGCGCAACCCGCCGCCTTTCCGAGGAGCGCAAGGAGATTTCCCTCCGCGTGAAGGCCCTCGAGAGCCTGAAATCCATACGTGCCGAGCTCGTCGAGGTCCGCAAATCCCTGTAAGAAGCGATATGAAAGTCAAGGATATTATCGCCGCCGTGGAGGAGTTCGCCCCCGCCGAAGTGCAGGAGGGGTGGGACAACAGCGGCCTTATCATCGGTTCTCCGGAGGATGATGCGGCCGGAGTCCTCGTCGCCTTCGACTGCACCCCCGAGACCGTCGACGAGGCGGTAAGGGAAGGCTGCGGGATGATAGTGACTCATCACCCGCTTATTTTCAAAGGACTGAAGAGGATAACCCCGGGCGACCCTGTCTGCGACGCCGTCATCAAGGCGGTCAAGTCGGGCATCGCCGTCTATGCGGCCCACACGAGCGCCGACAAGGTGCTCGGAGGCGTCAGTTTCGCCATGGCGGAGAAGCTTGGGCTCCGGGATGTCGAGATCCTTTCCAAGGACTCCGACGAGACTGGTCTCGGCGCTGTCGGCAATCTGCCGGAGCCGCTTGCCGCAAAGGATTTCATCGCCCTTCTCAAGAAGGCTTTCGGATGCGCTGTGGTTAAGTGTTCCGCCCCCGTGGATGGCCTTATTTCCAGGGTTGCTCTCTGCGGCGGTTCAGGCGCTGAATTCATCCCTGCGGCGCGCGAAAGGGGAGCGCAGGCTTATGTCTCCGCCGACATTTCCTACCACAATTTCTTCACTCCGCAAGGCTTTATGGTTGCGGACGTCGGACATTTCGAAAGCGAAGTGGAAATTACGGACATTTTATTTTCAAAATTGAAGAAAAAATTTCCTAACTTTGCAGTTCGCATCAGCACTGTGATGCACAACCCCGTTTATTATTTTTAGCACGATATGGCAAAGAAAATCAAGAAAGTCGAGATTCCCATCGATCAGAGGGAGACCTTTACCTCCCTCCAGAAGAACTTCGCCGACTCCGAGAAGTCGGTAGAGGACAAGCTCCGCACCCTGTACAAGCTCCAGGAGGCCGATTCCGCTATTGACAGGATACTCCAGCTCAGGGGTGAACTTCCCACCGAGGTCGAAGCCCTCGAGGAAGAGATCGCCGTCCTCAAAGGCAACATGGCGGAGCAGTCCGCCCTTGTCGAGGAGTTCACGAGGGGCATCGCCAAAAACAAGCAGGACATCATCGACTGCGAGGACGCCATCGCCAAGTATCAGAAGCAGCTCGACGGCATTTCCAACAGCCGTGAGTACGACTCCCTCAACAAGGAGATCGAGAACCAGGACCTCCTCCGTCAGATAGCCGAGAAGAACATCTCCGAGATCCGCGAAGAGATCCAGCAGCGCAAGATGGCCATCGAAGACCTCAAGGACAGGATCGCCATCCGCAGCGAAGACCTCAAGGCCAAGAAAGACGAGCTGGAGCGCATCCGCGAGTCCACGGCCAAGGAAGAAGAGACTCTCGTCGCTGTCCGCGACAAGTGCGCCGCCGCAATCGACGAGCGTACCCTCAGCGCCTACGACCGCATCCGCAAGAGCGTCCACAATCACCTTGCCGTTGTCGGTATCTACAACGGCAACGCTTGCGGCGGCTGCTTCAACACCATCACCCCCCAGCGCATAGTTGAGATCTCTTCCAACCGCAAGCTCATCATCTGCGAGCACTGCGGAAGGATCATCATCAATGCTGCAGGACTCTCAGAAGCGGCAGAGTAAAATATGGCTGACGTTCCGGCAAAAAACAGAAGGAAGCAGACCCTCCCTTCAGCACCTGAGACGGGCAACACCCCGCCTCAGGCGCTTGATGTAGAGGAGGCCGTGCTCGGCGCGATGCTCGTGCTCCCTTCCGTGGTCGACCAGGCAATCGAAGAGCTCACTCCCTCGTGCTTCTACAGCGAGCACAACAGGATGATCTTCGAGGCGATGGTTGCTCTCAACAACAAGCACGTCGTCGTCGATCTGATCACCGTGACCGAACGCCTCCGCCAGGATGGCAATCTCGAGACCATAGGCGGCCCGGTAGTCCTTTCCGGGATGTCGATGAAAGTCGGCGCCGCCGTCAACATCGAGTACTACATCAAGATCCTCCGCCAGAAGAGCATCCAGCGTGAGCTCATCGAGGCGTCCTACACCATCCTCAAGGCCTCCTACGACGATTCCGCCAATGTCGACGACCTCGTCGACCTTGCGCAGTCGAAGATATTCGACGCCATCAACCAGAACGTCAAGCGTGAAGTCCAGACGGTCGGTGCCCTCCTCAACGACGCCATCGCCGAGATCCAGCGCAACCAGGAGTCGACCGGTCTTTCCGGAGTTCCTTCCGGATTCACATCCCTCGACCAGGTGACCATGGGATGGCAGAGGTCCGATCTCGTGATCCTCGCGGCCCGTCCTTCGGTCGGTAAGACTGCTTTCGCTCTCAATATCGCCCGCAACGCGGCAGTCGATCACGACATCCCCGTCGCAGTGTTCTCCCTCGAGATGTCCTCGCTCCAGCTCGTCATGCGTCTCATGACGACCGAGACAGGCCTTCCCGCCGACAAGATCAAAGGCGGCTCCAAGCTTGCCGACTACGAGTGGGAGCAGCTCGAATACAGGATCAAGAACCTCGCAAAGGCACCCCTCTACATCGACGACACCCCGAGCCTTCCGATCATGGAGTTCCGCAACAAGGCCAAGATGCTCGTCAACCAGAAGGGCGTCAGGCTCATCGTCGTGGACTACCTTCAGCTTATGCAGGGCCCGCCTGATCTGCGCGGCATGCGTGAGCAGGAGGTCGCGTTCATCTCGCGTACCCTCAAGGCGACCGCCAAGGAGCTCAATATTCCTATCATCGCCCTCTCGCAGCTCTCCAGAAACGCCGTCCAGCGTGGAAGCAGCATTGGAAAGCCTATGCTCTCCGACCTTCGCGAGTCCGGTGCCATCGAGCAGGATGCCGATATCGTCATCTTCATCCACCGTCCCGATTTCGTCGGCCTGTCCGAGAACACCGAGGACAAGGAGAAGACCTGGATCATCCTCGCCAAGCACAGAAACGGCGAGACCGGCGATATCCCGATGCTCTTCAAGAGCGACAGGGTCAAGTTCGTGGAGATGGATCAGGCGCTGGACATCCAGGCTGCCGGGATGAGTTATGAAAGTGGTATGAATTCCTTGTAGTCATGGCAAAGGAAGACATATCCCACAAAGGCAGGATTCTCTCGGTCACTCCCGAGTTTACAACAGTACAAATATTATCCTCATCAGCTTGCTCGTCGTGTCATGCGGCGGGCTTTTGCGCTCTTGGGGATAGCACTGAAAAGATAATCGAGCTCCCGACGGACCCTTATGGTTTCTTCGAGAGCGGGGAGGAAGTCGAGGTCATCCTAAAGGCTACCGCCGGCCTCAAGGCCGTGTGGCTTGCCTATGTGGCACCTCTGGCTCTTCTAATGCTGACAGTGCTTGTGATGATAAAGACAGGCTTCGGCGAGCTGGTGTCGGCTTTTTCCGCCCTCGGTGCCGTCGCCCTATGGTACTTTGTCCTATGGCTTTTCCGCAAGAAACTGCGCAACCAATACGTCTTTACTATAAGGAAAATACGGTGAATAAAACAATGGAGCACAAAGTGCGATAGAAAGTCCCTTTCACTGGGGAAAGGGATTTAGGAAAAGGGGACATAAAACAAAAAAATGTGCGGGGGCCATTGCACTGACAGTGAAATTATGATAGCGCTGAATTGAAAAACTATAAACTCTAATTAGATGATCGGAATTATTGTTTGGACTGTCGTGACGGTCACGGCTCTCGG
>JAGCDT010000098.1 GCA_017651045.1 Bacteroidales bacterium | reverse complement strand
GGGAAGGAGTCGTATTCAAAGGTGTCGTAGATAATGCCGATGAGGGTGCCTGCGCCGGAGACGGGGCCGATGACGTTATTGCTCGACCATCTGGGGCCTTTTAGAGCGAGCAGGCCGCCGTTCGACCAGGTATACTTATTCTGCAGTGTGGGGTCGTAATAAACATAGTCGCCCGGCTTCGGCTGACTCTCAAGGAAGTCGTCGGCGTAGAATTTCCACGACGGAATAGCCAGGATTGGTGCCGTAGGGCTGAGAGAGAGCTCACCGCTCGAACTTTCATTTACCTTGAATTCGATTTTCGACTTGTTGTTGTCCATATTGGTCACTACCACATCGGACAGCTCCGAAGGAGAATTCGGAAGGGAAATCCAGCAGAGAGAATTATCCGGGGTGGCGGTGATGGAAAGGATATACGTGCCTCCGTCTACCAGGAGGTGGTTGTCGTCCTTATGAATATCGTAGGTGTAGGACGTGGGGACCTCGTAGGTATAGACCGAATATTTTACATCATTGAGCCCGTAACCGGCCGAGAGCGTAACGTTGACCGGATTGGAATGACCTGTCACGGATGCGCTTGAGGGAATGCTCAGCGTGCCGCTTTGGTTGACCTGTACAAGCGAGGGATTGTCGGAGGAATAGCTTACGGCGTTCTGCGCCATCTCGGAAGTGAGCGTCCCGGTGGTGTTGACGATGGTGTTGAACTGGAAGGTCTTTCCACGGACCAGGCGGACAGTGCTCCCGCTTATGGCGTAATTGCCATCTCCCTGAACGACGCCGAAACTCCTCAGGTGGCCGCAGACCTTGACCTGGACGGTCGCTTCCTTGTCGCCCTTCAGGGCCTTGAGGTGGACATCGACGGTGCGGACATCGGTCGGCTCATGCTCGGTGTTGGGGGAGACTATAATTTTCATCGAGAGGGGATCGCCGTCCTGGGTGACGACCTCCACATCTTCGTCGTCGGAATAGACGCTTATGTCGTTCCATCCAGCCTCTTCGGGGGAGACAGTGACTCCTACAAACTTATAATCGGCCTGACCGTCCGGAGCGAGGTCGCTTATCTCCACATAACTATGGTTGACGGAAAGGGAGGTAATCTGGACCGCATTGTTGGCGGTAATTACCGTGATGGAGCACTGGCAATATATCGAGGGATCGCCCTTGACCTCGGCCCTGATGGTCGTGGTGCCGACGGCCTTGGCGACTATCTTGCTGCCGTTGACCGCGGCGACTTCAGGATTGGTGCTGCTGAAGTTGTATTTTGGTTCCTTTGAATTGGAAGGATTGCGGCGGATTTCGAGGTCCACGCTTTTGCCTGCTTCAATTTCATAACTGGCCTGGGAGAATGATATTGACCTGAGTTCTCCTTCTTTGTCACCTCCGAATTTTTTGCATCCGGCTGCAAGAACAATAAGTGCGATTAAAAAAAGGATTCTTTTCATTATGTGGTTGGTTTTATTTCAGGAGATGGGGGCGGCGCTCACGCGTGCGCTTGACGGCCTGCTCGTCCTGCCAGGCGCGGATCAGCTTGGGATTGCCGCTCAGGAGAACGTCGGGGACTTTCCAGCCGTTGTATTCGGCAGGGCGGGTGTAGACCGGGGGAGCGACGAGGCCTTCCTGGAAGCTGTCGCTGAGGGCCGAGGTCTCATCGGTCAGGGCGCCGGGGATGAGGCGGACGATCGAATCGGCGAGAAGGGCCGCAGGAATCTCGCCGCCGCTGACGACGAAGTCGCCGACGGAGATCTCGCGGGTCACGAGGTGCTCGCGGATACGTTCGTCGATGCCTTTGTAGTGGCCGCAGAGGAGGATGAGGTTCTCCTTTAGGGAAAGCTCGTTGGAGATGGCCTGGGTGAGGGTCTCACCGTCAGGGGAGAGGTAGATGATCTCGTCGTAGGTGCGCTCGGAGGTGAGCTCCTCTATCATTTTGAAGACGGGCTCCACCATCATGACCATGCCGGCATCGCCGCCATAGCTGTAGTCGTCGACCGTCATGCTGGGGCCGAGACCGTATTTTCGGATGTTGTGGACGCGGATGTCGACGAGGCCTTTCTTGATGGCGCGGCCGACTATTGAATGGGACAGAGGGCTCTCCAGCAGCTCTGGAACGACTGTCAATATATCTATTCTCATACCTGTTCTCGTACTAAGTGCAAAAATAAAAAGTTTTTGGTATCTTTGCAATTCGTGCGTGTGCACGTAATGTTTAATTTATTGAAGATTTATGTCTGAAGAATTGAAGCCTGAAGTCGTTCCCGTGACTCCAGATGTAGAAGAAAAGCCCGCTGAGGCGGCTGATTTTGCAGGGAAAACCCTCGCCGAACTCTCAAGCCTTTTTGAGAAGCTCGCAGAAAGTGTAGACAGGATGAAGCGCTCGAAGGAAGCCGAAGCCATCAAGTCGGCCTTCTATCGCAAGCTCTCCAGAGAGAAATTCCTCTCCGGCCTCGGCGCCGCCGTCGATGAGCCTTCCGATGCGGAAGAGCCGGAGGCTCCCGCAGCCGAAGCGCCTGCCGCTGAAGCGCCTGCCGCAGCTGCTGAAAGTTCCAGCCCCTTTGCCGCTATTGAAGCCGGATTCAAGGCCCTTTACAATAAATATAAGAAAGAGCGCGCGGAGTACAACCGCGCAATCGACGCAGAGCGCGAGGACAACCTCCGCAAGAAAGAGGAAGTCATCGAAGACCTCCGCAAGATCGTAGAGTCCCAGGAAGAGCTCAAGGACGTTTTCCCCGCTTTCCGCGAGATCCAGGCCCGCTGGAGGGAGATCGGTCCCGTTCCCCAGCGTTCCTACCAGGATGTCAACAACCGCTACCAGTTCCTCGTAGAGAAATTCTACGACATGGTCAAGATAGACCGCGATCTCCGCGACCTCGATTTTAAGAAGAATCTCGAGGCTAAGGAGAAATTCTGTGAAGAGGCCGAAGCCCTGGCTTCCAGCGAGGATTCCGTAGGCGCGTTCAACGAGCTTCAGAAGCTCCACGAGGAGTGGAAGGAGTACGGCCCTGTCGCCAAGGAGTTCCGCGAGGCCATCTGGGAGCGTTTCCGCGCCGCCACCTCCGTCATCAACAGAAAATATCAGGCCCATTTCGAAGAGATCAAGGCTCGTCAGGCTTCCAATTTCGCCGCCAAGACCGCTCTCTGCGAGAAGGCCGAAGAGATAGCAACTGCCGAGATAAGCACGACCTCCGCCTGGAACGATAAGACCAAGGCCATCGAGGAGCTCCAGAAGGAGTGGCGCGGCATCGGCTATGCCTCCAAGAAAGACAACCAGAAGGTCTACGACCGCTTCCGCGCGGCTTGTGATGCCTTCTTCGCCCGCAAGAGGGAATACTACTCCGAGTCCAAGGAGAACATGAATGACAACCTCCGCAAGAAACTCTCCATCATCGAGCAGGCGGAGGCCCTCAAGGACAGCAAGGAGTGGAAGAAGACGACCGAGGCCCTCAAGGAGCTTCAGAAGCAGTGGAAAGAGATCGGTGCCGTCCCGCGCAAGAAGTCGGAGCAGCTCTGGAAGCGTTTC
>JAGCDT010000005.1 GCA_017651045.1 Bacteroidales bacterium | reverse complement strand
GGGAAAGGAAATGGAGAGTCTTGCCGTGGTGGATGACGTCCTTGTCCTTGCGCCAGCGGAGGAGGGTTTTCGTAAAGTCATGGAGATCCTTGTAGCTGCCGCCGGCTTCGGCTCGGCCGTCATCTGTGAACAGGTTGACGGTATCGTCCTCCCAGCCGCCCGGGAAGTCGATTCGCTTGGAGCCGTCGTTGCCGAAGCCCGGGCGCTCGAGGAACATCATCTCGTCGCCATAGTAGAGCTGAGGGATGCCGCGAAGGGTCGCGAGCATGCCGATCGCGAGCTTCATCTTCGCGGGATCGGCCCTCAGGATGTCGCCGGTGCGCGGATGGTCATGATTGGCGAAAAAGATCATCATGTTGTCCATGTCCTTATAGGCGAAATCCTGGGCGATGACGTTGTAGACGCGGGTCATGCCCTCGTTCCACCAGACATTGTCCTCGCAAAGGGCGGCGATCATGGCGTCGCGGAGCGGGAAGTCCATGATCGCAGGCAGGTTGGAGTCGAAACCGTCCTTGTTGGGGTTGTCGTCCTGCCAGTAGGCGAGCTGAGGGATGGAGGTGTCCCAGCATTCGCCGACTATGTTGATCCACGGATACTCCTTGCGGACGGCCTCGCACCAGAGGCTCATGGGAACGGGCTCATTGTAGGGGTAGGTGTCGACGCGAAGGCCGTCGAGGCCGGCATACTCCACCCACCAGACAGCCCACTGCTGGAAGTATTTAAGGACATAGGGATTGTCGAGATTCATGTCCGGCATCGAGGGGACGAACCAGCCGCTCTCCTGGCGCTCGCGGTCGGGCTTCGACGCGTGCGTGTCCATATAAACGGAGAACTGGGCGTTCATCTGGGTGTAGTTTTCGAAATGGTGGACCCAGTCGGGGCAGGGGGCGCCCTGCATCCACCAATGGTCGGTGCCGCAGTGGTTGGTCACGATGTCCATTATGACCTTGATGCCCTTCTCATGGGCTTTCTCGACCATGCTCTTGTAGAGCGCGTTGTCGCCGAAACGTGGGTCGATATGGTAATAGTCGCCGCACGCATAGCCGTGGTAGGACTCGAAATCCTGGTTGTCGAGAAGCATGGGCGTGGACCACAAGGCCGTGACGCCGAGATCCTCGAGGTAGTCGAGGTGATCGATGACGCCCTGGATGTCGCCGCCATGGCGGGCGAGGGGTACCTCGCGGTCGCATTTTTCCTTGATCTCGGGGACGCGCCACGCTACGGCGGAGCCGTCGTCATAGGGCTTGGCCTCGGTGGGCCAGCCGTCGTCGTTGGACGGGTCGCCGTTGGCGAAGCGGTCCGGCATGATCAGGTAGATAAGATCGGCCGTGGAGAAGCTCTCGCGACGTGATTTTTCGCGCTCACGAAGAATATAAGGGTACTTGAACTGCCTGTGGGAGCCGTCCTCGGCCGTGAAGACGAGGGTGTAGATACCGGGCTTTGCGGCAGGGCTAATGCGGATGTCGGCAAAGAGGAAATCGGGGTTCTCCGGCTCGGTCTCCTTGACGACCTTGACGCCCGGGGCGCCGCAGATGCTGACATCGAAGGAGGCAAGGTCCTTGCCCTGGATCATAAGCTGGAGAGGGGTCTTCATGCCGATCCACCAGGAGAGGGGCTCAACTCTTACGACCTGTTCGGGAGTTGCGGCGGGGATGTCGGCAAGGTCGTTGGTGCCGCAGGCTGCTGCGAGGAGCGCCAGCAGAAGGATGGCGGATTTTCTCATTTCATTATTTCGAATATGCGTTCACGGACCTCATCGATCGAACCGGTGCCGTCGACTTCACGATAGCGGCCGGAGGACTTGTAGAAGGCGATGAGGGGCTCTGTCTTGGCGTGATAGGTCGAGATGCGGTTGAGGATGATCTCGTCGGAAGCATCGTCGGCGCGGCCTTCGATCTCGGCCCTGTGGCGGATGCGGTCCATTATCATAGCGTCGGGGATCATTATGGACACGACGCCAGAGAGTTTTTCGCCGCGGCGCTCGAGGATCTCGTCGAGAGCCACCGCCTGGGCCTCGGTCCGGGGGAAGCCGTCGAGGAGGAAGCCGTCGACATCCTTCACGGTGTTGAACTTGTCCTCGATCATGCCCTCGACGACCTCGTCGGGGACGAGATTGCCGTCGTCGATGAGGGCCTTGGCCTTGAGGCCGAGAGGGGTCCCGGCGGCGATTTCGCCGCGGAGGAGCTCACCTGTGGAGATATGACGCAGATTGAATTTTTCAGCCATTGCGCCGGCCTGGGTGCCTTTCCCTGCACCCGGAGGGCCGAATAGGATGTAGTATTTCATAATTTTAGTGCCTTACCGCAAATTTACGAAAAATTTGGGACAAATAATCCCGGGCTCTGCCACTATGCGGCAGGGTCCGGGCATAAAAAAATATCGTCCCTCTCGGAGCGATATCTCTTTTGTTGCTTTTGAGAGAAATTACTCGGCGACAGCCTCGACAACTTCCTCGGCGGCGGCAGCGCAGCTGTCGCAGCAAGCAGCGCAGGTGTCCTCGACGGCCTCGATGGCCTCTTCGGCGGGCTCCTCAGCGGCTTTGGTGTTGTTGCAACCGCAAGAAACGGCGGCAGCCATCAGAGCCACCACTGCTAAAGACATAAATACCTTCTTCATGGTGAAATACTTTAACTAGTTAAACAATGGGTTGCAAATTTTTGCGGGCGCAAAAGTAAAGTTAATTTTTCTTTTTTACAAGTTATTTGTATTTTTTCGCACATTTTGAGGGATTTTCAGCAAAAAATCAGCGTTTTAATGGAACTTTTCTATTCTTCAGACATAATTTCCGACACCGTGCGCCTCGACCGCGAGGAGTCCGGCCACTGCGTGAAAGTGCTCAGACACAGGGTCGGGGACGCCGTCGAAGTCATCGACGGAGAGGGCGGTCTTATGCACTGCACCCTCGTCGATGCCGACCCTCGCGAAGCCGTGCTCCGCGTCGACTCGCGCGAGGATGACTGGGGCGCTCTCCCCTATCACCTCACTCTCGGCGTCTGCCCCACCAAGAACCTCGACCGCTTCGAGTGGGCAGTCGAGAAGGCGACCGAGTTCGGGGCCGACGCCATCGTCCCCCTCATCGGCGACCGTTCGGAGCGCCGGGTCTTCAAGCCCGAACGCGCCCGTCGCATCGCCCTCTCCGCCGCCAAGCAGTCCCTCAAGGCCCGCATCCCCACCATCCCCGACGCCCGGCCAGTCCGCGACTTCCTCGCGGAGACTCGTGGTTTGCAGCTGATCGCGTGCTGCTTCGATGGGTCGGACTGGCAGCGCGTGTCGATGCGCGCAGCGCTGGAGTCCGCGCCGGGGGCGACCGAGGTCGCCGTGCTGATCGGCCCCGAGGGCGATTTCTCGCCCGAGGAGGTCGCCGCAGCGCGCGAGGCAGGCTTCATCCCCGTCCACCTCGGCTCCTCACGCCTCCGCACCGAGACCGCAGCCGTCGCTGCCGCCTCATTTGTCTACTACCACTTCCTATAGCCCCTCTGGCGCCGTGGAGGCTAATTAACTGATAATTAAAATATTACTTTTGTAAATCAGCCACTTATCCACCACAAAAAACGAAAGCGTCCGCGACCACCCAAAGGTCTGGGTGGTTACGGGCGTTTAGGCCAGAAAACGAGGGCGACCACCCAAAGGTCCGGGTGGTCGCGGACGCCTCGGCGCTACATGCGGATGATTTGGAACTCGCCGGAGAGGGAGAGTTTGATGATCTGTGAGGCAAGGCCGGTGGAGGAAGCTTCGAGGGCGGGGTCGACGATGTAGTCGACAGCCTCGCGAATGCCCTCCGGGATGTCGGCGAAGCGCTTCGGCGAGGGCTCGCCAGAGACGTTGGCCGAAGTTGACACGATCGGCCGCCCGAAGCGGCGGATCATGTCGCACAGCTCCGGCATCAGCGGGATCCGTATCCCCACCGAGCCGTCGGCGGCCACGGCGTTATAGGCCAGAAGGCGTTTGTCAGATTTATCAGCGGTGCCCGCGACCGCGTCGGGATAAATGATCGTCATGGGCTTGTCGTTGACTTCGACGAGGTCGAGGGCCATTTCCGGGATGGCCTTGACATAGCGGGTGATCATGTCGAGGTCAGAGGCGAGAAGGACGAGAGACTTCGAGTCGGGGCGGTTCTTTATACGGAAGATACGGTCGACGGCCGCGGGGTCCGTGGCGTCGCAGCCGATGCCCCATATCGTGTCGGTGGGATAAAGGATGACGCCGCCGTTTCGCAGGACGCCAAGCGCCTCATGGAGGGATCCGTTTATCATATCTGCTTGAATTTCACAAGAAGAGGATAGTGGTCGGAGTATTTTACCCGCTTGACCTCATAGCTCACGGCCTCAAGATCCTTCGGATAGAGGACATAGTCGATCCTCATGATGCGCAGAAGAGCCGAGAATGTGCCGCCGAAGCCCCTGCGGGCCATCTTGAAGGCATCTTTGCGGCCGCGGATAAGCTTGCTGTAGGTGTAGGAGACCGGCATGTCGTTGAAATCGCCCACCGCGAAAGAACGCACCGGGCACTCATTCATGTCGGCCACCAGGCTGTCGACCTGGCGCGCCCTGGCGAGGATGGAACGGCGGAACCTCCTGCCACTCGTCTCCATCATCTCCTCGCTCTTTACAGAGGAGAAGATAAGCGGTATCGACATGTTGTAGCTCTCGAGGTGGCAGTTGTAGATGCGGAAGATCTCGCCGCCGGTGTCGATGTCGATATAGAGGGCCATGTTGGTAGAGCCTTCAAACGGGAATTTCCCCTTGCGGACCACCGGGTAGCGGGACAGGGTCACGCATCCCGCGGCGCCATTTTTCCCCGTAAGGGCGTAATAGTCAGCTATATACCCCGGGAAACGCGACTGAAGCCAACGCTTCTCATTGACGTTATTCGGGAGATAGAACTCCTGCAGGCAGACTATATCGGGACTGACGGAACGGATGTAGGCCGCGACCGAATCGGCAAGATCCACCCGGGAGCGCGCCCCGCTCGCCGAATTGGCGAAAAGCCCCACATTGTAGCTCATTATCGATGGACCCGATGCGGTGGAAGATGAAGGATTCCTGAAACGGAAAACCCTTCCGGAAAATATCGCAGCGACCGCCAGCACAACAAGCAGGAGCCATGTCATGCGGCTGCGGCGAAAGAGAGCAACAATAAATAATATAGCACAGACTATCGCCAGCGGCACGAAACACAATCCCAAAATCGAAAGAAACCAGGCCTTGGACGGGCTCACGAAAGTGCCCGCCTCCGCAAGCAGCAGCGCCAGAGCGAAGACCCCGGCGAAGAGAGCGAAGAATATCCTTGAGACTATGCCCGGTTTTTCCATGACTGTCAATATCTTCTAATCGACCCTCTGAATTTCCACCAGAGGATGAGCAGGCAGCCTGCCAGCGCCCCACCAAGGTGGGCGAAATGGGCGACTCCTTCCATAGTCCCCGTGATACCGGTCAGGAGCTCTATCCCGATGAATATCAGCATCATCCATTTCGCTTTCATCGTCACAGGAGGGAAGATGAGGGTCAGCGGCAGGTTGGGATACAGCATCGCGAAAGCGACCTGGACGCCGTAGATCGAGCCGGAAGCGCCGAGGGTCGGCGTCCGGAGAATGTCCACGGCCGCCTGGGAGGCACCTGCCGAGGTGTAATACAATATCTGAAGGTACTGCACCCCGAAATGAAGCCCCAGAGCCATGAATCCGCTGACGAAATACAGGATAAGGAATTTCTTGGTCCCGATCTCGCGCTCCAGCACCATTCCGAACATCAGCAGACCCCACATGTTGAAGAACAGGTGGGCGAAATTGGCGTGTATGAACATATATGTCAGCAGCTGCCACGGACGGAAGAACGGCGACGTGGGGAAGAACACCGCAAAATACTGGAACACCGCCTCATTGTTGATAAGGACGGCGATGTAAAGCAGCAGATTGATCAGCAACAGGTGTTTTGTTGCCGGGGGTATCATCGAGAAGAACGATCGTCTTTCGCTTTCGTAATAGGGCATCCTAGAAACGTTTGTCGAGTTCAGCGAGCGGGATCACTGAGATGATCCGCTTGCCGCCGGAAGTGAATTCAGGGTTGTCGGAGGCGAGGAGCGAATCCACCAGGCGCTTCGCCTGAAGGGGCGAGGCAATCTGCCCGCTCCCGGAAGCGCCGAGGAAGGCGAACTTCTCGGCCATGGAGGCCGCCATCGTCTCCTTCAGGGCGCCCTTGACGCCGGATGCGAGGATAAGGACGAGGTCGGCGACCATCCTTTCCACCTTGCCCTGCTCGGCAGAATAGCCCTCAGGGACGCCGGAGACCACGACGGTGTCGTTGCCGAAAGGCGAGATGTCAAATCCGAGCGAGGCGAGCATCTCGGCATTTTCGTCGAAGAGCATCCTGTTCTCCACGCCGACCTGCACCCTGACAGGGAAAAGGGTCGACTGGCTCACATGGCCGCTGGCCGACAGTGCCTTGATGAAGCGGTCGAAAAGCAACCTTTCGCGGGCACGGCGGATATTGACCGCCATCACCCCGGAGGCCGACTTCGTGAGTATGTATTTATCCTGCACGACGATGATGTCGGAGACATCCATCACCCTGTCCTCGAACAGCTTGCCATAATCCTGGCTGCGGCTCACCGCAGCCTGAGGAGGGGTGTGGAACCCGGAATCAGCCCCCTTAGAGCCGCCCTGAGGCTCCGACAGAGCCGCGAACGGGTCGTAATTCGGGTCGAACGACACCTCCGGCGCCGACTGCGGCCGGTACTCGTCGAACGACGAGCCGATATGAGGCATCTGCGTCTGCTCCGGATTATTGAAATCTATCGACCCCGAAGCGGCACTCCGCCCAAGGGCTTCCTTGACCGTCGCGAAGATGGTCTGGAACATCACGCTGTCGTCCTCGAACTTGATCTCGGTCTTGGTCGGGTGGATGTTGACGTCTATGGTGGAAGGGTCGGTCTCTATATAAATAAAATAGGAAGGAGTCACACCCTCCGGGATCAGCCCCTCGTAAGCCTTCATCACCGCCTTGTGGAGATAGCCGCTGCGGAAATAGCGTCCATTGACGAAGAAAAACTGGTTGCCAAGGGTCTTGCGTGCGCTTTCCGGACGGCCGATGAAGCCGTAGATGCGGGAAAGCGAAGTCTCCGCGTCGATCTCCGTCACCTCGCCGACAACCCCCTGCCCCAGGATATCGAGAATCCTGTATTTGAGAGTCCTGGCGGGCTTGAGGACGAAGAGGTCGCGGTTGTTGCTCGTGAGGGTGAAGCTCACATCCGGCCTCGTGAGGGCGACGCGGGTAAACTCCTCCACTATGTGGCGAAGCTCCACGGTGTCGGACTTGAGGAACTTGCGGCGGGCCGGGACGTTGTAGAAAAGGTTGCGCACCGAGAACGACGAGCCCTCCGGAGTGGCGACCTCCTTGAGGGAGACCTGCTCCGAGGCCGCGAAAACGACTTCGCATCCGACTTCTGCACCCTTGAGCCGCGTCCGGAGCGTCACCTCCGAGACGGCCGCGATGGAGGCGAGCGCCTCGCCCCTGAACCCGAAGGTCAGGATGGCGGACAGGTCCTCCGGCGTCGCGATCTTGGAGGTCGCGTGGCGCTCGAAGCACAGGACGGCGTCGTCCGGGGACATCCCGCATCCGTTGTCGACGACACGGATAAGGGTCCTTCCGGCATCGGTCACCACGACCGACACCTTGTCGGCGCCGGCGTCAAGGGCGTTCTCCAGCAATTCCTTCACCACGGAGGCCGGCCGCTGGACCACCTCGCCCGCGGCTATCATGTTTGCAACGTTCTGCGGAAGTATCCTTAGCTCCATCTATAAAAGAGAATAGAATTTAGTGATATAAATCAGCACCACGGCTATCAGCAGCAGGGTCACAAAGCCGATAATAATCTGCACGCGGCCTCCGGAAGTGCGCCTCCGGGAATAATTGCCGCCACGGAAAGCACCGCGCAGGTGGCTGCCCGGAACGGCCGCCCCCTCCCCGTCCTTGCTCTTGTCCATCGTCCCGTCCACGGCGGCGAATTTAGCCTTGCGCTCCTCCGCCTCGGGATCGTAGTACCGTGGCTTGTAGTTGAATACCTTGTGTTCCTGGTCTCCAAAGAAACCGAAATTAAAACCTGCCATAAGCTTTGTCGTGTGCGTAGCTAACAAAGGTAAATAAAAGTTGCAATAAATTGTTGGAGAATTAAAAAAAAGTAGTAATTTTGCAGTCCCAATTCCGGAAGGGGTTGGATATTGAGATATGGTGTAATGGTAGCACTACAGATTCTGGCTCTGTCAGTGAGGGTTCGAGTCCTTCTATCTCAACAAAAGTGCGGCGGGGTAGCTCAGCTGGTTAGAGCGTCGGATTCATAATCCGGAGGTCGTGGGATCGTGACCCACTCCCGCTACCAAGCAACACACAACATACAGATTTGGCCAAGTACGCACGGCCTCCTCTGAAACTCGCCATATACCCGACGCTATGACAGCGGCGGTTTTTTGTTATTGCCGGGAGATTATAGGTAATGGCCGAAAGTTGAGAGCACTAAAACCTCCTGCGACTCTTCATAAACACGATAGATAAGGCGATGCTCTTTTGTAATACGGCGTGAATAGACATTGCCGTCATAGCCCTTCAGGGGTTCAATCTGGCCTGTCCCTATGCGAGGATGCTCCCGAACTTCATCGAGGAGCTTTGAAAGTTTGGAGATTGCGAGGGGCGCTTTCTTGTTCAGTTCTTTAAGGTCTTTCTTTGCGTCTTCAGAGAAAGCAATTGTAAAAAGCATTACTTTTCCTCCAGCATCCTTGCGAGGAAGCTATCCGTGCTTTCACCCTCTTTAATCCAATTAGCCTTGCCCTGCTCATACTCAGCAATCCCCCGACGGATTTTCGCCTCCAAAGTGGCGGCGTTAATCAGGGAATCATCCAAAGAAATAGGCACAAGGCGGTAGCTGCCGTGAGCCCTTGAGGTGATCACGACATCATTCGAACGGGCCAGAGTAAAATATTTCCTCTGGTTCGCCCTGAATTCTCTGCTGCTGACTACGACCATAGTGACATCATTTTTACAACCGCAAAACTAAAACTTTTTTTGATAAGTACCAAATTGGTACACATTAAATATAAAACAATTGGTTGACATAGGTTATATTCTCCATATACCCGCCGCAAGAATCTGCGATGGTTTTTTGTTTTTTAGACTTTCTCCTTTTTGCCGCTTTTGCGACT
>JAGCDT010000097.1 GCA_017651045.1 Bacteroidales bacterium | reverse complement strand
GCATGTCCATTATTTCTTTTTGGGTTTCTTCGCAGCCTTCGGGGCTTTGCCGGCCTTTGATGCCGTCTTGAACTCGAGTTCATCAACAATCCTCGGGCAGCCGCCGAGCTTCTCCACGAGGAAGAGCACATAGCGGATGTCCACACAGATACACCTCTGGAGGTCCGGCTCGAACATCACGTCGCTGGACATCGACTCCCAGTTGCCGTCGAAGGCAAGACCGATGAGGGCGCCGTCGGCATCGAGCACCGGCGAACCGGAGTTGCCGCCCGTAATGTCGTTGTTGGTGAGGAAACAGGTGTGGAGGGTGCCGTCCTTGTCGGCGTAGCGGCCGTAGTCCGCGGCCTTATACAGCGCCTTGAGCCCAGCCGGCACGATAAACTCCGGATTGGAAGCATCCTCCTTCTCCATCACGCCCTTCAGGGTCGTGAAGTGACTGAAGAGCACTCCGTCCTTCGGGGAATACGGCAAAACATGGCCGTAGGTCAGCCTCATTGTAGAGTTGGCGTCCGGATAAGTAGGATTGCCTTTCTGCCACTCCATAAGCCCGGCGCCGAAGGCCTTCGTCCCTTCGGCGAGAGCCTCCTGCTTGCCGTAAGCCACCGTGTAAAGCGGCATCATAACGCCCCTCAGCTTCTTGAAGAGGACTGCAGCGGGATCGGCGGAAAGGTCCTTTCCGGCAGCAGCCTTCACCTTTTCCGGTGAAGTGAACGCACTCCCGCCGAAAAGATAGGCGACATACGCATCTATATCCATCGTAGCGAAGTCCTCGAAGCCCTCGCCGAGAGAATCGGGATAATTCTTCTTATCCGCCTTCTCGCGGTAGTATTTCAAAAGGGCGGCGGCCTCCTTGCGGTCGAGCGCCTCGACATAGTCCTTGTAAAGCGGCTCGAGCGAAGAAAGGGCGAACTCAAGGGTATCCTTCCCTTCCGGCACCCTCTTCAGGCTCCTATCATACACCGAAGCGAGAGAAAGCAGTTCGATCCTCACAGGGGCCTCATAGATCAGGGTGAATGCCTTCACGGCTTCCGACGACGCCTCAACCCCATCTTCGATGGTCTTCAGCGCGCCGCCGTAGGCCTCAACGCGCTTTTTATCCTGTCCAACCCACTGCATAAAGTCGGCCTCTTTTTTCTCCTCACGCTCTATGATGCCAAGCTTTTCGAAAGCGAGCTCCTCGCCCTGCCACTTCTTCCAGCCGTTGGCGGAAGAGGCGTACTTATTGGCATATTTCAGCTGGACTGCAGGGTCTGCGCACATCGCCTCCCACATAATGTCCTGGCGGACAGTGCGGGCGTCGATACGGATCCTGTTCGTTGCGATCATACTGCGCAACTGGGCCGCCGTCTGGAACCTCTGGGTCCTTCCGGGATAGCCCATTATCATCGCGTAATCGCCTTCCTGCACCCCTTCGAGGGAAACCTTCAGGTGTCCTTCGGGGATATACGGCCTGTTGTCAGGCGAATAGGCTGCCGGCTCGTTGTCCGGACCGGCATAGACGCGGAACATCGAGAAGTCGCCGGTGTGGCGGGGCCACATCCAGTTGTCGGTCTCGCCGCCGAACTTTCCGACCGATGCCGGCGGGGCGCCGACAAAGCGGATGTCCGTGTATTCCTTATCGATTATCAGGTAATAGACATTGCCGTTGTAGAACGACACGACGTTGGCATCGCAGCCGGGATTGGCCTCGGCCGCGGCCTTCTCCGTCGCCTCTATGAACGCCTTCGTCGCCTCCCCGGCATCCACTCCCTCCTTACCGGCCTTCGCCACGGCATCGGCGAGAGCGTCAGTAACGTCCGTCATCTTCTTGAGGAAGGTCACCGTGAGGCCCTCGACCGGAAGTTCATCCTTGTCGGTCATGGCCCAGTAGCCGTCCATCAGGTAGTTATGCTCCGGGGAGGACAACCTCTGGATTGAGGAATAGCCGCAGTGGTGGTTGGTCACAATGAGGCCCCGGTTCGAGATAATCTCACCGGTGCACCCGCCGCCGAAATGGACTATAGCATCCTTCAGCGAGCCGTTGTTGATACTGTATATCTGCTCAGGAGTGAGCCGGCACCCCGCTTCCGCGAGGGACTTGCCGTTCATCTTCTCAAGCAGCGGGAGGAGCCACATCCCCTCGTCCGCCATCGCCGGCAGCGCGATAATCGCCGCGGCAAAAATTGCAAAAATTCGCTTCATAGCGTTAAAAAATTATCTATTAAGGCGCTAATTTAGCGATTTCCCATCCTTTTCGCAAATGCCCTACCGGATATTTTAGTATATTTGAGGACTTAAAAGAACTGTATCATGAAAAAGATCACCCTCATTCTCGCTCTGCTCTCGGCAGTAATCCTCAGCGGCTGCGCTTCCCGCAGCGAAAGCGCCCCCTCGGCCCTCGATGTCATTATGGCAAGGACAAGCATACGCAGCTTCACGGGAGATCCCGTGTCGAAGGAGCAGCTGGAGACCATCCTCAAGGCCGGCATGGCCGCACCTTCCGCCATGAACGTGCAGCCCTGGCGCTTTTTCGTCGTGACGGATAAGGAGAAGATCGCCGAAGTGTTCGGCTCAGGCTTCCGCGGAGAGATGTTCACCCAGGCGGGCGCGGTCATCGTCGTCTGCGGTGAGACCAAGATGATGCGCAAGCCCTTCGGCCAGCCGGACGCTCCCGAGGAAGAGATGTCCAACATCTTCTGGTTCGAAGACTGCTCCGCCGCCACGGAGAATATCCTCCTCGCGGTAAAGGCCCTCGGCCTCGGCGCCGTGTGGACCGCCGGCTATCCCGCCGCTGAGCGCACCGCTCCCATCGCCGCTGCCCTCGGTATCCCCGAAGGCACCGACATCCTCTGCGTAATCCCTGT
>JAGCDT010000096.1 GCA_017651045.1 Bacteroidales bacterium | reverse complement strand
TTTTGTATATTTGTCAAAACTGTCAGTCTTATGAAAGCTTTCGGGTTTGTCGCCGCGACCTTCGCCGCAATATTTTCCTGCTGCATCATGAACGCAAAAGAACCTGTATTCAAAAACACCGAGTGGGTATTTATCGAGAAAATGTTCGTCGCCGACGCCGGGACGATGACCATCACCCACACCCTCAAATTCACCTCCGACAAGGAAGTGGAGGTCGGCTGGAAGTCCTATATGCCCGCTCATCCTCAGATGTACATGAACTCGGACGGCACGGTGGACACTGTTCCCGCCAGCGGCAACGAGGCTGTCTATAAGGGAACCTATGTGTATAAAAAAGGTCTGCTGACCATCACCAAGGAGGACGGAAGCGTCGAAGAATACAAGTATATGAACGGCCTTCTGGTCTCCGAGACCTCATACGGCACGGGGATGCTCTTTGAAAAAGTTGAGCAGCAAAATAAATGACACTCATTGCCATCATACTCCAGATTGCGCTGGAGGCATTCATAAACGACCCGGGCCTTTCGGGCGGCAGCCTTTGCAACTACCACCCCCAGGACACCCTCACAAGCGCAGCTCCGGAGGGCTACACTCCGTTTTACATAAGCCACATCGCCCGGCACGGAAGCCGCTACATCACCAAGGGCAGCTCCCACTGCTTCCATGTGATAGACACACTTGACATGTTTGCCAAGAAGGGGATGTTGACGGAAGACGGCCTGGCCCTTCTTAAAGACCTCCGCATGCTGCACGACATTTCCAAAGGCAATTTCGGCGCGCTTACGGAGCTGGGAGACAAGGAGCACAGGCAGATCTGCTCGAGGATGGCCAGGCACTACCCCGAGGTCTTTTCCGACGGGAATCGCCGCCAGATCACGGCCTATTCGACCGATTCTCCCAGGGTTATTGCAAGTATGGAAGCTTTCCTGTCGGAGCTTTCCGGCCGGGAAGACGGACTGGAGGTGACGACCTACAAGACGAGCAAGGCCAATTGCGGCAAGGCCGGCAAGGAAGTGAGGGGCCGTTATGTCCGCAGCCGCGACAGGGAGAAATACACCAAGAAGGAAAAGGACTTTTCTTCCGTGGCCAAAGAGATTCGCAAAGGATACAACCTGAAGACATTCGCCGGAAGGATTTTCCAGGACCCCTCGAAGGTCCGTTCCGCAACCCTCGGCTATGTTGCGAGAAATAGTTTCGTTTCGCTCAAAACAGGAGGCCTGACTGACCCGGAGGTCAATCCGGGGCCCGGCAAATATTTCACGGCCGAAGAGCTTTACTACCTCTGGCTGCCGCAAAACCTCCAGTGGGCCAGATACCTCAACGCCCCGGGATATGAAAGCCCGTTCACAAGGGCTCGCGGAAGGGGCATCCTCAAGCAAATCGTGGACGATGCCGACAAGGCCCTTTCGGAAAAGTCCCCAGCGGCGGCGACTCTGCGCTTCAGCCACGACAGCTATCTGTTCCCCATAATGATTACCACCCTCTTTGAGGGGACCTATCTTGAATGCAGCGACCAGGAAATCCCGGAGTTTTTCCAGGACTACCGCTACGTCTGCACGGCCTGCAATGTACAGCTGATTTTCTACAGGAGTGAAAAATCCGACGACATACTCGTCAAGCTCCTCCTCAACGAAAAAGAGACCCCGATCCGCGGCCTGGCCCCGACAACGGGCGTCTACTACGACTGGAAGGCCCTGAAGAAATTCTGGAAGCAAACGACTAATCTTTAAACAACCATGAATACCAAAGAACCCTTTGTCATCACCATCAGTCGCGAAGTCGGCTCCGGCGGACACACCGTAGGCAGTATCCTGGCCGAGAATTAGGCGTTCACTACTACGACCTCGTCCTGCGTGCCGACGAACATTCAGAAGAAGAGATCGCCGATCTCATCCTCTCGTTCTGCAAGTAAAATGGCGGGGGCCTATTTCAGATAGGCCTTGATGGCCTCGTCCAGATAGTTGTTCATTATGCCCCTGATCCTGTCGCGCTCCTCCTTGGTGGGCACGGAGTACCTTCCGCTGTGGCCTTTCCAGGCGCAGGGGTGAATGACTTTCGATGAAGCCGGGCAGACGTTATAGACCGACCACACGCTTGCCGGAGGGCAGGTCAGGTCGATAAGGCCAACATTCACCACTAATTCTCCCTTATAGTAACGCATGAGGTTACATGCGTCGTAATAGGGCATTATCGTAGCCGCAGGAGAGTCGAGGCCGTCGCGCTCCAGCGGTTTGGTCCAGCAGCTTGTCCTTCCCCTAAGTATTCCACCCGAATCCCACATTGCGGGGACATCCACCACGACCATCGTCACTCTGGAATCCAGGCCAGCGAGCGCGGCGCTCTGGGCTCCGCCCTGGCTGCCGCCCGTGACAAGGACGCGCTTCCTGTCCCACTCCTTGCGTGAGCAAAGGTAGTCGAGGGCGCGGACCATACGGAGGAACATCCCACGGAAATAGAAGGATTCATGGTCGACCACGCGGCGTCCGGAGTAGCCGTGAAGCTCTTTTTCCATGGCCTCGTAGTAGGCGTCGTCCTGGCCGTTGAGGATGCCGTGGGCATTGATGTCAAGCGCAATGGCGCCATTGCCGGACTTGGCAAGGCTTACGGCCTTCTTGACGGTCGCCTTGGTGTATGACGCTGTCAGCTTACCCGCGCTATGAGCGTAAATCGCAATCGGAAGGCTGCGCCGCTTTGCATTTCGCGGCATAGCCAGATACCCGCGGACCGGCCGGAAGTCGAGGCAGTTGATCTCCAGGTCATAGCAGACATATTTCTCTCCGTCCTCACCGGGAATTTCGACCGGGGTGAGCTTCACCTTCATCTTATCCCTCCGCATCTTCTTAAGCTGCTTCTTCCAGAAAGCGCGGAGATCGGCAGGCTCATCATATCCCGGGAGGAAATCTTCCGGAGCGACGATCGCTCCAATCGTCGTGGAGTCTTTCTGGTCGGCCGGATTGGCCAGGCGGATCATCAGCGCGGTCGCCTCGTCGTAGGAGCCGCTGAAAACCTCGCTCTTCCCCGCCGGAAGCACTGTCTCGCTCACGTCCGTGAACTGACCGTTCTGATAAACCTTCACCAGAGCGGGGGTCTCCTTTTCAACTTCGGCATAGACCTTTATGGTCTCGCCTTTGGCATATACCCCTTCGAACCCCTTGTCAAGGGACAAGGTGACGCTCTCTAAAAAAGACTGGCCATAAGCGCTGCACAGCATCGCCAGGCCAGTAAGTAGACATAATAATCTTTTCATTTCGTGCCCCAAGCGGGAATCGAACCCGCACGGCTTTAAAGGCCACTGGATTTTGAGTCCAGCGCGTCTACCAATTCCGCCATCAGGGCAAAAGGTAGCGGCAAAGATAAGAAAATTATCCTTGCCGCTGACTTTTTTCGAAGAATTATTTCTTCTTCTGGGCCTTGATCGTGGACTCCTTGACCACGCAGCCAGGGAAGATCTTGCCTGCACCGATTACGATGTCGAAGGTGGTGGAAGTGAGATAGGCATTGCCTTCAGCTTCCAAACCTTCTTCGGCTTTCATCTCCTGACCGGCGGCCTTGGCGGCAGCCCTCATCTCGGCATCTTCAAGAGCACCGAAACGGTTGTCCCAGATCTTGTCCTTGACGGGCTTCAGCTCGGCGACCTTCTGGTACTTGACCTTGCCGGTGTCGGGATCCTTGGACGGAAGGAGGACATCGTAACGAGACTTCTCGTTGACGCCTTCCTTGAGGCCGATGGGAACCTCGACGGTCTTGCCGTCAGCGCTGATGGCGCCGATGGGGACGTTGACCTTGAACTCGTCATAAGACCTCTGGAGCTGGACGATGGCATTGTCGACGGCACGCGTGACGGCCTTGAGCATCTGCTGGTCCTTGGAGAGCTTGGAGAAGCTCTTGGAGGTGGTGATGCTGCCGGAAGTCGTGGTGGCACCGATGTAGTCGAGGGAGAAGACGTCGCTGTTTTCGAAAGCGGCCTTCTTCGAATCGTCAAGATAGCCGTCGCCGATCCAGTACATCTTGTAGAACGTACCCATAACTTCGTCGTTCCAGACGAGACGGTAGAGGTAGGTCGTGATGTTGACCGTGAAACCGTCGATCTCATTGATGGCGGCTGCGGCGGCATCGCCCAGATCGCTGACACCGCTGCCAAAGACGGCACCGGCAAGCGCGCCGAAGACCTTGAGGCCGGTGGCGGCCTTTGCGGACTGCTCGCCCTTGTCGACGAAGGTGATGTCGTTGACGATCATAAAGGTCTTTCCGATGAGCTCCTCGCCGGCATCGCCAAGCATAGCGATGTTGCGGGTGGAAGCCTCAGCTGCGGAAATATCGGCAGCAGATGCATCGTAGAAACCCCTGTCCTGAATGAGCTTCATATCGAACGCACCGGTCTGAGGATTGCGGTTGAACCACTTGCCGATGAGGTCGCGGGGGATCTTGTTGGTCGCGATGAACGCGTCGATGTCGGCCATATTGCCTGCTTCCTTTGCCTTGCCGCCCTTTTTCATTTTCTCAGCGTTGGAGACCAACGTGCGAAGAGGGAGGTTATGGTCGTTGAATTTGTCCGGGATGGGCATCACGAGGAAAGCGGAGTCGATAGCCTGGGCATAAGGGAAAGTAGGGTGCTCGATCAGCACGCTGTAGAGCGAGCTGCGGCGATACTTCATCAGTACACCGGTGGTGTCTTTTCCGCTCTTTGCATCCTGGGCGAAGAGTCCGGCGCAGACAAACAGAGCCGTAAGAAGAATTATAGCTTTTTTCATAGCGTAAACTCTCTTAGTACCTTACAGGCCACGCAGTGTAGTAAGTAGTGGACTTCTGGTGGTTGCCATAGGCGACACCTACGTCTCTCCAGGCGCTGATCTTACGCTTGGCAAGGTCGTACTGCTGAGCATTGTCGCGGGCCTCGATATCGCGGTAGTACTGGATGTCGGCCTTTACGCGGGCAGCAATCTCCTTGCTGAGGGCGACAGACTCGGGATAGCACTTGGCCTCAGGCATAATCTCGGCGAGATACTCGGCAGCTTCGGAAGCGGCGGCAGCATCCTGGCCGGCAATCCAGATGGCTTTTGCCTTGGCGAGATTGCGGTTGGCCTGGTCGTCGATGTACTTCTGATAGATGTCAGCAGCGGCAGGGACGATCTTGGAGGAATAGCTGGGGCAAGCCTCGGGAACGAGTCCGAGTTTGAACAGAGCCTCGTCATACTTGTAGACCTTGGCGAGGGACTGGGCCTGGGTGATGATGTTGTCGATCTGGCCTTCGTAGTAGTTGACTATCTTGGTGTTGGCACCGGCGAGGAACTTCTTGAGGTTGGGGTTGGCCGGGGAAAGGGCCTTGAAGGCCTTCATATGGGCCTGCTCCTCACTGTTGCCGACTCCCTGGATGGGAACTATGATGGAGTCGAAGGTCTTCTTGCCGAGGACGTCGACGACATAGACGGTGAGGTCACCCTTCTCGAAATATTTCGGAGGGTTGCCGGGGTTGACGTACTTGTCGACGATGCTGATCGAGGAGGTCAGCACGAACTGGCAGAAGTCGTCGGTCGCACCCATGCCGCTCTGCGCGCACGCTGCGGCGAGCTTGTTTTTGAGGACTTCCTGCGCCTCGAA
>JAGCDT010000095.1 GCA_017651045.1 Bacteroidales bacterium | reverse complement strand
GGCAGCGCGCAGTATGGCACCGGATTCTGGGACCTCTTCATCGGGCTCGTACCCGGCAGCGTGGGTGAGACCTCGGTCATCGCCATCCTGCTGGGCGCCTTCATCCTCCTGTGGACGGGCATCGCCAGCTGGAAGATCATGGTCTCCTCGGTGGCCGGCGCCTTCCTCGTGGGCTGGCTCGGCTGCATCGGCGGCATGACGGATGTCCCCGCATGGTACCAGCTGGTCCTCGGCGGCTTCCTCTTCGGCACCGTGTTCATGGCGACCGACCCTGTCACGAGCGCCCAGACCGAGTGCGGCAAGTGGATCTACGGATTCCTCGTCGGCGCCCTCGCCATCACCGTGAGGCTGTTCAACCCCGGCTATGCCGAAGGCATGATGCTCGCCATCCTGCTCATGAACACCTTCGCACCTCTCATCGACCACTGTGTCGTCTCAGTCAGCATTTCCCGCAGGGAAAAGAAAATCAGAACCGCGTAATATATTCCAGTCATGAATACCAACAGCAACGTCTACACTGTGATATATACGACCATCGTGGTAGTGGTGGTCGCCGCGGTCCTCGCGCTTGTATCGCAGTCCCTCAAGAGCAGGCAGGAAGCCAACGAGAAGGCCGACACCATCTCGCAGATGCTCACCGCCGCCGGCTACGGCGCCAAGGCCGAGTTCGGCAAGATGGGCAACACCGCCGTCCTTGAGAAATACGCCTCCGAGATCGAAGAGGCGTTCACGATCAACCCTTCTGGAGAGAAGGTCGCCGACCTCCCTTCCGGCAAGGTGTTCTCCCCCAAGGAGCTCAAAGCGCTCAACTATATTATTAAGGATGCGGAGAAAGCCGCTGAAGCGGAGCTTCCCGTGTTCATCTTCAAAAACGGCAAGACCGTCGTTCCCATCTACGGCGCCGGCCTATGGGGTCCTGTCTGGGGCTATGTCTCCTTCGAAAACGGCACCGCGACCTTCACGGGCGCCTACTTCGACCATGAAAGCGAGACCGCAGGCCTTGGTGCCAAGATAAAGGACGACCCCGAGTTCCAGGCAAGGTTCGTCGGCAAGCAGGCCGACTTCAAGGCCGAGGAGCGTTCGGCGGTGTTCGAGATCGTCAAGGGCGGAGTCTCCGGCGAGGCTGGCGGGGTCGACAATAAGATCGATGCCATCACCGGAGCCACGATGACCTCCAAAGGTCTCGACGACGCAATCGACACCTGGCTGTATGCCTACAAAGCCTACTTCAACGCCAACGAGGCTCCTGAGAGCTGCGCTCCCCAAGGCGAGAACTGCTGCTGCAGCGGATGCGAAAAGAGCTGCTGCGCAACCTGCCCCTGCGAGAAGTGCTGCACCAGCGAAGACTGCACCGTCTCCTGCGGCCCTGAGTGCTGCAGCGAGCAGTGCGGCTGCTGCGGCGAAGGTTGTTGTGAAACCAAATCAGAGGAGGAATAGAGCATGAACGCAAAGATTAAAGAAACACTTCTTAATCCGATCTTCAAGGGCAACCCGATTACCGTCCTTGTCCTCGGTATATGCTCCTCGCTCGCCGTCACGGTGACCCTCAAGGGAGCTCTCGTGATGACACTTTCCGTCATCGTGGTGACCGGAGTTTCCTCCCTCATCCTCTCCATCCTCCGCAACACGATTCCCAGCCGCGTACGCATCATCGTCCAGCTGGTGGTGGTTGCAATGATGGTGATCCTGGTAGACCAGGTGCTCAAGTCCTTCGAAGCGACCTACGCTATCGACAAGCAGCTATCCGTCTACATCGGCCTCATCATCACCAACTGTATCGTAATGGGCCGCATCGAGGCCTTCGCCCTCGGCAACAAGCCGTGGCCTTCGTTCCTCGACGGCGTCGCCAACGGAGCCGGCTACGGACTCATCCTCATCGTCGTCGCCTTCTTCCGCGAGCTTCTCGGAAGCGGAACCCTCTTCGGGTTCGATATTCTGGGCCGCTTCGGCTACGTGACCAACAATCTGGTGATCCTGCCGCCTTTCGCGCTGATTTTCATCGGCTGCATCGTCTGGCTCCAGCGTTCCATCCAGAAAGACCTTCAGGAGAAATAACCAAGCAACGTCAAGACTATGGAATATCTAAGCTTATTCGTAAAATCGATATTCGTCGACAATATGATTTTTGCATACTTCCTTGGAATGTGCTCATTCCTGGCGGTATCCAAAAACGTTAAGACGGCTGCCGGACTTGGTGTCGCGGTTATCTTCGTTCTCCTTGTGACCCTCCCGGTCAACTATCTCCTCAACGAGTATGTCCTCAAGGCAGGAGCCCTGTCCTGGCTCGGCGAAGGTTTCGCCGACGTGGACCTGAGCTTCCTCAGCTTTATCATATTCATCGCCGTCATTGCGGCAATGGTCCAGATAGTCGAGATGGTCGTAGAGAAGTTCTCGCCGAGCCTGTATTCCTCGCTCGGCATCTTCCTGCCCCTGATTGCGGTCAACTGCGCGATCCTCGGCGGTTCCCTCTTCATGCAGCAGAAAGATTTCGTCAACATCGGCGAGGCCGCGGTCTATTCCCTTGGCAGCGGCATCGGCTGGTTCCTTGCCATCGTCTCCCTTGCCGCCATCCGCGAGAAGATGTCCTACTCGAATGTACCCGCAGCCCTCAAGGGCCTCGGCATCACGTTCATCACGGTAGGCCTTATGGGTCTGGCTTTCATGACCTTCATGGGTATATCACTTTAGAAAAGGAGGATTGAAAATGCTTACAACTGTCATTTCCGCGATCTGCCTCATCACTCTGGTGACGCTGATCCTCGTCGCCCTCCTTCTCTGGATCAAGGCCAAACTCACCCCTTCCGGCAACGTCAAGATCTCGATCAACAGCGGCTCGAAGGAGCTCTCCGTAACCCCTGGCGGCAACCTCATGAACACCCTCGCCGGCGAAGGGAT
>JAGCDT010000094.1 GCA_017651045.1 Bacteroidales bacterium | reverse complement strand
TTTTCCATAATAAATGTCCGCCCCCGGTTAGTGGGGACGGACAAATACGGTCAAAATATATTCCTTCCTTTCGGAACTGACAAATTGTCAGTTACTCGGCCTCAGGCTCTGCGGGAGCTTCCTGAGGGAGAGTCGGATCGGCCTGAGGGACAGGGAATGCCGGGGCTTCCGCCTCACTGGCATTGACGATCTCGGTGTTGAGGGCGTCGGTCGTGTTGCCCTCCACGTTGCCCCTGATGGCGAATGCGGAGAAGATGGAAAGCACGAGCACGAAGGCGACGAGTCCCCAAGTGGCTTTTTCAAGCAGGGACGCAGCCTGACGCACGCCGAGAGCCTGATTCGCGGATGTGAAGTTAGTAGCCAGACCCTCGCCTTTTCCGTTCTGGAGAAGGACTACAACCGTAAGAAGGATACTTGCGACTACGATGAGCACGACAAGCAAAGTAAAGAGCCAATTCATATATTTTTACTTCAATTTTTCGATAAGGGATGCAAAGTAAGCACTTTTTTCCGGATAAAACAAAATTAGTTTCGAATAAATTCGACGGGCTTCCTCCGGATAGCCCTGCTCCGCATAGATTTCCGCCAGGGTCTCAGTGCAGAAATCGTCCATTTGAGCGGTGTTTGTCGTAACTGGCGCGACAGGGGCCGACTCTGCGGACGGCTTGACGGAGATCCCTTTCGCCTCCGGAGCAGTACGCACCTTGTCGTAATCCTCCTCCGTGAAATAATCGCCTCCAACGACCCTGCGGGCCTTTTTCTCCTCCTTGCGCGGAGCCTCGACCCTCTCTGCGGAGAGGTAGGTCTCCACCAGGCCGCGTACCTCGGTGTCGGAATACGACGCGGCGCTGCCGGAGCGCATGATGTCGTAGACCGCCCTGCGGTTGCGCACGAAAAGGGCCGCCTCGATATAGCGGTCGTCGCTCCATGCGCCGTCGCCGAGAGCCGACATCCTGCGGCACAGCTCGATGCGCGCTCCTGCATACCAGGGATAGAGGCTCACCACTCCGACAAGTTCCTCCATATTGAGGGTCTTTATGTCAATCTTGTCCTTTACCATTGCGCAACGGTGGCATTGAATATATCCTCACAGAGTTTGTCGATTATCTCTTCGCAAAGCGACGACTGGACCGCATCCAGAGACTGGGTCGAATCGTAGTCGGCATAGGCGGAGAACTGCTTGTCCACATCCTCTTCGGGATATTTGTGGTTGGTGAACACGGCCTTGACGGTCACGGTAAGGCGGTTCTGTGCGGCAACTTCCTGCGCGGTCACGGCGGTCGCCCTGACGTCATAGCCTGTGATTTCGCACACGAGATCGAGGTCGGCATCCACGTCCACTTGCTCAAGCTTCGTGAGCTTGCGGAATTTGTCTTTGAGGGCCTCGGTGAGGTCGTTGCTCAAAGAAGGGTTGACCGTGAGGGCCTTATATTCGACATAGGGGATGTTGATGGTCTTCACATCCGGCTGGATAGACGTGCCGGAGAAGGAATAGATGCCACAAGCGCTCAGCGCCAGCGCGGCTATAATGACAGGAATGAATCTTTTCATCTTCTATTTCTTCTTTTTATACTCCTCGGGCAGCTTGCGGTAAAGAGTCCGTTCGGAAATACCGAGCTCTTCCGCCGCCTTCTGGCGGTTGCCGTCCCATTTCTCAAGCGCCTTACGGATAAGGTCGCCTGCATTCTTTTTCCAGGAAAGGTCCTCCGGAGCTTCCTGCGACTGCTCCTCCGGCTCCGGGCTTGTGTGATCCTGCCACTCGGCTTCCTCGTGGAAAGGAACAGGCGCAGCCGCCTGCTCCCCCGGAGCGCTCTGAACCTCGGCTCGAAGGTCGTCAATCTCTCTTTTGAGATCTATCAGAGCCTTGTAGATGGCCTGTTTTTCACTTTGGGAAATCCTCTCGCCGGAGCCCTCTCCATTAAACACCACCGGCACCCTTCCTTCCTCTTTCGGCATGTACGGAAGGATAGCCGCTGCATTGAGCTCAATGCGCTCGGAGACCGGGGTGATCTTCTCGGACTCCATGGCGGTGAGGGTCTGGGTAAAATTGATCAGCTGGCGGATATTGCCGGGCCAGCGGTAGTTGCGGATAAGCTCTATCGCGTCGTGGGTCAGAGACACCTTGCACATGCCGTTCTTCTCCGAAAAATCGGAGGTGAACTTCCTGAACAACAGATAGATATCATCCTTGCGCTCGCGCAGTGACGGCACCCGGATCTGCGCCGCGCAAAGGCGGTAATACAGATCCTCGCGGAACTTGCCGCGGCTGACCGCGTAGGCAAGGTCGACATTGGTCGCGGCGATGATGCGCACGTTGGCGTGCTCGATCTTGGCCGAACCGACTTTTATATACTCTCCGCTCTGAAGCACGCGGAGGAGTTTGGCCTGGGTGGTCATGGGAAGCTCGGCAATCTCGTCGAGGAAAAGGGTCCCGCCGTCGGCCTCTTCGAAGAAGCCGGCGCGGGTCTCTATCGCGCCCGTGTAGGCGCCGCGGACATGGCCGAACAGTTCGGAGTCGACAGTGCCCTCCGGGATCGCTCCGCAGTTGACGGGCTGGAACTTGCCGGAACGGCGGATACTGTACTGGTGGATGATCCTGGCGATGTTTTCCTTGCCGACTCCGCTTTCTCCGGTTATGAGGACCGAGAGGTCGGTCGGTGCCAGTTTGACCGCCACTTCCAACGCCCGGTTGAGCGCGGGATCATTGCCGATTATGCCGTACTTATTCTTGAGTGACTGAAGTTCCTGTGAATCCATAGTGACGCAAAGATAATCATTACTGGTAAAAAATACTCATTTCGCGCGCAAGGATTTTGTGCTAATGCAAAAATTATTTATATATTTGCATTCTGAACAAGAAATTTCAACAAAACCATTTTTTATATGAAAAAAAGTCTCAGAATAATCCTCGTTGCGGCTCTCGCAATCGCCGCAATCGGGTGCTCTTCCCTCAAGAAGATGCAGGAGCAGGCCGAGAACGTCATCGTCACTTGTGATCCTCAGGTTCTCGAGTGCATCGCGGGCAGCATCGACGCTACCGTGACCGTCACCTACCCGGCCGACTACTTCAACCCTAAGGCTATCCTCGAAGTCACCCCCGTGCTCGTCTATGACGGCGGCGAGGTTGAAGGCGAGAAGCTCTACTATCAGGGCCCGAAAGTCCAGGAAAACTACACCGTAGTCTCCCCCGACGGCCAGACCGTGACCGAGAAAATCCACTTCGACTATGTCAAGGGCGTTGAGAAGAGTGTCTTCGAGCTCCGTGGCGTCGCCATGAACAAGAAGAGGACCAAGACTGCCGAGCTCCCTTCCAAGAAGGTCGCCGACGGTGTCAACACGACCTACATGCTTGTCCAGCAGGGCGGCGTGGTCGGTTCCAAGGCTGACTCCTATCAGGAGGTCATCCCTTCAACCGCCGAAGGTCAGATCCAGTTCGCCTACAACAGCTCCGAACTCCGCAACTCTGAGCTCAAGGGCCAGAGCATGAAGGACTTCCTTGCTGCTCTCGACGAGATCACTTCCAACAACCGCAAGACCGTCACCGGCACCGAGATCATCTCCTACGCTTCTCCTGAAGGCTCTGTCGAACTCAACGACGCCCTCTCCGAAAAGCGTGGCGAGTCCGGCAACAAGGCTTGGAACAAGCTCACCAAGAAGTACGACATCGCCTCCCCGGACGTTCAGTCCAAGGGTGAGGACTGGGACGGCTTCCAGAAGCTTGTCGGCGAGTCCAACATCGAGGATAAGGACCTCATTCTCCGCGTTCTCTCCATGTACAGCGATCCTAACGTCCGTGAGAGCGAGATCCGCAACATGTCCGAGGTCTTCACGACCCTCAAGAGCGAGGTTCTCCCCGGCCTCCGTCGTTCAAGGCTCATCGCCAACGTCGAGTATCAGAACTACACCGCCGACGAGCTCAAGCAGCTTGCCAAGGACGATATCGACGCTCTCGATGAGGAAGCTCTCCTCCGCGCTGCAACTCTCGTAGAAGACAACGCCGAGAAAGAGAAGATCTACAAGCAGGCAATCGACAAGTTCGACAGCAACAGGGCCAAGCTCCACCTCGCAGCCCTCTACATGGCTGAAGGCAAGAAAGCTGAAGCCGAGCAGATTCTCGCAACTGCTGCCGACGACGCCGACGCCAAGGCGACCAAGGGTGTCATTGCTCTCCGCAATGGCGACCAGGAAGCTGCTGAGAAGTACTTCGCCGAGTCCGGCACTCCTGAGGCCCAGGCCTCCCAGGGTGCTCTCGACATCCTCAATGGCAAGTATGACAAGGCTGCCTCCGAGCTTGCCAACGCCCCCGGCTGCAAGCACAACACCGCCCTTGCTTACATCCTCGTCAACAAGCTTGACCAGGCTGCCGCAGTCCTCAACAATTGCTCTGACAAGTGCTGCTGCCCTGCCAAGTGCGCTTACCTGAAGGCCATCATCGCCGCCCGCCAGGGTAAGGAAAGCGAAGTCAAGGCCAACCTCGAGAAGGCCTATGAGGACGCCGAGCTCAAAGAGCGCGCAAAGACCGACATCGAGTTCGCCGACTACAACCTCTAGTCCGCGTATTACGAGACGTCCAAAGGCGGTTCCCTTCCCGGGAGCCGCTTTTTTTGTCGTCCTATAGCCACTCTCCTTCTCCCTGGCCGCCTTCTTTGTCGCCCCGCCCCGAAGCACCATCCTCCCCTTGTCATACCGAGGCATTCAGGCCGAGTGTATCTCCTCCGCGCCGGAAATGCACCGCCCTGAAGCCGGGAGTGTGCCCGGTGGTGCTAAAACCGACACCACCAGGCACAAAAACCCCACAAAAACGTACCCGGTGGTGCTCCCAAAAACACCACCGGGCACACCCCGGAGCGCACATCGAGGCCTCAAACGTAGCCCCAAGCGCAAAATCATCTCTCCGGCGTCAGTTTGGGGCGTTAATTGACGCCAGGATGGCAAAAACGGGGTTCTGGCGTCAAAAAAGGGCTAAAATTGACGCCAGAATGGCGAATTCAAGGTTTTGGGCACACCTAATCTCTCGAGGCGACGTGTAATCACGGCGAAATAGTCGGCAAAACGACGGCGAACGCGGCGGGGAGCGCAGGCGCAGCGAATATGCTGGCGAGCGGCTCGGCTACAGCACGGCGGAGAGGGCAGCGACGGAGATGCGTACGGGCAGCGGGTAGGCGCGGCGGAGGGCGAGGAATGCGGCAGTGAGAGTGGCGCCAGTCGTGAAGACGTCGTCAACGAGCAAGATGTGCCGCACGGAGCGGGCAGGGCGGTTGGCGGCGCGGAAGGCAGAGGCGACGTTGCGGGCCTTGTCCTCGACGGAAAGGCGCGTCTGCGTCCTGGTGCGGCGGCAGCGGCGGAGGGCGCGAGGAGCGCAGGGGACGTCAAGGACGCGAGCCACCTCGCGGGCCAGGACCTCCGCCTGGTTGTAGCCGCGGCGGAACTTCCGCGTCCAGTGGAGCGGCACGGGGACGACGAGGTCCACGTCCGCAAAATGAGCGGCCTCCGCAAGCTTGAGGCCCAGCAACCTCGCAAACCGCCGCCCTGCACTTATATTATAATTGTATTTAAGCGCCTGCGGAATTTTGTTGTAAGGCGAACCGGACTTATAGACAAGGAGGGCGGCCGCATAGGCGTAGTATTCTCCCGGAGTCTCTATGCGGGCGTTGAGGCGGTCTGCCAATGGGTTGTGGGGTTGCTTCCAGACATATGTCAACGGAAGGCCGGCGGCGCAGGGGATGCAAAGGTCATCCTCCGCGACGCCCAGAGGGCGGTCGCAGACAAGGCAGTGTCGTGGAAGAAAAAGGTCTTGTAGGGCCTTGAGAGGTAGAAAAATCAAGTGTACAGAGCGCCGTTGACGGCAATCAGCTGGCCGGAAACGTAGGACGAAAGGTCGCTGCCGAGGAACAGAGCCACGGAAGCGATCTCGTCCGGAGTCCCGCCGCGGTGCATCGGAATACGTCCGATGTAGTCTTCGCGGACCTTCTCCGGAAGGGCGTCGGTCATTGCGGAGATGACAAATCCGGGGGCGATGGCGTTGGCGCGTATGCCGCGCGAACCCATCTCCCTCGCCACGGACTTCGCCATCGCGACGAGTCCGGCCTTTGAGGCTGAGTAGTTGACCTGGCCGGCATTACCCATCTGACCGGCGACGGAAGACATGTTGATGATGCTTCCTCCGCCCTGACGGGACATCACTGGCACAACAGCATGGATGAAATTGAATGCCGACTTGAGATTGACGTCGATAACCGCATCCCACTGCTCCTCGCTCATGCGCATCACCAGGCTGTCGCGGGTGATGCCGGCGTTATTGACCAGAATGTCAATGCGGCCGAAATCCTCCATAATCTTGGCCACGACCTCCTGGGTGCCGTTAAAATCGGCGGCGTTGGACGCATAGGCCTCCGCCTTGGCGCCAAGAGCCCTGAGCTCGGCGAGTGTGCCTTCAGCATCATCGTCAATGGCGAGATCGGTGAAAGCGATGGACGCCCCTTCGGAGGCGAACCTGAGTGCAATAGCCTTACCGATGCCTCTTGCGGCACCGGTAATCAGCGCGGTTTTTCCTTCAAGTAACCCCATATTGTGTAAAATTTTATCCTTGATTTAGATTCCTCGACTACGCTCGGAATGACAATTGGTGCATTCGCCAGGAATGACGATGGGGTTTAGGTTTCGGATGACAAATATAAGTTATTCTTTGAAATTTGCCATGGTTTTCACGTACTCTCCGATGCGGTCGAGCCAGTTGTAGCTGCCGGTGCCGGGGGAGGCGGCGCGCTGGAAGCAGTGCGGCCTGAGGGCGAGCGTGTGCAACTCACACTGAATGCCCATTGCGCGCATCTTTTCCCACACCTTGACGGAGTTCATCGAGGGCCAGTAGTCAGCATCGCCGTGGATGAGGAGCATCGGCGCCGTGTCAAGGTCGAAACTGAACTCCGGCACGAGCACATCTTCGTCGAGATTGCCACCGTGGAGGCCGTGCTGGTCGATATTATCGGTCAGGGCATATGCCGGATATATCCCTATCCCCCACTGCACATTACAAGGAAGCTTATCGAGATCGTCGATGGGAAGATATGATTTATGGCGGGAAGATGTGACGCCCATAAGCGTCAGATGGCCACCGGCAGAGCTGCCCATAATGCCGATTTTGTCTGGATCAAGCCCATAGGACGCCGCCTTGCTGCGCACGATGCGGATCGCCCTCTGGAGATCCTGCCAGGCTGTCGTATGCTTCGCCAATCCGCTCTCCACGGGAGGCCTGGGCACGCGGTACTTGAGCGTGACGACAGTCATCCCCATCTTATTGAGATAGCGGCGTGCAGGAGCGACCTCGAACCCATCCGTGTTGCTCCCATTGTAACTTCCGCCGGAATATATGATCTGAATCGCAGTCGTCTTGAGCTCTTTCGGGAAATGCCATTCGATATAAGGATCGCTCTGGTTGTCCTGCCGTGAAGGCATCTTTCCTTCCGGCCACACATCTTCTTTGATATATTTCTCCCTGTCCTCGTCCGAGGAGAACCTGCCGGAAAGTTTCTCTTCCGGACCAAGCGGACCGATGAATCCCATCTGTCTCATAAATTCTACCGCACGGTCAAAACCGAGCACCTTGTGGCCCACATTGGGATAGAGGTGGAGCTCGGCGGGGATACCGCGAAGGCGGAGCTCCCTGTAGATAAGGGTCGATCCGTTCGGCGAATAAGGGTCGAGCCCGCCGTGCTGCATGCTTATCGGGCATGTGGAAGAGTCGAAATGGAACACGTCGGATATCTTGACGTCCGCGCCGTAGCCTTCGCGCTTCGCCCTGCCGGTCTCGCCGTCAGAGGTAATGTAGGCCGGAGCGTGGAGGATAGCCCATGAAATATTGCACGGGAGATCGTCGAGCTTGTCGATGGCCTCATAGGCCGGCGTCTCGGAATTTGCAGCCAGCAGAAGGCCCAGATGAGACCCTGCCGACATGCCGATAACTCCTATCTTATCTGGGTCGAACCCGCGCTTTTTGGCTTCGCTTCTGATCTTCCTTACACCTCTCTGGCCATCTTCCCATGCTGTCTGATATATGGGGATACCCACAGGACGCGGGGTCCTGTAGACAAGTTTGACGCACTGGAAACCCAGCTCCGTGAATCTCTCGCCCCACATTTTGACGGGCTTGACGTCGCAGCAGTTGTTGTAGCCTCCGCCGGAGATGAGTATCATACATCCTCCGTTGGGGTTGGTCGGGGCGTCGAGCCATTCGATATACGGCATCCTGTGCTTGTCGGGGTTGAATCCTTCGGCATTGCTCTCATCGGTCATCGCACCGATCTGGTGATCCTGGGCATCGGGCATTTTGCCTTTCGGCCAGATGTCTTCACGCTCTACCGCACCGGTGGAAAGCACCGCGAGCAGAAGGAGAATGGATAGAAAAGTCCTTTTCATATAGCAAAATGAGTAATACACAAAGTTAAACGAAAATTTTGATAACTTTGTCTTCTCAAGACAAAACAAAAAATGTACTCAATTCGCGACATATCCCTCGCTCCCTCGGGCGAGCTTAAGATAGAGTGGGTGCGGCGCCACATGCCGCTTCTCGACGCTCTCGAAAAAGAATTCACATTGGAGAAGCCTTTCAAAGGCCTCAAAGTGGCCCTTTCGGTCCACCTTGAAGCGAAGACCGCCCACCTCTGCGAAGTCCTCGCAGCCGGCGGCGCCGAGATGTGGGTGACCGGCAGCAACCCGCTCTCCACCCAGGACGACGTTGCCGCCGCCCTCGCCTCCGAAGACCTCAACGTCTTCGCCGTCCACGGCGCGACCGAGGAAGAATACTTTGCAGGCATAAGGAAAGTCGTCTCTGTCGGTCCCGACATCATAATCGATGACGGAGGCGACCTCGTCACCTGCATCCACAAGGAGTTCCCCGAGCTCGTCGACAAAGTCATCGGCGGCTGCGAGGAGACCACGACCGGCATCCTCCGCCTCCAGGCGATGGATCGAGCCGGCGACCTCCGCTTCCCCATGATGCTTGTCAACGACGCCGCATGCAAGCACTTCTTCGACAACCGCTACGGCACCGGCCAGAGCGTCTGGGACGGCATCAACCGCACGACCAACCTCATCGTCGCCGGCAAGAATGTCGTCGTGGCCGGCTACGGCTGGTGCGGCAAGGGCGTCGCGATGAGAGCCAAGGGCCTCGGCGCCGAGGTTATCGTGACCGAAGTCGATCCCATCAAGGCCATGGAGGCCGTCATGGACGGCTTCAAGGTGATGACGATGAGGCAGGCTGCGCCCATAGGAGACATTTTCATCACAGTGACCGGCTGCAGGGATGTCGTCACTCCGGAGGATTTCATCCTCATGAAGGACGGCGCCATCTGCTGCAACGCAGGCCACTTCGACGTGGAAGTCGCCGTGGCCGACCTCAGGAAGATGGCAGTGAGGGCCTTCCCTGCCCGCAACAACATCGAGGGCTTCGTCCTCAGCAACGGCCGCACTGTCTACATCATTGCTGAAGGCCGCCTTGTCAACCTCGCCGCCGGCGACGGCCACCCCGCAGAGATCATGGATATGTCCTTCGCAATCCAGGCCCTCAGCGCCAAGTACCTTGTCGACAACAGGAAGACGATAGCCCGCGAACCCCATTGGATGCTCCATAACGTCCCTCAGGAAATCGACTCCAAGGTCGCCCGCATGAAGCTCGCCGACTGGGGAATCACCATCGACACCCTCTCCCCGGACCAGCATAAGTACCTCTTCGGCTGATGAAACTCATCCCTATATATTGGTGGAATAAGGAAGTCCACAACTTCCGCATCTCCCAAACCAGATTCACCAAGCAACCCTGGGCTGGAGGAGTCATTCTCATCATATGTGTCATCCTGGCGATGCTCCTGGCCAACCTTCCGTTCACGAAGGACATCTACAAGGCCATCCTCGAGACAGACCTGTGCCTCCACATCAAGAGCCCGGCCGGCATCTCGGGGGTCAGCGCGGTCAACTGGGAGTTCCCGAGGGACCTGACGGTAGAAAGGTTCATCAACGACATCCTGATGGTCATATTCTTCTTCACGGTAGGTCTTGAGATCAAGCGTGAAGTGATATGCGGCGAACTGTCTTCGCCCAAGAAGGCCGTTATGCCCGTCATCGCAGCCTTCGGAGGTGTCATCGTGCCGGCCATCATCTTCTCCGTCGTCAACCACGGGACCATGGCCGCCAACGGCTGGGGCATCCCCACGGCCACCGACATCGCCTTCGCCGTCGGGATCCTTTCCATCCTGGGCGACAAAGTCCCCATATCCCTGAAGGTGTTCCTGACCGCCCTTGCCATAGCGGACGACCTTATCGCCATCCTTGTCGTAGCCATTTTCTATGGCGGGACCATCAACGGCGGGCTCCTTCTCGTGGCACTTATGGTCATCCTGTTCGTGGTGCTCATGAAAAGGCTGGGAGAGAAACGTTTCTTCTTCTACGTTATCCCCGCCATCATCGTGTGGGGGCTGTTCTACTACAGCGGCATCCACGCCACCATGTCCGGCGTCGTCATGGCCATTCTCATCCCGATGGAGGCGCGCTACAACAGGGCTAAATTCCACCGCCGCCACCAGATACTCTTCAATCAGCTGATCGAAGCCGAGGCTGCCGACGGCGGAGAATTCCCCAACGGCCCCGAGAGGCACTACCTGCGCCACCTCAGCGGCCTTGCCAAGCGCTCGATAGGTCCTTCCTACCGCCTCGAGCACAGGCTCTCTCCTTTTGTCACATTCTGCATAATGCCGGTCTTCGCCCTCGCCAATGCGGGCGTCGAGATCACCGACCCTGCACTTTTCAATATCTTCAACTATTCCCCCGACCTTGGAAGCGTCAGCATGGGCGTATTCCTCGGTCTCCTGCTCGGTAAGCCTATTGGGATTACCCTCGCAAGCTTCATCGCAGTAAAGTGCAAGGCCGGCGAAATGCCCTCAGGCGCCTCATGGAAGATGCTTTTCGCCGTAGCCTGCCTGGGCGGCATCGGATTCACAATGAGCATTTTCGTCGACACGCTGTCCTTCGCCGGAGCGGACATCCCGACAGAAATCACCGCCTACCTCCGCGATGCCGGCAAGATTGCCGTCCTGCTAGGCTCACTTTGTGCAGGCATCCTGGGCTCCCTGCTCATCCTTTTAATCCACGCTCTGCAAACAAAGAAAAAATGAATACACTCGGTATAATCATCGCGATCCTAGCGATAATCCTCGGCCTCATTGGCATAGTCGGAAGCTTCCTTCCCGTGCTGCCCGGCCCGCCTTTCAGCTGGCTCGGCATGCTGCTCATCTTCCTTTGGGGTAAAGGGACCAACGGAGGAGGCACCCAGATGTCGCTTACCCTCCTTATCGTCATGCTTGCCGTGACGATTCTCGTGACGATTCTCGATTATGTGGTCCCGGCGTTTTTCGCCAAAAGGGGCGGGGCCAGCAAGGCGGCGTCCGCAGGAGCCCTCGTCGGCTCCATCCTCGGCATGCTGTTATTCCCGCCGTGGGGTATTATAGTAGGTGTCGGCGCGGGTGCGTTCATCGGGGAGATTATCAGCAACGGCATGTCGGAAAAAGCCTTCCCGGCGGCATGGAACGCCTTCCTCGGCTTCCTGTTTTCCACCGGACTCAAGCTCATCGCCTGCGTGATTATGTTTACCTATATCATCATCTACGCCTTCTGATGAAACTGAGCCCCCTCGTCCTGCTTCTTGCCCTCACTTCCTGCTCCCTCTGGAGTGGGATAAGCGACATGCGATGCGAATATCTGGAAGATCCCTACTGCATTGACAGGCCGGATCCCCGGCTCAGCTGGACCAGTGCCCACGACTACGCGACCGCCCACGTCGTAGTGGCCTCCTCAAGGAAGCTCCTAAAAAATCCCGACGTGTGGGATTCAGGCAAGAGCTCTGTCTCGAAAGTCCACCTCGACAGTGTCCTTGTCCCCTTCCACAACTATTTCTGGAGGGTAGAGACATTCGATGCCGACGGGAAGCACCGCAGGGTGTCTCCGGTCGGCCGCTTCTCCACCGGACTTTTCAGCAGCGCCGACGCTTCCGGCGAATGGATAAGCGGGGAGACTTCTCAAAGATTCAGGGTGGCCCGGAGGCTGAGAAAAGCCCTGCTTTACATCAGCTCCGACGGCGACCCCAAAATATGGCTCAACACCAACAAGCGGATGAGACGAGGCCTCCTCCCCAAGGAGTCGTTCTCGCCCTACAAGTCGCTCTACAGTGTGGTGGATGTAAAGAACTATCTCAAACACGGCCGCAACCGCATCACTATCCACTCCGACGCCCCCGTGATGGCCGAGCTCCATCTCCTCTACCGGGACGGCAGCCGCGACATTATCTCGACCGACCGCCTGTGGAACGGCGCCTATCTTTCCAAGCCTGCGGCAGTGACTGGGGCATGGAAGTCAGGAGAAATCCCATCCGATGATTTCCTGCTGGAAATCGAGAGGGGAGAAATCAGCGACGTGCTCATCCTGGAAGAGGCCGCCTTATCGTTTTCCGATATCCCGCCATTCGTCCTTGCCGACATAATCTATTCCCGCACAGGCGACACCGACCTCATCAAGCGTCTCTATCCCGTGTTCCGCGACTTCCTCGTCAAGATAGGCGAATATGAAAAGCCCGACGGCACGGTCGCCCGCGGGACCATCGTCAGCTGGCTCCCCGACCGCAGCGAATGGCCCTCCGCCTACACTGCGACCTGCTTCTATTACTATGACAACCTGCTGATGGCTAAATTCTCCGGTATCCTCGGCATCGACGGCTCCGCCTACCTCGATAAGGCCTCAGCCCTTCGCGAGCGCATCCTCGACAAGCATTTCGTCTACGCCGAAAGCCGCTTCTCCAACGGCGGCGCCGACGTGCTCACCCTCGCCCTCTGGATGGGCCTCGCCCCGGAAGACCACAAGCAGGCCGTCATAAAGCGCCTTTCCAACCAGCTCAAACGAGGCGGCGGCCCCGATCCTTCAAGGCTCGGGACTTACACCGCATCGCAGTTTCTTTCTCTTCTTTAACGGATATACCCCTTAAGCTCGGACCAGGGGACGGTGACTGAGATCACGCCGATGTAGTAGGGCGCGATCTCGTAGGGCTGGTAGTAGTAGGTGATGCCGGCCTTGCCGACTTCGAAGCAGCCGTTGGGCTCGATTTCCTTGTTGAACACGCATTCGAAATCCTCGGCGTTGTCCACGAACGCATCCTCGAGATGCTTGCGGAGACTCTCGACGAGGGGCTCCTCATAGCCCTCGGAGAAGATGTCGGCCTCGGTCACGATGTCGCCGGTCACAGTGGAGAACACGACCGGGATCAGACCCTGCATGCCGTGGGCTCCGCCGGAGTAGGTGTAGAACTCGTTCTCGTATGAAACATAATCCTTCCAGCGCTCGCCGAAATAGCAGTTGACGAAATACTCCCAGCAGTAGAAGTCGTTGATCTGGTCCTCAGTGAGCTTTTCCTTGTCGGTCTTCCAGAACTCGAGGTTCTCGTCGCGGAAATTCTCCTGAAGGTCCTCAACGAAGCCATCCACTGTCGACTTGACGTCGGACGGCTCGCTTTCCAGCTCGAGCACCGAGATGAGAATGTTGGAAGTCATCTTGGTCAAGACGCTGTCCTGCAGACCGCCGACGGGATAGTCGACGGAAATGTCCACGGTGAGACTGGGCTTCTCAAGACCTTCCTCCAGAGGATAGCTCACGGTGGTCCTGTAGTTTTCCGTGGAGATACCGCGCTTGCAGGCGGGGAGAAGGAGGGCGGCGGCCGCAAGGATAGTGAGGAACTTTTTCATACGTAGTTGAGGATTCTATTTCTTGGGGATATCGAAAACCGAATCGGCGGGCTTCTTGGTGATGATGTCGGACATCGTGTAGGTGTTGACCATGCCGCCGAAATCCTCCATCACCATCACCACCGGCAGGCAGTCGCTCTTGCGGAAGGTCACCGTGATGCGGGAATATCCCCTCGGGGCCTTCTTCTTGGCAGACACCGACACGACGTAGTTCTTCGCCTCCTCTGTCACGGTGATAGAGCCGTCGTTCTCCTTGGCGACGTCGCGCATCTTGCCCCTGATGCTGTAGAGCAGGGAGTTGCGGAGGACGGCCATCATCTGGTTCTTGTCGGTGTTGAAGACGTTGCCTACATCGCTGGAACGGCGGATATACATGATGTTGGCGTTGATCATCATGAGGTCCGTCGCCGGAGTTGTGTACTGCATGCGAAGCTTCTCCGGCGGGACGAAATACATCGCTCCTTCCATATTGATGGTCTTGCCGGAAGCCTTGATGAAGCGCGAATGGTCGAAATGGCTCTGGGCTGCGGGAAGCGCCGCATTAGCCTTCTCTATCTTGTCGAGAATCTCGTCATCGGACGCGGCGGACGCGGCGACGGGGAGAATCGCGGCAAAGAGAATCAGAAACAACCTTTTCATGACTAGAAATTGAATGTCAGGCCCGTACCTCCGGAAGCGGTCGGCCCGAAATCAAAATACGCCTGCTGAGGTTCACCGACAGAATTGCAATAATTGACCGTCTTGCGCAGTCCGCGGTCGCCGACGCTCATAAGGATGATGCCGGTGATGGTCATTGCAGATGTCGCGATGCTGATATAGCCTGGAATCTGGGCTTCCTTGCTCATGTTGGCCCACAGCTCGTTCACCGCGTCATCGCCGAACGGCGCTACGAAGATTGTCCCCACAAGGGCCGCCATAAAATAGACGCCGCCCCAGCAGAAGCATATCGTGGAGCCTGTGACGCCTCCGCAGAGAAGGCCGACACCGGTCCAGAATTCAGTGTTGTACTTGTCCCACTTGGGATTGAGGTCCTCTCCGTTGACATTGGAAAGGAGAGACTGCCTGAGATCTTTGGGGAGCCTGTAGCCGTCGACGGCTATTTTGGGGCACTTGTATTTAAGCTGTCCGGGAAGCCAGTTGACGGTGCCGTCCTCGTTGACGAGACCGACGGGAACCACATTCTTTTCCTTCTTGGCCGGGTCCTCCGCAAAAGCGGAAACGGACACCAGAAGGATTGACACAACGAGTAAAATCAACTTTTTCATTTTTCTTGCCTTTTTGTGCAGCGGAGGGGGCGACCTGCATATTCGATGCCAGACAAAAATAGCAATTTTCAAGGAATATGATTATATTTGTAGGTAATAATATTATCGACTACGCTATGTCAGCAATCATCATTGGTATCGTTGTCGCCCTCGTAATCGTCCTGATTCTCTGGGGCATAAGTGTTCAGAACAAGCTCGTCAAGGCTGACGAACTCTCCAAAAACGCTCTCCGCCAGATCAATGTCCAGCAGATGAGCCGTTTCGACGCCATCAAGGCTCTCGTCAAGCTCACTCGTGAGTATTCCGCCCACGAAAGCGACACCCTCAAAGGCGTGATTGAAAGCCGAAAGATGGTCTCCAGCCCGGCCCCGACCGTTGCCGACATCCAGCAGAACGAGCAGAACCTGCGCGCCATCACCGCCCAGGTCAACGCCGTCGCCGAGCAGTACCCCGACCTCAAGGCCAACCAGCTCTTCATCAAGACCATGGACGACATCAAGGGCTATGAAGAGAACGTCCGCCTCTCCAGGATGACCTTCAACGACACCGTCACGAGGTTCAACAACCAGGCCCGCATGTTCCCCGGCTCCATCGTCGCCAGCATGCTCGGCTTCCCTCCGAAGGAGTACCTCGCCGAAGATGTCTCCAAGACAGACTTCCCCGATTTTTAGGGACCCATGCAGCATCGTTTTCTAAAAGCGGCGGTTCTTTCCGTCGCCCTTTTCCTGTGTTTCTCCCTGGGAGCACAGGAAATCCGTTCTGTAAAGACCCTTTGTGAACTTTTCCCCGACGGATCTGCCGACATTACCCAGCTCTGGGACGCGACCGTCGTGAGCGGGACCGAGTGGTACATCCCCATCGGCAATCTCAAGAACATGTCCGTCAGCGACCTCCACGTCTTCGAAGGCGACGAGGAGTACATCTCCGAGGGCCGGAACTGGAACACCAGCCGCTCCCTGGAAGAGAAAGCCGGCCGTTGCGGCATAGTCGACAAGGGCTCCGACGGAGTGGAGCTATGCTGGGGCCAGGGAAGTTATGGTCCCCACGAGTGGCTCATCACCTATCATGTCGAAGGCCTTGTCCAGAGTCTGAAGGACTGCGACGCCTTCAACTACATGTTCGTCAACCCCGGTCTTGTCGCCGCCCCCCAGTACGCCCTTCTCAATATTGTCAACAAGACAGGCGGGGCAGAATGGACCGAGGACAACGTCAAGTTCTGGGGATTCGGATTTGAAGGTGAATCATGGCTCCAGGAAAACACTATCGTCTTTGAGACCGACGGCCGTATGAAGTACGAGGGGAGCATGATCGCTCTCGTCCGCTTCGAGAAAGGACTCTTCTCTCCCAGCGTCTCCAGGAACATCAATTTCAAGAAGATGCAGAAGAAGGCCTTCAAGGGCAGCTCCTACTCTTCCGGTTCCGGCCTCTCCTGGCTCGGCCGCCTCGATGGCGAGAGTATCCTGGTTGTACTTTGCTTCCTCCTTGGCGGCATGGTCGCGATTTTCATGGCCATCCGCGAAGCCTTCCTTAAGCTTACCGGCTGTATATATAAAAAGGAGGTCTTCGGTGAGACGAAATTCGACGGCTACTTCCGCGATGCTCCTTTCGGAGGCAGCATCCCGGCAGCCTTCTATATCCTTTCTCACGGCTACCGTACGATGTCGCACCCGAAAGCGGAAAAGGGCCTTGTGGGAGCATTCCTGCTGAAATGGATAATGGAAGGCCGTCTGAGACCCCTCAAGGACGAGTCCGGATCCAAGACGAAAATATCGCTCCAGATAGTTGAGGAAGAGGCTAAGGAGTTCCCTGACTCCAGCGAGTCCGAGCTCTTCGACATGGTCAGGAAGGCCTCCGGCAGCAACCTCATCCTCGAGGATAAGGAGCTCGAGATATGGGCCAGGATCAACTACAAGCCGTTCCTGAGCTGGAAAGACAATGTGGACACGGCCGGAGCCTATGCCATCAGCGACTTTCGCTCCTCCAACGGATCTTCCCAGGAAGAAGCCCGTCGCGTCGTGGAGTTCCGCAATTTCCTCAACGATTTCACTCTCGTTGCCGAGAGGGAAGTCCCCGAAGTCGGCCTGTGGAAGAATTACCTCATCTTCGCCCTTCTGTTCGGCCTCGCCGACAAGGTGTCCGACGCGATGAAGAAACTCTACCCGAAAGACTTCGAGCAGTTCTCCAATGAGACCGTCGGTGTCAACACCGTCTACATGTCCAACCTGCTCTACTTCTCCAACAACATAAGCGGAAGGGCTTTCGAAAAAGCCAGTGACGCCAAAATACAGGCTGATGCCAAGGCCAGCAGCGGTGGCGGCGGCCGCACCTCCTTTGGTGGTGGCGGCGGCTTCTCCGGCGGCGGCTTCGGCGGTGGTTCAAGATAATTATCGATAAACAATAACAATTATGAAAAAAATCATCATTCTCTCGCTTACTGCAGCAGTCCTGCTGACAAGCTGCGTGGTTTCCAAGAAAAACTACGATGAACTTATGGCCGATTACACGGAGCTTAAGGACAATCACCTTGGCCTTCAGGAGGAATATGCCGCGCAGAACAACGAGCTCTCCGACATTCTCAACTCCCTCGCGGAAGTCTCCGGCAAGACCAACTCCCTCAAGCTGAGCGTTGAGAACCAGACCGCCCAGATGGACCAGGCCAGCGACATCGAGGAGCAGATCACATTCATAAAGGAGAAGCTCGACAGCCTCGACGCTCTTCAGGAAAAGGCAAAGAAGACCAACGCCTATCTCCAGAAGACCATCAAGAACCTCAAGGAAGTCGTAGCCGCCCAGGAAGCGGAGATCACCAACCTCAAGGAAGAAATCGCCCAGAAGGACGAGACTATCCAGAGCCAGGCCGCCGACATCAAGGCTAAATCCGAAAAGATCAACGAGCAGGCCGCCGACATCGAGGCCAAGAACGAAGAGCTCAACAAGCTCGTCGCCAAGCAGGTCCAGATGATCTACAACGCCGGTGTGGTGCTGGAAGAAATCGGCGACTCCGCCCCTGAAGTGAGCTGGAAGAAAAACAAGCAGAAAGTAGCCAACATGAGGCTCTCAATCTACAACGAAGCCCTCGCCAACTACCGCCAGGCTCAGTCCCAGGGCCATTCCGAGGCTGAAGCGCGCATCAGCGCCCTCGAGGCCAAGATCGCTGCGCTTTAGTAATTTTTTCTTACAAATAGCTGAATTTCAAGCCCCGCCTCTGTGCGGGGTTATTGTTTGGTATGGAAAATGCAATACCTAAGGCGGACTTTAAAATTTCGGAACCATGAAACATATTGACAACCTCCTTGCAACGGTACTTCTGACTGTTGCCACAGTGATGGCCCCGGTGGCGGTCGTCGCTCAGCCGAGAGGGACTTCAGGCTCCCATTCCTCGCATTCTTCATACTCTTCGCATTCCGGCGGATCGCACTCATCCTATTCATCTTCACGACCCAGCAGTTCATACTCGCACTCCAGCAGCTCCGCTTCACGTTCGACAAGCAGCTACTACTCCCGCCCCAGCAGCAGTAGCAGCAGTTCTTACTCGCGCTCCAGCGGCAGCAGCTCGGCTTCGCGCTCAACGAGCAGCTACTCTAGCTCGCGTCCTGCGCCTCAACCGCAGAGCTTCAGCGGTCACAACGCTGCAAGCAGC
>JAGCDT010000093.1 GCA_017651045.1 Bacteroidales bacterium | reverse complement strand
CTGTCTTCCGATTACCCCACCCCAAACCCCTCCCTCGGAGAGGGGCTCTCCGGCAGAAGCCGTCGGTGGCTGCGCCACTTCGCTACGCTCTAATTTCAGAGGATTAATAAGCCGTCATCAGACGGCCGGCGGTGCGGGCACTTGTGTGGAAGACGGTAGTCTTTCAAAGTGCTGGAGCAATGGAGCCGCGGGGGTTCGGGGGTAGTGCCCCCGTATTAACGGGACATAAGATCCTCGATCTCGGAGGGGGTGACGGGGAGGCGACGGGAGCCGAGGCGACGGGCGGCGGTGGGGGTGACGAGGACGTCGTCCTCGATACGGATGCCGCCGAAGTCGTAGTACTCCTTCTCGAGGAGGGCGTAGTTGATGCGGCCGGAGCCTTTGCCTTCACGGCGCCATTTCTCGATGAGACCGACGTTGAAATAGACGCCGGGCTCGTCGGTGATGACGTTGCCGGGCTTGAGGCGGCGGGCCATGCGGAGACTGCCGAGGCCGAGGCGCGGTGCGCGCTTCTGGTCGGGGTCGTAGCCGACGTAGTCTTCGCCGAGATCCTCCATGTCGTGGACGTCGAGGCCCATGTTGTGGCCGAGTCCGTGGGGGAGGAAGAGGCCGCCGATTCCGTCGGCGACCATCTCGTCAATGTCGCCATTGACGATGCCGACAGAGGCGAGGCCACTGAGAATGACGGCCTCGGCTGCGAGGTGGACGTCGCGGTAGGCGATGCCGGGCGCAGTCATCGAGAAGGCCTTCTCATGGGCTGCAAGGGCGATTTCGTAGATCTCCTTCTGTTTCGGGGTGAACTTGCCTCCTGAAGGATATGTGCGTGTGAAATCCGAGCAGTAGTGTGTCTTGGCCTCGACGCCGGCATCGACGACGACCATGCGGCCGGGCTCGATGATCTTGTCGTGGCTAGGGTTGTGGAATATCTCGCCATGCTGGGTGAAGATCGTGGCGAAAGACACGCCCCAGCCCTTTGAGGTCGCGATGAAATCCATGCGGTCGACGATGTCGCCCTCCACCACTCCGGGGCGGAGAAGATCACGGCCGACAGAATGCATCTCGTAGCCGAGATCGCATGCGGCGTCGATAAGGGCTATCTCCTCTTCGGTCTTGACAAGACGCATCTTGATGACCTCTTCGATAAGGCTCAAGGTGCCCTTGGAGGCCTCCTCTTTCGAGATATGGAGAAGCTCCATCAGCCTGAGTATGTTGTAGTTGCGAGACGGGGGGAGGAAGAGGACCTTCCTTCCGGCGGCAAGCGCTTTGTCGACGACTGCGTCGAGCGAACGCGCCGGAGCGAAAGACTTGAGCCCGGCAAGCGCCGCCCTTTCGGCGGCCGAGGGCTGAGGGCCGATCCAGATCACGTCGTCTTCGTCGACATCATCGGCGAAGAGGGTCTCGGCACCGCTTTCAAGGTCGATGGTGGCCGCGAGATACGGCTCGTCGAGCCCGAAGTAGTAGAGCCACGACGAATCCTGACGGAACCTGTAGCATTCGGCTTTGAGCTGTGCGCATGCCTCTGCATTTCCTACAAAAAGGACGAGACCGTTCTCGCCCTTTTCACGAAGTGATGCGGCGAGGGCCGCCCTTCTTTCGATATAAGTCTCTTTGCTGAACATATTCAGAGTCTTTCTTTTACATTGTAAGAGTTGCGCTCGGACGAGCTGCGGGCGACCATCTCCCCGATGAAACCTGCGAGGAAGAAAAGCACGCCGATAATGACCGCGAGAAGCGCCAGATAGAACAGCGGCTGGTCGGTCACGGCGCGGAACTTAAGTCCCTGGGCCTGACGGACGAGCTTCTCGACTATGATCCAGATCGCGAGGATCCCGCCGACAAGGAAGGTCAGGATGCCGGCCGTGCCGAAGAAGTGCATAGGCTTCTTGCCAAAGGTGGAAAGGAACCACAGCGATTGCAGGTCGAGCATGCCGTTGAAGAAGCGCTCGAAGCCGAATTTGCTCTTGCCGTATTTGCGCTTTTCGTGGTGGACGGGCTTTTCGCCGATCTTGGTAAAGCCCGCGTTCTTGGCGAGATACGGGATGTAGCGGTGCATCTCGCCGTAGACCTCGATATTCTTGACAACCTCGCTCCTGTAGGCCTTCAGGCCGCAGTTCATATCGTGGAGCTTGATGCCGGTGACCTTGCGGGCCGCCCAGTTGTAGAGCTTCGACGGGAGGTTCTTCGTGAGAGCGTTGTCCTTCCTTTTCTGCTTCCATCCGGAAACGATGTCGTAGCCGTCCTCGCGGATCATGCGGACCATCTCGGGAATCTCCTCCGGAGAGTCCTGCAGGTCGGCATCCATGGTCACGACAATCTCGCCTTCGGCTGCGGCGAATCCCTCATAGAGGGCCGCCGACTTGCCGTAATTGCGGCGGAAGGAAATCCCGCGGACGCGGGGATTCTTCGAAGCCAGCTCGCGGGCGACTTCCCAGGAGGAGTCGGTGCTGCCGTCGTCGGCAAGGATTATTTCGTAGTCATAGCCCTCCTTCTCCATCACGGACACGATCCAGGAGTGGAGTTCCGGAAGCGACTCTGCTTCGTTGAAGAAGGGGACGATTATGGTGAGGTCTTTCATAAATTATTCGTTTTCAGCGTCCTGCTCATCGGGGGTGTCGTTGTCGTCATCTTCGATGCCGGCGAACGGGTTGCGGGAAGGAATGCTTCTCGAGACGATAAGGGAAAGTATGAGTCCGAAGGTAAAGCAGTAGATGAGCTCGGAGAAGAAGATGATAATGGGCATGTTCTCCTTGAAGGTGTCGAGCATGGCCAGGGAGTTGGAATCGAGCTGGCCGGCAAGCTGCGCGGTCGCGCTGTCAAAAGCGGCGTTCATCGAGTCTGTGGGCATCACAATCAGGATGACGGCGTAGACTGATGCTACGATGACCGCCGAAAGAAGCGCCGTGCGGGCTCCGAAGCGGAAGGTGTCGGCGTTGGTCACGCCGGAGTACTTCTTCACGAGGTTTCTCATGAGGAAGACCATAAGCCATATGCAGAGGGCAAACTTAATGGCCCAGAAAAGGGTCTTCAGGAAGCCTTGCAACACTGCTCCGTCAATCATTTGGAGGAGTTCGGAAATGCCGACATAAGCCGACGATATGGCGCCGAAATACAGGCCTGCTTTTGCGGCCTCGTTCCAAGCAGCTCCGTTGGTGAGTTCGTCTTTCATTCTACTTTTCTTTGAGCACAAAGATAGAAAATATTTCGTATCTTTGCATGATTGTCACATAATGAAGAATTTGATATGATCAGCGTGAAATTTCCGGACGGAAGCGTCAGGACTTATGAAGAAGGAATTACCGCTTACGGTATAGCAGAGAGCATCAGCCCGAGGCTCGCAGCCGACGTGCTTGCAGCCGAGGTCAAAAAGCCCGAGGACGGGCCGGATGCCAGTGGGACTGTCATAGATCTGACCAGGCCCATCAACGAGGATGTCTGTCTGAGGCTTCTGAAATGGGAGGATCCGGAGGGAAAGAAAGTGTTCTGGCACTCTTCTTCCCACCTTCTCGCCGAGGCCCTCGAGGCCCTCTATCCCGGCGTGAAGTTCGGCATCGGCCCCGCCGTCGAGAACGGTTTCTACTACGACGTAGATTTCGGCGGGCAGCAGGTCTCTGACGCTGATTTCAAAAAGATCGAGGACAAGATGCTCGAGCTTGCCAGGGGCAAGGAGGATTTCATCCGCAAGGAGGTCTCCAAGGCCGACGCTCTCAAACATTTCACCGACAAGGGCGATCAGTACAAGGTCGAGCTCATCTCTGAGCTCGAGGACGGCACGATCACATATTACTCCAACGGAGCATTCACCGATCTCTGCCGCGGTCCTCACCTGAGAAACACCGACGTCATCAAGGCTGTCAAGATCACATCGCTCGCCGGCGCCTACTGGCGTGGCGACCAGGAGCGCAACCAGCTCACCCGTGTCTATGGCATCACCTTCCCCAAGAAGTCTCTTCTCGACGAATATCTCGTAGTCCTCGAAGAGGCCAAGAAGAGGGATCACCGCAAGATCGGCAAGGAGATGGAACTCTTCACCTTCTCTCCGAGAGTCGGTGCAGGCCTTCCCCTGTGGCTTCCCCGCGGCGCTGTCCTGCGCAACATCCTTGAGAATTTCCTTCGCAAGAAGCAGGGTGAGATCGGCTACCTCCCGGTGGTCACTCCCCATATCGGCAGCAAGGACCTCTACGTGACTTCCGGCCACTACGCCAAGTACGGCAAGGATTCCTTCCGCCCGATCTCGACCCCGCAGGAGGGCGAGGAGTTCATGCTCAAACCCATGAACTGCCCCCACCACTGCGAGATCTACCGCAGCGCCCCGCGCTCCTACCGCGACCTCCCGCTCCGCTTCGCAGAGTTCGGCACGGTCTACCGCTATGAGCAGAGCGGCGAGCTCCACGGTCTCACCCGTGTCCGTGGCTTCACGCAGGACGACGCCCACCTTTTCTGCCGTCCCGACCAGCTTCAGGAAGAGTTCGAGAAAGTCATCGACCTCATCCTCTATGTCTTCAGGACTCTGAAATTCGACAAGTTCACCGCCCAGGTCTCTCTCCGCGACCCCAAGAACACGACGAAATACATCGGTACCGATGAGAATTGGGAGAAGGCTGAAAACGGCATCATCGAGGCTGCCAAGAAGAAGGGCCTCCCTTACGTCGTCGAGACCGGCGAGGCCGCATTCTACGGTCCCAAGCTCGATTTCATGGTCAAGGACGCGATCGGCCGCAGCTGGCAGCTCGGCACGATCCAGGTCGACTACAACCTCCCCGAGCGTTTCGACCTCGAGTACATCGGCGCCGACGGCGGCCGTCACCGCCCGGTGATGATCCACAGGGCTCCGTTCGGATCCATCGAGAGATTCGTCGCCGTGCTCCTCGAGCACACGGCCGGCCATCTGCCTCTCTGGCTCCAGCCCGACCAGGTCAAAGTGCTGCCGATCAGCGAAAAATATGCAGATTATGCAAAAAAAGTTTGCAGTTTGCTGAATAATTCCGATATTCGCGCTTCTGTCGACGACAGAAACGAAACTCTCGGCAAGAGGATACGCGAAGTGTCCCTCATGAGGATTCCGCTTCTTGTCATCGTCGGAGAAAAAGAAGTCGCTGAAGCGACCGTTTCCGTGAGGAAGGACGGCAAGGACGAAGGTTCCATGACCGTCGACGGCCTTGTGGAGTTTGTTCGTGGAATAATCCGTGAAGAGCTCTCGTAGAAGCGACAAAAATAAATGTTTAACGAAAAAAAAGATTAATGCCCTACAAACCTCACTTCTCGGGTCCCCGCCCCCAGCGTCCCGCAGTGAATGCGATGGCTCAGCGTCAGAAAGACGACAATGAGCTCCGCACCAACAGGGAGATCACGGCCCCCGAAGTCCGCCTCGTCGGCGAGAATGTCGCGGAGCAAGGTATCTACCCTCTCTCCAAGGCCCTCGCAATGGCTGAAGCTCTCGAGCTCGATCTCGTGGAGATAAGCGCAAAGGCGGAGCCGCCCGTATGCAAGATACTCGACTACCAGAAGTATCTATACCAGCAGAGGAAGAAGGCGAAGGAGATGAAGCAGAATGCCTCCAAGGTTGTGATCAAGGAGATCCGTTTCGGCCCCAACACCGACGAGCACGACTTCCAGTTCAAGCTCCGTCACGCTCAGGGTTTCCTTCAGGAAGGATCCAAGGTCAAGGCCACGATTTTCTTCAGAGGACGTTCGATTCAGTTCGCAGAGCAGGGTGAGAAGCAGCTTCTCCGTTTCGCGGTGGAGCTCGAGGAGTACGGAAGGGCAGAGAATATGCCGGTACTTGAAGGCAAGCGCATGACCATGATGCTTGCTCCGGTCAAAAAGAAATGATCCCGTGACGGGACATATATAGTTCAATCAAAATTTTGTTCAACAATGGCAAAGCTTAAAACCAACTCCGGTGCCAAAAAGCGTTTCGCGCTTACCGGATCGGGAAAGATCAAGAGGAAGCACGCTTATCACAGCCACATCCTCACCAAGAAGACCAAGAAGCAGAAGAGAAATCTTGACCACTTCGCCATCCTTGCCGATGTCGACGTCAAGAGAGTAAAAGAACTTCTCGTCCTCTAAGAACCACTTAATGTTTAACTGGAACGCAGTCTGAAGCACCGTCAAAAGATAAGGTCACTGCCTCCAAAAAATTCAAACAAATGCCTAGATCAGTTAATTCAGTCGCCTCAAGGGCGCGCCGCAAGAAGATCCTCTCCAGGACTCGCGGTAACTTCCTCGCCAGGAAGAATGTCTGGACTGTCGCGAAGAACACCTACGAAAAAGGTCTTACCTACGCCTATCGCGACCGCAGGGCCAAGAAAAGAGAGTTCCGTGCTCTTTGGATTCAGCGTATCAACGCCGCTTCCCGTCAGTATGGCCTGTCCTACTCCCAGTTTATGGGACGTCTCGCAAAGCAGAACATCGGTCTCAACCGTAAGGTCCTCGCCGACCTCGCGATGAACAACCCGCAGGCTTTCGAGGCCATCATCAACTCTGTAAAATAGCATTTGAAAGTGGGCTGGAAGGATTTTGTCCATAACAAATGGGTGAGGTTCGGCTTCTGGTCGGTCCTCTATATCCTTTGGGTCATCTGGCTGGGAAACTATTGGTGGCTGCTGGGCCTCGGCGTCATCTTCGACCTCTTCATCACCAAGAAGGTGAAGTGGCTCTTTTGGAAAAAAGAGTACGAGGAGGGTGAGAAGCACAACGTGTGGCTCGACTGGCTCGACGCGATTATTTTCGCCGTCGTGGTGGTCACTTTCATCAATATTTTCTTCTTCCAGGCGTTCAAGATTCCTTCCTCCTCGATGGAAAGCTCCCTCTACACGGGAGATCACCTGTTCGTAAGCAAGCTCACCTACGGTCCGAGGATCCCCGAGACTCCGCTCACGATTCCCTTCACCCACAACCGAGCCTTCGGCTGCGAGTCCTACTCCACCCTCATCAAGAACGACTACCGTCGTCTCAAGGGGTTCAGGAGCATCAGAAGGGGAGACTGCGTGGTCTTCAACTTCCCCAACGGAGACACCGTTCTCACCAAAGCGCCGACCGAGGACTACTACGCCTGGGTCCGCAATTCCGGCAGGAAGTACACGGTGGACAACTTCGGCCCCATTATCGTCAGGCCCGCAGACAAGACTGACCACTACGTCAAGCGCTGCGTCGCCCTTCCCGGCGACACGCTTTCCGTCCGTGACGGACTTGTCTGGATCGGTTCCGAGCCCCAGGAGGTCTACCCCGGCGTGCAGCTGACCTATATCGTCCGCACGACCGACAAGATCAACCCCAGGACCCTCGAGAAACTCGGGCTCAACACCGGCGAGCTTTACTTCGACCCCAGGCTTCCGGGCTACCCCAGGATGCCGCTTACCTCCGAGATGCTGGAAAAGGTCAAGGCCCTTTCCTCTGTCGTGGAGATATTCCCGGCCCTGGACGTCTACCCGCCCGATGCTCCCGACACCTTCCTTTCGCTGTTCCCCTTCACCCAGACCCTCTGGACCCGCGATAACTACGGTCCGATCTGGATCCCTGAAAAGGGAGCGACGGTTGAGCTGAACGCAGAGACCCTTCCCTTCTATGAGAGGATCATCCGCGACTACGAGCACAACACCCTGGAGACGACTCCGGAAGGCGGGATTATCATTAACGGAGAGGAAGCTGCCACCTACACTTTCAAACAGGACTACTACTTCATGATGGGCGACAACCGCCACAACTCCCTCGACTCCAGGTACTGGGGCTTCGTTCCGGAGGACCACATAGTCGGCCGTCCGTCCATCATATGGCTCTCTACCGACAGGAACCGTCGGTTCCCGTCAAATATCAGATGGCGCAGATTCTTTAAAATTGTGTAGTTTTCTTGCAATTAAGCAATTTTTAAACGATATTTGCACCCCCATAAACCGTTTAGAATCAAATAGAGAAAAAATATTATGTCAAAGGTTTGTCAAATAACCGGAAGGAAGAGGATGGTCGGCAACAACGTCGCCCACTCCAAACTCCGCACAAAGCGTCACTTCGACCTCAACCTCAAGACCAAGAGGTTCTGGTCCGAGAGCGAGCAGAGGTTCATCACCCTCAAGGTCACCTGCAAGGGTATGAGGATCATTGAGAAGGTCGGCCTCGACGCCGCCATCAAGGATGCTCAGAAGAAAGGATACGTTAACCTTGTTTAAACTTGTAAGTTATGGCAAAGAAAGCTAAAGGAAACAGGGTGCAGGTCATCCTCGAATGCACCGAGCAGAAAGAAAGCGGCGTTCCCGGAATGTCCCGCTACATCACCACCAAGAACAGGAAGAATACTACCGAGCGTCTCGAGCGCAAGAAGTACAATCCCTATCTTAAGAGGGTCACCGTTCATCGTGAGATCAAATAATTAAAGGAGAATAGACTATGGCAAAGAAAGCAGTTGCAACCTTTGATGCCAAGGCCGGTGCAAAGCGCATGGTTAAGTGCATCCGTATGGACAAGTCTCCCAAGACAGGTGCCTACGTCTTCGTAGAGCAGCTCATCGAGGACGGCAAGGAGAAGGATTTCTTCGCAAAGAAATAAGTCTCCTTTACATGAGTTTTAAAAGCAGTCTCTAACTCGGGACTGCTTTTTTGAATAATTAGGAGTATGGTTTCCGACAAGGGTAAATTCTCATTATGGACCGCTTCGGCGTTCGTCGTAGCCAACATGGTCGGGACGGGGGTGTTCACCTCCCTCGGCTTCCAGCTGCTCACGACTGAGAATTTCATCGCGATAATCATACTCTGGCTGGTAGGTGGCATCATAGCCCTCAGCGGCTCTCTCGTCTACGGCGAGATCGGTGCGACCCTCCCCGGCTCGGGCGGGGAGTACCACTACATGAATGCCATCTACGGCCCCTATGCCGGCTTCCTTGCCGGCTGGATATCGCTGATAGTCGGATTCGCCGGGCCTATCGCCCTGGCGAGCATAGCGTTCTCTTCGTATTTCGAACCGCTGTTCCCGCAGGTCAATCCTAAGCTGGTCGCTTCCGCGGTGCTGACGGTAATAACCCTCATGCACTGCTTTACCTTAAGGACCAGCGGCATACTCCAGAACGTGCTCACCGGCCTCAAGGTGGTCGTTATCGTTGCGTTCATCATCCTTGGATTCACGCTTCCGTATGAGCCGCAGAGTTTTGCTCCGTCGGTGGCTTCATTTTCTCCGTCGATGGTGTTCAACTCAGGTTTTGCGGTAGCCATCATCTGGGTCTACTATGCATATTCCGGATGGAATGCATCCGCCTATATCTCCGGCGAGATTGCCGATGCAAGGCGTAATCTGCCCCGCTCGCTGCTGCTCTCAACGCTGGTAGTGAGTGTGATGTACATCCTTTTGAATGTGGTGTTCCTGCGCTCGACCCCCGTTGCCGAGATGCAGGGGGAGGTTGAGATAGGCCTTATCTCGGCGGTCAGGATGATGGGACCGAAGGCTGGTGCGCTCATGGGCGGGACAATAGCTTTCCTGCTGCTTTCCAGCATCAGCTCGATGGTGTTTATCGGGCCGAGGGTCTCGGAGGCCATGGGTAAGGATTACCGTATCCTGCGCTTCCTTTCCGGCAGGACAAAGAAAGGCGTCCCTCTCAACTCGCTGATTTTCCAGTACGGACTCGCCCTCGCGATGATCCTCACCGGGACATTCGAGCTCGTGACCAAATATGCCGGCATCCTTCTCAGCATGTGCGCCCTCATGACGGTCTTCGGAATATTCATCCTGAGAAAGCGCCGCGGCCGCCCGAAGCAGGGCTACCGCACGGTCGGCTATCCCGTCGTCCCTATACTCTTCATGGTCCCGATACTTTTCTCGGTGGTCTACCTCATCAGGGAGGATTTCATCAAGACCTTCGTCACGGGTGAGCAGGCCGCCATGTGGACAACGATAATGAGCGCCGGAACCCTTCTTTTAGGAACGGCAGTATATCTCGTCAATAAAAAACTTTCACATAAATGAAAAAAGCCCTTCTTCTCATCCTTGCTGTCTTCGTGATGGTATCATGCGGCGGACGCAGAGCGTCAAAACAGGTGAGCGAATCCGTCGACAGCGTCGCTGTCGTTGAGGAGGTCGTCGTGGCCCCCGTCGCCGACACGGCACTGACCGAGTGTGCCAGGATCATGGCCGGCATGCCTGTCCCGGAGGACAGCCCCAGAGCATCCGTGTGCTCGGGCGCTTCCTGGAAGTCCCACAACGCAGCTCTTGACGATCTCTGGAAGCAGTGCCGCAAGGCCCTCGACGAGGTGGAGGCTCTCAGGCAGAGCGACCTCGCCGACATCGACGCAAAGGCGAAGACCGTCTTCTACACCTTCGGCGGCCCTGATTTCTCCTATGTGGCATCGTTCTTCCCTTCGGCCGACACTCTGTATCTCTTCGGCCTCGAGCCGGCAGGAAGGCCCATCGCCGACAAGGACCTCACTCCGGAGAACTTCAGCATCTACCGCCGTGCGCTCGGCACTCACCTTCGTAAGAGCTACTTCATCACGAAGTCGATGAAGGATGACCTCAGTGAGGATGCGGTGGACGGTACTGTGCCGATGATTTCGGTCCTTATGGTCCGTATGGGATATTCGATCTCCTCCATCAAGGCCGACGGTCCGAAGGCTGAGATTTCCTATTTCAAGGAGGGCGACCCTAAGGGGAAGACCCTGTTCTACATCTCCACCAACCTCAAGGACAAGCATCTGGAGCCTGATTTCGTCGCCCTCATGGACGGCCTCAATCCTGCGACCACGGCTTCGTTCGTGAAGTCCTGCTCCTACTGCCTCCACGAGAATCAGTATTCAAAGGTCAGGGACGGTATTCTCGCCCATTCGTTCGCAGTCGTGCAGGATGATTCCGGCATTCCTTACCGTTTCTTCGATCCTGCCGTGTGGAAAGTCGACCTCTATGGCGCTTATGTCCATCCACTCAAGGCCTTCGGCCCTGACGTGTATCAGAAGGACCTGGTGAAAAAATACGCCGAGCCCGGGATAAAACCCCTGAAATTCTCCATCGGCTACAATAAAAACTCCTCCCTCATCGTCGCCAGAAGGTAAATTTTGCTTATATTTGCCTGATATGGGAATTTTTGACAAAGGGATGCAAAAGACCAACGAGGGCTTCTTCAAAAGGCTCTCGAGGGCTATTGTGGGTAAGTCCAAGGTCGACGACGACGTGCTCGACGCCATTGAAGAGGCTCTCATCGCCTCCGATATGGGTGTCGAGACGACCCTCAAACTCATCGACAACCTCGAAGACCGTGTCTCCCGCGACAAGTATATGTCTATGGAAGAGCTCGTCGATATCCTTCGCGACGAGATAGGAAAACTCCTCAAGGTCGACGAGAGCGAGGCCGTCGTGCCCTTCGATTTCTCCAAGAAGCCCTATGTCATACTCGTTGTCGGCGTCAACGGCGTCGGCAAGACTACGACCATCGGCAAGCTTGCCTCGATGCTCGTCGCCCAGGGCAAGAAGGTCATCGTCGGCGCTGCCGACACCTTCCGCGCCGCTGCCGTCGAGCAGCTGACCGTGTGGGCAGCGAGGGCTGGTGTCGACATCGTGAAGCAGGACATGGGAGCCGATCCCGCGTCCGTCGCCTTCGACTCAGTCAAGGCTGCGGTCTCCAGAGGCGCCGATGCAGTGATCATCGACACTGCCGGCCGTCTCCACAACCGCATCGACCTCATGAACGAGCTGTCGAAGATTCGCACGGTCATCGCCAAGGTCGTTCCGGACGCCCCCCACGAGGTTCTTCTCGTGCTCGACGGGTCAACCGGCCAGAACGCGTTCTCGCAGGCCAAGGAGTTCTCGAAGGCCACGTCGGTGACGGCTCTCGCCGTTACGAAGCTCGACGGCTCCGCCAAGGGCGGCGTCGTGGCCGGCATCGTGGACACCTTCCGCATCCCGGTCAAGTTTTTAGGGATTGGAGAAGGGATTGACGACCTGAAGGTTTTCGACCGCAAGGAGTTTGTCGCGTCCCTGTTCAGAAGTGAGGATATTGTGAAATAATTTTTGATATGAAAGTATCTTACAGTTGGTTAAAGGATTATCTGAAGTGTGAGCTCACTCCGCAGGAGATTGCGGATGCGATGACTTCGATAGGTATTGAAGTGGATTCCGTGGAGGAGCAGGAGGAGATTCCCGGCGGCCTTGAAGGCGTCGTCGTGGCAAGGGTGCTGACCTGTGAAATGCACCCCGATTCGGATCACCTCCACATTACGACGGTCGACGACGGTTCTGCAGAGCCCGTCCAGGTCGTCTGTGGCGCTCCAAATGTCGCGGCAGGGCAGAAAGTCCTTTTCGCGAGGATAGGGACCGTCCTCCCCGGCGACTTCAAGATCAAGAAATCCAAGATCCGCGGTGTCGAGTCTTTCGGTATGATATGCGCTGAGGATGAGCTCGGCATCGGAGCCTCCCATGATGGGATTATGGTCCTCCCGGAGGATGCCGTTCCCGGCACTCCTGCTAAGGAATTCCTCGGCCTCAAGACCGAAGCCGTCATCGAGTACGAAATCACGGCCAACCGCGTGGATGCGGCCTCCCACTGGGGTGTCGCCCGCGACCTCTACGCTTATCTTGTGGCCAGGGACATCCCTTGCGCCCTTGTGCGTCCGGAAGCCCCGGAGAAGATCTCCGGCGAGGGCAAGGCCATCCCCGTCGAGGTTCTCGACGGCGAGGGCGCCCCTCTGTATTCCGGCATCACCGTCCGTGGCGTCAAGGTCGGCCCTTCACCCGAGTGGCTCCAGAAAAAGCTCCTTTCCATAGGACATAACCCCATCAACAACGTCGTCGACATCTCCAATTTTATCCTCTTCGAGCTTGGCCAGCCACTCCACACCTTCGACGCCGACAAGATCGGTGGCGGCAAGGTCATCGTGAGGCGCGCCGCGGAAGGGGAGCACATCATCACCCTTGACGGCGCCGACCGCACCCTCCATGCGAACGACGTGGTCATAGCGGACGCCGACAGGGCGATGTGCATCGCGGGCGTTTTCGGCGGCAACGATTCAGGCGTGACAGAGGAGACCGTCAATGTCTTCATCGAGGGCGCCTACTTCGATCCCGGCTCGATCCGAAAGACCTCCAAGACCCAGGTCCTCCAGACCGACGCGTCCTTCCGCTACGAGAGGGGAGCAGACCCGGCGATGGCATTCTACGCCGCAAGAAGGGCAGCAGCCCTTATCCTCGAGACCGCCGGCGGAAAGATCTGCGGCAATATGGTCGAGGTCGTGTCCCGTCCTGTCGAGAAGGCGCTTATCCCCGTCAATTTCGACCGCATCGAGGCCTTCATCGGCAAGAAGATAGGCCACGAGACCATCGAAAAGATCCTCAAAGCCCTGCAGTATGAGTTCGTCTCCGGCAAGGACGGCGACTTCGTCATAGCCGCCCCGACCTACATGGTCGACGTGACCCGCGAGTGCGACGTCGTCGAGGAGATACTCCGTGTCTACGGCTACAACAACATAGAGCTTCCCGTCTCCATGAGGATCTCGGTCAATCCGAGTGCGACCCCCGAGCCTGAGGCCGTCCGCAACAATATTTCCAATTTCCTTGCGGCCAACGGCTTCAACGAGGTGATGAACAACTCGCTGACGAAGGAAGAATATTACACTTCCCTCAAGACCTTCCCCGCAGAGGCCTGCGCCCGCCTTGTCAACCCGCTCAGCTCGGATCTCAACGTGATGCGCCAGACGCTTCTTCTGAGCGGCCTTGAGGTCATCGCCTACAATCTCAACCGTCAGATCCCTTACCTTCGAATTTTCGAATTCGGCTCCGTCTACAGGAGACTTCCTGAAAAGGACGGCAGGACCCTTGAAGGCTACGAGGAGCACCAGAACTACTCCATCCTCATGACCGGCGCTTCCCCCAAGGAGTGGCGAAAGGGTCAGGAGAAGAGCGATTTCTTCCAGCTTAAGGGCTATGTGGACCTTCTTTTGAAGCGCTACCGCATCGACGCCTCCATGATGGAGACAGACGCCGCCCCTTCGGACATCTTCTCCGAGGGCGTCACCTACACTCTCCCCGGTCAGGGCCAACTTCTTGCGACCTTCGGCGTCATCAATCCGGCCCTCGCCAAGAAGTTCGGCATCCGCCAGAGCGTGTGCGCGGCTGAGATTTCATGGCCTGTGCTGTTTACCCTCATCAAGAGGGACAAGTTCAGCTTCAAGCCGCTTCCGCGCTTCCCCGAGGTCAGCCGCGACCTTGCTCTCCTCCTGGACGAGAGCGTGAGCTATGCCGACCTTCGCAAGAGCGCACTCCGCAGCGCGAAGAAACTCGTCCGCGAGGTCTCGCTCTTCGACGTCTACCGTGGCGACAAGATTCCCGCCGGCAAGAAGCAGTACGCCATCAACTTCATCCTTCAGGATCCCGAGCGTACCCTCACCGACGCAGATGTCGAGGGCGCGATGGGCAGGATTCTTGCTGCTTTCCAGCGTGAATTCGGAGCCGTGCTCAGATAATGAAGCGCAGTCTGCATATAATCCTTGCCGCCCTCGTGGTGGTGATGACTTTATTCTCGTGTACGAGGGCGAAGGTCATCCCGCGCAGGACGTTTGTCAAGATATATGCGGATATGTTCCTCGCCGATGAATGGATAAAGGACAACCCCGACAAGCGCAGGCAAATCGACACCTCGCTTGTCTATGAGGCCATCTTCGAGTCCTACGGCTACACCACCGACGACTACCTCAAGAGCGTCGAGCACTACATGACCGACACCGAGCGCTATGCGAGGATGCTGAAAAAAGCCGGCGATCTTCTGGATGAAAAAGGGACCTCTCTCCGCCGCAAGGAAGAGGCCATCAGGCTAAGGGACGAGCGCCTTCTCGAGATCGGAAAGCGCCGTGCGGAGATGATGAGCAAGTTCTCTCCCGATTCGGTCTGGAAAGGCGGCTTCAAGGTGCAGGTGGATTCTTATTTCGAGGTTTTCTTCGTCAACCGCTCCGACACCGTCTATCACGGTCCTGCATTTACCATTGACACCGTGGCCGTCGATTCGACCTTGATTGATTCGCTGAAAGTCGATTCACTGAAGGTCGACTCGCTGAAGGTCGATTCATTGAAGATCGATCTGCCGAAGGAGGATTCCGTGAAGGCGAATCCGGTTAGGATTAAGGACACGTCCGCCATCATCAGGGAGCGCCGTATGAACAATCCTAAATTTACTGAAATCAAGAAATGAGAAGGCTTGCGGCGAAATATCTCTACACCCTGACCTCTCCGGAGCCGATCGTCAACGGATTCGTCGAACTCGATATAGACGGTTCCGTCATCCGTACAGGCGTTTCAGAGGAGCCTTCCCTTGAGGAAGAATGGTACGACGGGGCCCTTGTCCCCGGTTTTGTCAACGCCCACTGCCACGTGGAGCTGTCCTATCTCAAGGGGATGTTCCGCAAGGGGAGCGGCATGGCTGGATTCATCGACCAGATCAACGCCCTTCGCGACACCACCACCCGTGAGCGCAAGATCGCTGCGATCCGGGAGCAGATGAATAAGATGTGGGATGCCGGAGTCTCTGCGATGGCCGACATCAGCAACTGCGACGATTCCTTCGCCATAAAGTCGGGTCATCCGATCTACACGAGGACCTTCCTCGAGGTGTTTGGCACCGAGCCGGAGGATTGCCCTGCCATTATAGCGGACGTACGTGCGCTCAATGCCAAGGCAAAGTCATTCGATCTTGATGCGGCACCGACTCCTCATGCCTGCTACACCATGAGCCCCGAGCTCCTTACCGCGGCAAGCATCGATGGGCTCAAATCGGGTTTCCTTTCGTTCCATAGCGAAGAATCTCCGGAAGAAGAGGAAATGCTTATCAGCGGGAGCGGCCCCATGTGGGAAAACCGCAAGGCCGCCGGCATGAGCACCCCTCCGGTGACCGGAGAGATCTCCCTGAAATATTTCCTTGGCCGTCTTCTCGCAGCCCTGGAGACTCCTGTCGACGGCAACGTCCTGCTGGTCCATGAAGTGTGTCTCAACGAGTACGGGGTCTCCATAGCCCGCCGTATCCTGGCCCATCCTTTCATAGCTATCTGCCCGAGGTCCAACATGTTCATCCACAATGCCCTTCCTCCGATCGGACTGATGAGAGAAAGCGGCATTCCGATATGCGTCGGCACCGATTCTCTTTCCAGCAACGACAGTCTCGACATGGTGTCCGAACTTCTGTGTCTGCAGGAGAACTTCAGCGATGTCCCTCTTGGGGAGATGCTGATCTGGGCATGCCGCAACGGCGCGGAATTCCTCGACAAGAGGACCATCCTCGGAAGCATCGAGCCGGGCAAGCGCCCCGGCATCGTCCTCATCGACGGCCTGTCTCAGGACGGCCGCCTTACAGACGCCAGCGCGTCAAGGAGGCTGGTATGATGAGAGAGGAGACCGTGTTCGGTCCCATCTTTTCCCGGCGGCTCGGGAGGTCTTTGGGAATAAACCTCTTGCCGGAAAAAGGAAAATTATGTAATTTTGACTGCATCTATTGTGAGTGCGGGTGGAACCGCGACGGTCGTGAGGACCGCAGGCTCCCTTCTGCCGCCGAAGTGCTGGAAAAACTGCGCGTCAAATTGTCCGATTGTGCGGCTGCCGGGACGGCGATCGACTCGATCACCTTTTCGGGCGACGGAGAGCCCACTCTCCACCCCGAGTTTGCGGCGATCGTCGACGGCACTCTGGCTTTGAGGGATGAATTCTTCCCTTCCGCGAAGGTCTCCGTCCTTTCCAACGCGACCAAGGTCTGGCGGAAGGATGTATTCGAGGCTCTCAGGAAAGTGGACAACCCCATCCTCAAGATTGATGCTGCGACAGACGAGGGCGCCGCGGCCGTCAATTCTCCCGCAGGGGAGTATCACGTGGCCGACATTGTGGCCGACCTGGAGAAGTTCGGCGGAGATTTCATCCTCCAGACGATGTTTCTCCGGAGCCCTCAGTTCGAGACGAGTGCCGAGCCTAACCTTTCCGGCTGGATGGACATAGTCCGCCGGCTTCACCCCCGCGAGACGATGGTCTACACCGTCGCCCGCGAGACCCCGATGAAGGGTATAGTCCCCTTCACGGCATCTGAGATGGAGGCCCTTGTGAAGCCTCTTGTCGACGAGGGGTACAATATTAAGATAAGTGCCTGAAAACAAATATCTTATAATATGACTGAAATATTAGCAAAGTATGGCTATGCTCCCGACAGGGAAGCTATGGGAAGGCAGCTTGACATGATTGCCTCCAATCTCGACAAAGTCGTCTCCGACGAGGTCCTCAAGGACTGCTTCTCGATGATGGATCTCACGACCCTTTCCACGACCGACACCGAAAAATCTGTCGAAAAGCTCGTCGGCAAGGTCAACGCCTTCAAGGTGGATTACCCGGACTACCCGCTTCCGGCTTCAATCTGCGTCTATCCCAACTTCGCAGCGACCGTCAAGGCCCGCCGCCATTTCCCCGACGTCCACATCACGACTGTGGCCGGCTGCTTCCCGACCTCCCAGAGTTTCCCCGAGGTCAAAGTCCTCGAGGTGAAGAAGGCCATCGAAGCCGGCGCAGAGGAGATCGACATCGTCCTTGCCCTCAACAGCTTCCTCCCCGGTGAGTTCGACAAGGCTTCTTCCGAAATCGTCCTCATCCGCAAGTGCATCGATGAGACTTCCGAAGCTCTCGGCCGTCCCGTGATCCTCAAGGTCATCCTCGAGACCGGTATCCTGGTCACCTCCGAGAAGATCGCTGCCGCTTCCTTCCTTGCAATGGAGGCAGGCGCCGATTTTATCAAGACATCCACCGGCAAGGTCGAGGTCAACGCGACCCCTTCCGCCGCCTACGTGATGTGCGAGTGCATCAAGAAATTCTATGAGAAGACTGGCCGCAAGGTCGGCTTCAAGGCCGCCGGCGGTATCTCTTCCGCAATGGACGCTGTCTGCTACTACTCCATCGTCTCGACCATCCTCGGTCGCGAGTGGCTCGGCAAGGGGCTCTTCCGTTTCGGCGTCAGCCGCCTCGCCAACCAGCTCCTCTCCGCCATCGAGAAGAAGACCATCGTCTACTTTTAATGCGTTTTTTTCGATTAAACGTTTAAAAAGCCGCCCTGGGGATGCCTCTGGGGCGGCTTTTTAAAGTAAGCGTTTGTTCATTTATTTACACGGATCGGCTTCTCTACTTTTGCGGAAAACAAAATGCAAAAGCTATGAGAAAGTCAATTTTCGCTTCCGCGCTGCTTTTGTCAGCGCTCTGCTCCTGCAACAAGGAGCATGTCTCCGCTCCCGGATTCCAGTCCGGAAGCTACCCCGATCCGAGCCTTACGCATGAGCAGATCGTGCTGGGTGAAAAACTGGAGGATCCCTATGCCATCCAGAACATTACGAAGGCCCTGGAGAAGCTCTATCCGACCAAGGCCGGTCGGGAGGATCTTACTCCAACGGACCTTTATGTCCGCTTCCTGCCGACCTCCGACGAGCAGGTCGAGACCCTTCTCGCCCTTGGAGTCCATCTTACGGACCATCCCCTTGACTACCGCATCGCGGTGGAAGGGGACTGGTATCACGATCCTTCCATAGATGATGAGGACATAACCTGGCAATATGCCGTGGTAGCCCACGATTTTACATTTCCCGAAGGGATACCATATGAACTTCTGGACGAATGCTACATAGCCGAGAACGACATGGTTACCCGCAGCGACGGGATCGACTGGGATGCCGTTGAAAGGGAGGCTTATATCCTTACTGGTAATGAGGATATGATATGTCCTGAGACAAAAGCAACGGCCGTAGCCCCCTCCGGCCGCATCACGATGGTCGATCCCGATTTTGCCGGGGGCAAACCTGTCGGCGTCTCCGGTGTGAGGGTCTCGTGCAACAGTTTCGTGAAATTCGCCCACTCCTATACCGACCGTGACGGCTACTACCAGATGAAAACGAAATTCTCCGCCAAACCGCGCTACAGACTTGTTTTCAAAAATACCATGAATTTCTCCATAGGCTTCAACCTTATCCTTGTACCGGCCTCCGTCTCGACTCTCGGCAAGGGCGAACCCTCCGGAATGAGCGTCACCATCACGGGAACCTCGGAGGACAAGGTCTTCCGCCGCTGCGCCGTCAACAACGCCGCCTACGATTTCTTCAGCCGTTGCGAGGAGGATGACCTCAATATCAAGACCCCTCCCAAGAACACGCGTATCTGGATATTCAAGTCCCTCGGCCAGAGTTGTGCCGCCATGCTTCACCACGGCGCCGTCGTCGAGAACGGGCTGGTGAACACCTATCTCAAAGGCTACGGCAGTCTTATCAAATGTTTCCTGCCGGATATCATTATCGGAACCAAGGAGAAAGAGTCGTTCGCCGACATCTACGGCACCACCATCCACGAGCTGGCCCATGCATCTCATTATTCGAAGGTCGGCAACAGCTATTGGGAGAAATACATCTGGTACATCCTCACCTCCGCGATAAGCTCCGGGACGGATAATTACGGATCCGGCACCGATAAGAACGCCGGCTATTGCGAGGTAGGGGAGATGTGGGCTTACTTCCTCGAAAGCAAGATGTTCAAGGATCGCTACGGCGGCTCCATGCCCGATTTCGGGACATCCTGGTGGTTCTATCCACAGATATTCCGTTATCTCTATGAAAGAGGCTTCTCCTGCTCGGAGATCTATGCCGCCCTGACGAGCGAGGCGGTGTCAAAGGACTCTCTGAAAGCGTCCCTTCTGACCTTGTATCCAGACCGTCAGGCCCTCATCGAGCAGGTCTTCGAAAGATACCGCTAGGCCATGAAAAAGTTTGTTCTGCTTCCGCTCCTGCTCCTTCTCTGCCATGGAGCAGGAGCCCAGAAGGGGAGCCTGTCCACCAATGTCCTCGGCTATGTCAACATGCTGACACTCAATCTGGAAGGCTCTGTGGCAGTGGCCCGTCACTGGACTCTCAGCGCATCTGCCCGCTATAACCCTTTCCATTTCAAAAAAAGCAACGGCGATCCGATAGCCTCCCGTCAGCAGGCCTATTCCCTCGGGATGCGCTACTGGCCCTGGTATGTGTATTCCGGCTGGTGGGTGAGCGGCAAGGTCCAGTACCAGGAATACAACTGGGGCGGCCTTCTCAAAGACGCCACCGAGGAAGGGGACCGTTTCGGAGCCGGTGTGTCGGCCGGCTACACCTATATGCTTGCTCCCCATGTCAATCTGGACTTCGGAGTCGGTCTCTGGGGTGGATACGACATATATAAACGCTACTCATGCCCTGTCTGCGGCATTACCGAAGCGTCCGGCAACAGATTCTTTGTGCTTCCCAACGATGTTACGCTCGCTCTTACCTTTGTCTTTTAGCATACTTGCACTGTTGGCATCATCATGTATCAAGGAGGACAGAAGTTCCTGTCCCTGCGTGCTCATGATTTCGACGGAGAAAACGGCCGATTCTTCGGCGGTTTTCTCCGTCTATCTGAGCCGCGGCGAGGAGATGCTCGCCGACACCCTCGATGCCGGCAAAGTGTATGAGAGAGCGGTCTCCCGTGGCTTTCTCTATGCCACCGTCTCCAGCGGGGACGGCGGGACTTTCACGCCGGGCAAGGGGATAGTGATTCCGCATGGCAGCGAATGCCCTCCGGTTTTTCTCTGGTCGCGGCCTGTCAAGGCTGTCGGGGAGATCGTAAGCCGTAGCGCAGTGCTGTCCAAGAGCCACTGCCGGGTGCGGATGAGGCTCGTCCCCGGCGGGGGGGCGGTGTCTTTCGTGATCCGTGGCGATATATCGGGCTTCGACCTTGACGGAAATCCGGTCGAGGGGCCCTTCGAGTGCGTACCCCATCATAGCACGGACGGCTTCCTGGAATTCATACTGCCGCGCCAAAAGGACAATTCTCTAATGATGGACGTTTACTCCGGGGGAGTCCGGATGAGGACCTTCGCTCTCGGGGAGATTCTCTCCAGGGCGGGATATTCATGGAAGGATAAGGATTTGAAAGATATCTCCATGGAGGTCTCGTGCTCCGCAAATGTGCTTGTTTCAGACTTTTCTGTATGGGAAAATGAGCAAAACAGGGAGATTCTTCTTTGAAAAAGAAAAATTTTTCTTACCTTTGCAACCCCCGATGAGCGCGAGTGGCGGAATTGGTAGACGCGCTACTCTCAGGAGGTAGTGCTCGCAAGGGCGTGTCAGTTCGACTCTGATCTCGCGCACGGTAAAAGGAGGAGGCCCTGAAAAGGAAAGCCGCCTCCTTTTTTGAGAAGAAAACACCCATATATGGAAATCAGAAATATAGCGATCATTGCCCACGTCGACCATGGTAAGACCACCCTGGTCGACAGGATGATCTATCAGGCCAACCTGGTGCGCCGCCCGGAAGACCTCGGCAATCTCATCCTCGACAACAACGACCTCGAGCGCGAGCGCGGCATCACCATCCTTGCCAAGAACGTCTCCGTGACCTACAAGGGTGTCAAGATCAACATCATCGACACTCCCGGCCACAGCGACTTCGGCGGCGAGGTCGAGAGGGTTCTCAATATGGCCGACGGTGTCCTTCTTCTGGTCGACGCATTCGAGGGTTGCATGCCCCAGACGCGTTTCGTCCTGCAGAAGGCCCTCGAGCTCGGCAAGAAGCCGATAGTGGTGGTCAACAAGGTCGACAAACTCAACTGCCGTCCCGACGAGGTGCAGGAAGAGGTCTTCGACCTTATGTTCGCACTCAACGCCAACGAGGAGCAGCTCGATTTCAAGACGGTCTTCGGATCGGCCAAGCAGGGATGGATGTCCCTCGACTGGCGCAACCCCACGACCGACATAACCCCTCTTCTGGACACCATCCTTGAAGAGATTCCCGCCCCTGAGATTGTCGAAGGAACCCCGCAGATGCTCGTTTCCTCTCTGGAGTACTCGCCCTATGTCGGCCGCATCGCGGTCGGCCGTATTACCCGCGGCAAGCTCCGCTCAGGTATGCAGGTGAGCCTCTGCAAGAGGTACGACATTATCGAATAGTCGAAGATCAAGCAGCTTATGGTATTCGACGGCCTCGGCAAGACCCAGGTCGACGAGGTTGTCTGCGGCGACATCTGCGCCGTAGTCGGCATCGAAGGATTCGAGATCGGCGACACCATCGCCGACTTCGAGAATCCGGAGGCCCTCCCTCCGATCGCGGTGGACGAGCCGACCATGAGCATGCTCTTCACCATCAACAATTCGCCTTTCTTCGGCAAGGACGGCAAGTATGTGACCTCGCGTCACATCAAGGAGCGCCTAGACCGCGAGCTCGAGAAGAACCTCGCTCTCCGCGTCAAACCCGGCCCCAACGCCGACTCCTTCGTCGTATACGGCCGTGGTGTGCTCCACCTGTCGGTCCTCATCGAGACGATGCGCCGTGAAGGCTTCGAGCTCCAGGTGGGGCAGCCCAAGGTCCTCGACAAGACCATCGGCGGCCACCGCTGCGAGCCTATCGAGGAGCTCTCCATCGAGGTTCCCGAGCAGTTCGTCGGAGCTGCCATCGAGATATCGACCCGCCGCAAGGGCGCCCTGGTCCACATGGAGCCGAGGGGCGACCGCACTCTGCTCGAGTTCGAGATCCCGACCCGCGGCCTCATGGGTCTGCGCAGCAACCTGCTTACCGCGACCCAGGGCGAGGCCGTCGTCGCCCACCGCTTCAAGGACTACCAGCCCTATAAAGGCGACATCGAGATGCGCACCAACGGCTCCCTGGTCTCCCTCGAGACCGGCGAGGCCATCGCCTATTCGATGAACAAGCTTCTCGACCGCGGCCGCTTCTTCGTCGAGGCTGGCGAGGAGATCTACGGCGGCCAGGTGGTCGGCGAGCACACCCGCGACCGCGACCTCAACATCAACATCTGCAAGACCAAGAAGCTGACCAACGTGCGTGCTGCGGGCTCGGATGAGAAGATCATCCTCCCTCCGGCCGTTAAGTTCTCACTTGAGGAAGCTCTCGAGTACATCCAGGACGACGAGATGGTCGAAATCACTCCTCACTTTATGAGAATGAGGAAAATTATGCTCGACCCTCTGGACAGGAAGAGAAAATCCGACTCCGAGGATTGACAATAGAAAATTTTTTATTACCTTTGCAACCCTTTACCGGATGAATGAGCAGTTTACGGTTCCTTTGAACGGTTTAGCGAAGGGGTGGACCAGATTCACCCTCTTTGCGGGGAAGGAGTTCTTTTCAGCTTTTGGCAATGAGGACGTACTCGACGCCGGTGTCAAAGTTGAGGCCGGCATTGAAAAGTCGGGCGACTACCTCGGAGTGGACCTCTCGCTGGACGGTTTCCTGACCGTACCGTGCGACAGGTGCCTTGAGCCGGTTAGGCTCAAGGTCTGCTGCGAGGCGCGGCTGAGCGTGAAGTCGGGCTCCTACGGCGGGGATTCCCCGTCGGGGACGACCGAAGACGGCCGCGAGATCGTCTGCCTCGAGGGCGAGAGCGCAGTGCTCGACCTCTCCCAGACGGTCTACGACTACGCGCTTCTCTCCCTTCCGATGAGGAAGGTCCACCCGGAAGGTGAGTGCGCGGCTTCGGCCGGGCGCTTCATCTCGAGTGAAGAGGAAGCAGCGTCCGCGTCCCCGTTTGCCTCGCTGAAAGGACTTTTTGACGGAAAGTAATTAAAACAAGATACAACAATGGCACATCCTAAACACCGAGTCTCCAAGCAGAGACGTGACAAAAGAAGGACTCACGACGTGGCCCCCGTTCCCACTCTGAGCACCTGCCCCAACTGCGGCGCCGCTGTGATCTACCACAGAGTCTGCCCTGAGTGCGGCTACTACAGAGGCCGTCAGATCGTCGTCAAGAGCGCTGAATAAGCGTTATTGTCATTTCGAGCGCAGCCGAGAAATCTCTGTGCTCAACGCGGCTCCTTAGTTCAACGGATAGAACGGAGGTTTCCTAAACCTTAAATAGTGGTTCGATTCCACTAGGAGCTACGAAATTCGCCAGGCAGTTTGCCTGGCGTTTTCGTTTTTGCGCTCCTGGTGGAATCTTGTCCAACCCCCTGTCGCTGACGCGACATCCCCCTGGCAGGGGGAATGCCGGAACCTGCTGCGCTTCGCTTGCAGAACCCGGGTGCCTCCCGGTCGTCGCATCGCTCCTCCCTCCCGGCACGGCGGCTGATGCCGCCCTCGGCCCTGTCGGGCCTCCATGTCGTTCCGTCCACGTTTTAGGCCGATTTTGTGGATGAGCGGCTGCCTTCTATCGCGTTTGCGCGTACTCGCCCCTGTATATAAAATAAGGATGGCCCTAAAGCCATCCTTTAACTTTGCCCCAAGACTACGTGGCGGATGTTTACCTTTCGGTGAGGCTCGAGGCGGGGACTTTGCACTTAGCGAATTACCTCATCCGTACCACGGATTATTATCTCGACACAAAGGTAGTAATTATTATCTAAACCACAAATCAAGTTGTCCCCCAAGTGAAATAGTCGCCTAATATTTAAGGTTGATTATCATCTTTTTGCTGCGTTTTTAGATAGTGAAAAAATGGATTACAAGGGTCTGGAATCCATTGTTTGAGCTCCCAAATTCTTTCCAGATCTTCAAGAAAAAGGTTCGATGTGACGCCACTTGCGGCTACAAGGCCTGCCATCCGGCGGGCCTTTTTGTGTCGCGTCGGGAACACCGGAGGGCTTCAGCGTTCCCGGACCGAAGACCGTGCTGTTCCGGGAACACCGGAGGCTGTTTTTGTTCCAGAAAACATAGGCGTACAATAATGGCTCGGCAAGGTCTGGTAGATTCTTCGCTGTGCTCAAAATGACATTGCCGCCATCTCTTCAGGTGAAGGGGTGGCGGCAATGGTGTTTATTGCTCTTCCGGTTTGGTAAACGGGAGTTCTTCAGGAGATTGGATATGATCGATGGCTTTTTCCGGAGAGATGATACTGTGGCCGATGCGCTTCTCAAAGTCTTCACGGGCGTTTTTGGCAACCTCTGCGCCTTCTTTAGCGACCCCGGCATTCTCACTCAAGCCTTCAGGATTGCGCTCCTTGCTTAGCTGGGTGGCGGCTTCTTCGGCCAACGAGTTCAGCAGCAGTTCCATGTTGGTCATATTGTCGCGAAGATTCTCTTTGGTAAGCCCCTTGAAGCTCTTATATTCCCTGGTGGTCATGCCGCTCCAGGTCTTTGACATTAAGTCTGTAAGTAAGGCGAAGTCAATCTCTTTGGTTACGCCGCCCCGCTTCCATTCATCGGTGAGACCCTTGCGGATTTCGATAGTCTTGATGCGGCGGGTAATCCACGCCTCGGAATATCCTAGGCGGCGGTAGTCTGCGATTGCCTGGTCTATGCTACGTTCTGGATCAATGGCCTGGTTGATGCGTTCAGCAGCAACGGCAGCCATCCACACTTTGATAGGCTCCGCTTTCTTGGAGGGGATGGACTCTATGATGCGGAACATCAGGGCCATATCCGCCACATCGGTAAAGCGAGGTTTGCCATCCTCCGCTATCAAACGCAACCGGTTACATTTTGTAACCAGTTCGCTTCCCTCCTTAATCATCCTGTGTTTCAATACTTTCCAATAGTTCCTTGCGCGCTCGGAAGTAGGCTGCTCGGTAAGCACACCGCAAACATCGACGATGGAAAAGAACCATTCCTGCTTCTCTTCATCCCATGCGGTTCGTATCTTCTTTTGCTCAAACAACTGTATTTTTTCAATCTCAGACATAGCGAAGCCTTTTTTGCAAAGATAATTGAAAGCTCGCGTCCCTGCAAATCTTTGCAAGATGGTGTAAAAGTATTGGTGACCCCCAAGTGAAAAAATCGCCTAATAATTAAGGCTGATTCTCCTATTCTGGGCTAGGCTTTAGATAGTGTAAATGTGGATTACAAGGGTCTGGAATCCACTTTTTTCGTAGGATATCATTCTCACTATTGGACCGGGAATGTGAAATAGGTGTCGGGATATGGCTCATTCTTGAGGGTGAAGTGCCACCATTCGCTGTCGAGGGGCTTGAAGCCGTGGCGGAGCATGGCATCGCGCAGAATCATGCGGTTGGCATACTGCTCGGCTGTGATGCCCGTATAGTCCGGATGGCTTTCCTCGCCGAACCAGTCGAAGGTGCCGCCCATATCGACCTCTTTTTCCGTGGTCATGTCGAAAAGCGTGAGATCAACGGTGGAACCGCGTGTGTGGCCGGACTTCTCGTAAATGTAGTCAAGCTCGAAAAGACGGCTCTTGTCCACATCGGGATAGAAGTAGCGACGCATGGTGGTATCGGCCACATCGGCGGCCCAGCGGACGAAGTGATCCACGGCGCACTGGGGACGGTATGCATCGTAAATCTTGAGTCGATAGCCGAGCGACATCACGTCGTCACTTACGGCCTTCAGGCTGTCGGCCGCCTCGCGTGTGAGCCACGCCGTGGGGGCATTGTAACCGTCAATGCGCGTGCCCACGAAGTTGTAAGTGCCGTAGTATCTGATTTCCAGGATAACATCCGGCACCACATCCGTAATGACTACAAAGTCGCTGGAGTCCTCCAGCGGATTGACGGCTGATTTCTGCTTACCGCAGCAGGCGCTAATCAGCAGGACGGCAGAGAGAATGAACAGAACCTGTTTCATCGGAATGCCGCTACTTCTCCTTCGGATGAAGTGCCTTGTAGGCCTTAAGGCTGAACAGAAGGGAACCGAAATCGGACTTTATTATGTAGGTTGCACGGACAAAGTCGTCACGCTGCACGCTGAACGACAATATCTTGCTGGACAGAAGCCTTCTTGAAGTGATTGTGACGGTTTCGAATTCCTCTCCGGGATACAAAGCCGCAAGGCAGCCCTGGACCTCCATGGTGGACAGGCGAGGCTTCTTGTAGAACGCCTTAAGTTCCTTCATCTTAGCAAGAGCCTCTTCCAGTGAGTTGCCCAGCGGAATAAACAGTTCATAAACAGGGTCGAACTTGAGCTGGACAAGGTCGGTGCCGACTCCCAGATGACCTACCGAAAGCCAGTAAGTGCCGCTATCGAGCATCTTGAAAACTTCCATTTGAGCCGTTTCGATTCCTCCCATTTCCGTTTCAACAACGGCGAGTTCAATCCTCTGTGAAGCTTTTTGAAGAATCTGTGCGGAAGACAGGACCGGAATTGCTGCCAGAAGCAGCGTGAGCATGGATTTTAATATGGTTTTCATCTCAGTTGAATTTTAGAATGTTAATGCAAAAATCATTCCTGATTACAGCCATAGAAAGCCTCTTCGTTGGAGCGCTTCACCTCAACCAGTGTTCCATCCTCACCTGATGCAACCGGCACGCTCACCTCATCCGAGAACAGGGTATATTCATTGTCGATGCCATTGCCGATGTCGTAGTCCATGTTGGCGCAGGACCACAGCAATGGCAATGCTATAAGAATAAAGAGACGCTTCATTACAGTGACTGGGCAATTGAAAGGAGATTGACACCTATGCCGCCATAAATGGCGTGCCGAGTGCCTATGAGATTAATACTAAACCATTTGCAGGGCTGAATGGACAGACCTCCGCCGTAGTTGAAGTAATGCTGCCGGCTTCCTTGAGTAACTTTGTACGGGTGATAGGTTGAGAGGCCGGTGTCTTCACTGAAATCATAAATGGTTTCCGAAGCATCCGTGATTCCGTCGTTTGTCTGGGCATAGCCCACTAGAGGCATCACGCGCAGCCAACTGAGGACCGGGATCTGATACCCGGCGTTGATACAGAATGCCCTAGTGTCATTCCATTGGGTATCGCTCAAGGGGCTGTATTTGTGCTGCGGATCGGCCGACAGGAAATCCAGGTATACACCTCCAACCATCACGTTCGCGCCAAAAGTAAAGCGCGCGTAATCTGAAAATGACGCAGCCTGCCCAAAATTAAACCCGGCCTCTAACCGATAGGTATTAAGCGTAAAATCGAAGAGTTTAATCTCCTTACCAAGAACTGCTCCGGAGCCTGCCTGTGCGTTTGCACTTAGTGAGAGTGCTATGAAGGCGATAAAGGCAAAAAGACGCTGTTTCATGTTAAATAGTGGTTTAACACACAAATATAATCATTTTTCATCCAAATAAGAAGCACGAAAACCGATTGAACCCATTAAATCTTCAGCCGGCCTTGGCGGATGTTTCCTTCCAGGAGGGTGCCGGGGATTATGCTCTTTACGGCATCCACCACGGCGTTGAGCTTGGCCTGGTGTATATAGTCGTTTCTGATTGCGAGGCTGATGGTTCGGCTGGGGACGGGGTCGATAATCGGCCTCAGGCAGTGCTGCTGGCTGTAAAGTATAAACCCGGCATGGGTTTCCGGGACGATTGTGATGCCCCCATTCTCGTTTACAACCTGGATGAGGATGCCCACGCGGCCGCCTTCGAAGAACCGTTCATAAGTAAACTCCCTGTCTTTGAGGTCTCCCGGGACCAGCTGCCGCATGCCGTCGCGTATAATCCATATAGGTTGCTGGGCAAGGCTTTCTCTCCTTATGCTTTCCAGGGCATAAGCGGGGTTCTCCGGGGAAACATAGGCCAGGAAACGCTCATGGTACAGGGGAATCTCCAATAGGTCCGGGTCATTTACAGGACCGGTCAGGATGCCCATGTCCACCTCTGCTTTTCGTAGTTTATCCTTTATGGTGCCTGTGAGCATCTCCTCAATCTGCAGGGAAATGGATGGATGGCGGTTGCCAAAGTATTTGTAGACTCCAGGAACAAGCACAGGAGAAACCGTTGAAATAAGTGCAATCCGGAGCGGCCCGCTCTGCGTCTCCTTCTCCGACCTTGTCATCTCCTTAATCTGCTCCACATTATACAGTACCACCTTTGCCTGGTCGATAATCTTCCGCCCCATCTCCGTGGCGGAAACGGGGTGTGCGTCACGGTCAAAGATGCGTACATCCAGTTCCTCTTCCATTTTCTTTACCATCAGGCTCAGCGTGGACTGAGTGAGCCCGCACGCCTCTGCAGCCTTGCCGAAATGCCCGTATTGGTCTATCGCGACGATGTATTTGAGTTGCGGCAGTGTCATGTTGATTGATTTTATCAATGCAAAGATAAAAATAATTGTATTGATAAATGACTTTTTGGCAAATATCTTTGCCCCATCAAATGAACCTGACCTATGAATTGGAAGATTATCACATGGTATCTGGGCATCTCATTGCTGTTTGTATCGGTCCTGATGGCCATTTCAGGTATAGTGGCGTGCTGTACTCCCGGGGACGATAGCCGATTCCCTTTACTATATTCTGCATTCATTACCGGCATTCTGGGTGTATTCCCGCTCATTTTTGTAAGGCGTGACAGCCATTCGCTCTCTTTCCGTGAGGGCAACTGCATCGTTGTTGTGGCGTGGGTCCTGGCCTGCTTCTTTGGCACTTTCCCTTTTTTCCTGAGCGGCGGAGAGTTTACCTTCCTTAACGCCCTATTCGAGAGCGTTTCAGGCTTTACCACCACAGGCGCATCAATACTTAACGATATAGAAGCTCTGCCAAAGGGCCTGCAGCTCTGGCGCATTTCCACGGCGTGGGTAGGCGGCATCGGCATCGTCACCCTCTTCTCCATGCTCATCCGGGACAGGTACGACAAGTCCACCCTCTCCGGGGCAGAGATTTCCAACGTGGCAAGGGATTCCTTCGCAGGGGAGCGCAGCAACAGTTTCGCCAGGCGCATGCTGGCCACCTACATCTCCCTCACCGCCGTCACCTTCGGCGCCCTCAAGCTCACCGGCATGAGCTGGTTCGATTCCCTCACCAACGCAATGTCGGCCTGCAGCACCTGCGGATTCTGCACGCGCAACACCAGCATTGCCTTCTACGCCAATCCTGCAGCGGAGGTGGTACTCACCGTGGCGATGATCGCCGCCGGCATCAACTTCGTCATACTTTTCCTGGCCTTCCTGCGCGGGCGCCCCAAATACATCTGGAAGTCGGAAACCATCCGGGTTTTCCTGTCCCTGGTGGTCCTTGCCATCGTCCTTGTTACTGCCGATCTTATGATAAGCGGCAACTACCATTCCTTTGGCGCCGCCTTCAGGGATGCCGCTTTCCAGGTGGCCTCAATATCCACCACCACAGGTTTCGCCACGCAGGACACCACGCTGTGGCCGCCTCTCAGCATGGCCATCCTGATCATCTGCTCCATTGTCTGCGGCTGTTCCGGCTCCACATCCGGCGGCATCAAAATCGACCGCGCAGTGCTGGCAATGAAAGGCGTCAGCCACAAGGTCAGGCTTGGCGTGAATCCCAACAGGATACAGAATATTCGCGTGGACGGTCACGTAAGGCCGGAATCGCAGGTGAACGACGCCTACGGATACATCTTCTGCTATCTGCTCATCGTGGTGGTTTTTGCAGCGGTCAACATCACCGGATGACTGGACTTCACCACCAGCGTCACCGCCTCCATAGCCTGCATAGGCAATGTAGGCCCCGGATTTGGCGAGGTAGGCTCGATGTCCAATTATGCCGATTTCCCGGCGCTCCTAAAAATCACCAGTATGGTGGAGATGATGATCGGACGTCTGGAGATATTCCCCGTGCTGTACCTGATCCGTTCAATCAGGTTTTAATAAGCAGAACCGGCAGGGCGCCGCAATCGTCCGGAAGGGTGACGAGGAGGCCCTCGGCGGTGCGCTGGAACGGCACCGGGCCGCTTCCAAGCAGTTCCACGGAGGAAATATCGGAAGGATACAGCTTGCTGTCAAGGCACAGGGACTTTACCACTAATTCTGAAGCAGGGAGATCCAGGGGATGCACGTACAGCCCATCCTTGGTGCAGGTGAAGCGGATATCGCCTTCCCCGAACACTTTCCAGGGCCGGGTGCCGTAAATTGATTCCCCGTTAACATCAAGCCAGGAGGCCATCTGATCAAGGATGGCTTCCTCTTTTTCGTCTATGGTGCCATCGGCCCGAATGGGCACTGAGAGCAGCAGGTTGCCGTTTTTGCTCACGATGTCCGTCAGCATCCGCAGCACGGTAAGGGCCGATTTATAGCCGTCCCTTTCGTAGAGTCCGCGGTCATAATGCCACATCCCAAGGCAGTCGCAGGTCTGCCAGGGCTTCTCCTGAATATCGTCCACAATGCCCCTTTCCACATCGTACACGATGGCGTTTTTATGTTCCTCCTTCAGCAGTTTTCCCGTTACCACGGCCGTGGGCTTCTTATTATAAATGTGCGCGGTAAGCTGCAGGCCTTCGTCCGAAATTGGCCAGAAGGGGAGGACGGTGTCGTCAAAGTAGACAAGGTCCGGATTATACCTGTCGATAAGGTCCAGGCTTCGGTCCAGGAAATAACCAGGCTAAAGCTGCAGCAAAAGGAGAAGATGCTGCCGACCAGCAGGTTGAGAAAGCTGAAGAGGATAAATCTGCAGATGATTCTGTTGCTAAGACAGATGACCTGTCTAAAAATGACAATAATAAGCCAGATGAGGGCGAAAAGAAGGAAGAAGGTAATAGAGGTGTTCCTAGATTTAGCTTCCTTAATTTAGGCGATTTTGGGCCTGAAATGCTCTTTGGT
>JAGCDT010000092.1 GCA_017651045.1 Bacteroidales bacterium | reverse complement strand
GTCTCCGCTAAGGACAAGGCCACAGGCAAGGAGCAGAACATCCGTATCGAAGCCTCTTCCGGCCTCTCCGAGGACGAGATCAAGAGGATGAGGGACGAGGCGAAGGCCAACGAGGCCGCCGACGCTTCCGAGAAGGAAAGGGTCGACAAGATCAACAATGCCGACGCCCTCTGCTTCCAGGCCGAGAAATTCCTCAAGGACAATGGCGACAAGGTCCCTGCCGACATCAAGGCAGAGGTCGAGAGCAACGTCAACCTCCTGAAGGAAGCCGTCAAGGCCCAGAACCTGGCCGACATCGACCGCTACAGCGAGGCCCTCAACAAGGCATTCGAGAAGATGTATCAGCAGAGCCAGCAGGCCGGAGGCCCTCAGGGCGGTCCTCAGGGCCCGTTCCAGGGCGGCCCTCAGCCCGGCCCTCAGCCCGGCGACCAGGGTCCTGACGAGCAGTAATTCTTCTAATTCAGGATTTTTTCGTACCTTTGCAGCCCTTTGCTGTAAACGACTATGAAAAATATATTAGTGGCGGCAGCAATACTCTTGCTGCTGCCTTTATATTCACTGGCGCAGGAGACTCCGCGCGACACGGTGTCGATGACCCCTCAGGAGGTCGCCGACTCGCTGATCGCGGATGCCATGCAGTTCCTCGGCACGCCCTACCACTATGGATCCAGCGGGCCGAAGTCCTTCGACTGCTCCGGATTCACAAGATACATCTACAAAAGATTCGGCTATAACCTGACCCGCTCCGCGAAGTCGCAGTCGCAGGACGGAAGGGCCGTTGAAGGAGACCTTTCGAATCTTCAGAAAGGCGATATCCTCGTCTTCGGAAGCATACGCAACAAGGAAGTCATCGGGCACGTGGGTATGTTCATCGAGACCCTCAAGGACGGCAAGGACGCTTCATTCATCCACGCCGCAAGAGGAGGAGTCAAGATCAACAGACTGTCCGAGACCTACTACAAAGAGCGTTTCCTCGGTGTCAGGCGCATCCTGCCCGACTTCGTGATAGTGGAGAGCACGACTCCCGTCACGGTGGACACTACCGCCGTGCTGACGAGGGTCGACACCATCAAACTCGCCGAGGGCGACAGGCGCGCAATCGTCTTTGCCGACGGCACATGGGTCTGGATCCGCGAGGACGGGACTCCGGAGATCCCTTCGGATATCCAGTCCATAGTCCTCGGGGGCAACGGCAACTGGAACATAGTACAGAACTCCCCTGTCAGGATCCCGAAGCCGGCACCTCTCGTGACAGGCGGAAGCGACCAGGCAGCCATCAATTCTTCCAGCAACTCCGGTCAGTCATCTTCAGTGTGGCACACCGTCAAGAGCGGCGACACTCTTTCCGCCATAGCCCGCCGCTATGGGACCACCGTCAAGAGTATCTGCGCCCTCAACGGCATCAAGGAGTCATCAGTCCTCAGTATCGGAAAGAAACTGAGGGTCAAGTAGCACGCCCCGAAGCATTCCCGGCACGGAATCTTTCCGCCTGGCACCAGATGCTGGGCGTGACTCCTTTTACCAGCTTGAAAGCCATGTTGAAGGTGACTACCGTGTGGAATCCGGACATCTCCGAAAGCTCCGACACCTTCAGGGACATGTTTTTCCTGAAAAGCCCCATCGCGTAATCCACCCTGTAGTCGTTGACGAATCTCCGGAAGTTCTTGCCGGAGCAGGCGTTGATGGTACGTGAGAGATAGAGGGTGTTGGTGAACATGGCAGACGCCAGGTCGGATAGAGTCAGGGCCTCCACCAGGAAGGGCTTCTTGTGCTCCATATAAGAGCAGCAACGGTTGAACAGATCCTCATCGACAGGGAGCACCTCGGGCGCCTCTTCGGCCTTTTCGCGGCGTCGGCGTCGCGACGAGCGCCACCATCCTAGCACTTCCAATGCCGCCTGGGCCATGCACCCGGCAAGGGCAACTGCACTGACAGCCGCAACTGCAGGGCGCGGCGCTCCGAGGAGTACCATCGCAAGGACCGAGAAAGTGGTCTCAGCAGTCACCACGAAGGAAACCTTGCTCCATATGCGACGCGGACCGCGCCAGTCTGAAAGTTTTAAAACATAGGCTGCCAGGAGAATATTTAGAATGATGCCGGCAAGAATTATAAAAATCATTTCAGGTCTATTTCCAATAAAGATACGAAAACGGCCCCAAAACGCGCTGGTTTAAGGGCCGCTGCAAGTCATATTTTTATGTTTTTTATAGACTTTTAGTGTTTTTTATAATCTCCTCCTGCTTTTTTACACGTCCTTTTATGGCATCGAAACCTTTTCCGTAGACTCCCGACACCGAAGAAACTGAGAGGAATGCTTCAGGATCAATAGCCTTGATGTAGCGGAGCAGGAGATTGAGGTCGCTCTTTCTGGTGAGGACCATGAGAACCTCGGTGTTCTGCTGAGTGTACCAGCCCTTGCCGTCGAGGACGGTCACGCCGCGGTGGAGTTCGTGGGTGATGGCGTCGGCAATCTCCTTGTATTTGCGTGAGAGGATGAACAGCTGGACGGACTGCTGCTGACCGGAAAGGTAGAGGTCCACCACATAGCTGTTGACCGTCACGAGGATAAGACCATAGACGACAGTCGTGATCTTCTCCGCAAAGGGCATAAGATGGGTTATGTGATTGCCGGCCTCGTCGAGAAGCACCTTCCCCGTCTCAGGATTGATGTCGTTGACGAACGAGGGGAAGAACAACGACGAGCATATGATGAACACGTCGAGGACAAGGATAACCTTGCCGGGAGAGACATTGCGGTATTTGGTATAGATGAGGGCTACGATGTCGGTCCCGCCTGTGCTTCCTCCCTGGGAGATCGACATTCCGATGCCGACTCCCGCCATGATGCCGCCCATGATAGTGGACATCAGCTTGCCGTTCTGAAGGGCAAGGGTGACGATGATTTCGGACGGAATGACCTTCTGGAGCACTGAAAGACCAACCGAAGCGAGTATGATACCATATATAGTCTTGCCTCCGAAGGATCTGCCCAGCACGACCACAGAAATAAGGATAAGGATGGCGTTCAGGACAAAATAGGAAATACCGATGCTGACAAAACCATCCGTGGCATACTGGATGATGGAGCTTATACCGGTGACTCCGCCGCCAACGAGGTTGTTGGGGATAAGGAAAACGGTCCATCCCATCACATAGAGGAGTATTCCTAGCGTGATGAGGGAGTATTCCTTAATGAAGGTCCAGATTGTTTTTTTCAGTGTCGCCATATCTTCTTGGGACGTTTGATACCTGCTTTGATCTCCTCGAATCCTTCACCATAGACGCCGCTCGCCTGGGAGACGGACATAAATGCCTTGGGGTCGACGTTCTTGACGGCCCTCGTCACGTCGCGGAGCTCCCTCTTGCGGACAACCACCAGAAGGACTCTCTTGTCGTCCTGAGTGTACCAGCCTATTGCGTTGAGGGCGGTGACGCCGCGCTTCATGTCATTGATAATGAAATCTGCAATCTCCTTGTAGTGGTCGGAGAATATGAGCACCTGGACATTGGATTTGCGACCCATGGTGACCATGTCGATGGCAACCGAGAAGACTACCATCGAGACGTAGCCGTAGATCATATCCTGGAAAGTCCTTTCGGGGACAAGGAGGATGGATGCGATGACAAGGACGTCGCAATAGATGAACACGGTGCCGAGCGACACGGGCCAGAACTTGTTGATCACGATGGCCACGATGTCGGAGCCGCCGGAGCTGCCGCCGTAAGAAATCACTATGCCGATACCGATGGCCTCCATGAGACCGCCGATGATGGGAACGAGGATTTTTTCGCTGAGATAGAGCGGGTGGTCGGGAAGACAGAGGAGGAAGTCAAACTGGGGCAGCACCTCGAAAAGCAGCGAGGAAAGCCCGATGACGAATATGGTCCTGAATCCGAAGCCCTTGCCGAGAATCAGCGATCCTACAATGATGAGGATACCATTGATGATCGGGAAGGAATAGGCCACCTTGATGGTCCCGAAGCTGGCATACTGGATGATTGCACACAGACCCACGAGACCGCCGCTGGCGATGTTGCTGGGAATCATGAACGACGTCCATGCCAGGGCGAAAATCAGCGTGCCGAGGCTGAGCATGCAGTAGTCGCCGACTATCTTCCAAATTTTCCTTGCGTCCATATTACTGCTTGACAACGATGTTGACTATTCTTCCGGGAACCACTATAACCTTGACGATGCTGCCTGCACCCACCCACTTGGCGGTGTCGGGGAGCGCCCTGACGGAGGCTTCAACTTCCTCGCGGGAAAGGCTCTTAGGGAGGTCGACGGTGAAGCGGGTCTTGCCGTTGAAGGAGACCGGATAGGTGACGGAATCCTCAACGGTGTAGGCCTGGATATACTCCGGGAACGCGGCGTAGGTCACGCTGCCCTCGTGGCCCAGCTGGTGCCAGAGCTCCTCGGCAATGTGGGGAGCAAACGGCGACAGAAGGATCACTAGAGGGTCGAGGATGGCGCGCTTGGAGCAGCCCTGGAGCTCGCCAAGGGCTATCATGAAGGCGCTGACCGCGGTGTTGAAGGAGAATTCTTCTATATCTGAGCGGACCTTGCCGATGAGCACGTGGAGGGCCTTCAGCTCTTCCTTGGTCGGTTCTTCGTCGTTGACGAGGAAATTGTCGCGGTCCCAGAACAGGCGCCAGAACTTGCGGAGGAAGCGATGGACGCCGTCGATGCCCTTGGTGTCCCAGGGCTTAGACTGCTCGACCGGGCCAAGGAACATCTCATAGAGGCGGAGAGTGTCGGCGCCGTAGGTCTCGCACACGTCGTCGGGGTTGACCACGTTGTACATCGACTTGGACATCTTCTCAACGGCATAGCCGCAGACATACTCGCCGTCCTCGAGGATAAACTCGGCGTCGGCGAACTCGGGCCTCCAGGCCCTGAAGCCGTCGAGGTCGAGCCTGTCGCCCCGGACAAGGGAGATGTCGACATGGATCTCAGTGGTCTCATAGGAGTCCTTGAGGCCGACGCTGACGAATTTATTGGTCCCGACAATGCGGTAGACAAAGCTCGAACGGCCCTGGATCATGCCCTGGTTGACGAGCTTGCGGAACGGCTCGTCCTCGACCACATAGCCGAGGTCGAAGAGGAACTTGTCCCAGAAGCGGGAATAGATTAGGTGACCGGTGGCGTGCTCGGTGCCGCCCACATAGAGGTCTACGCTGCGCCAGTAGGCGTCGGCCTCACGGCTGACGAGAGCCTCGTCGTTGTGAGGATCCATGTAGCGGAGATAGTAGGCGCTGGAGCCGGCAAAGCCCGGCATCGTGCTGGTCTCGAGGGGCCAGCCGTCGAAGGTCCAGTCCTTCGCACGGGCAAGGGGCGGCTCGCCGCTCTCGGTCGGGGCGTATTTGTCAATCTCGGGAAGAGTGACGGGGAGTTTGTCGAAAGGCACGGGGGTCGGGATGCCGTCCTTATAGTAGATGGGGAACGGCTCGCCCCAGTAGCGCTGACGGGAGAATATGGCGTCACGAATCCTGTAGTTGACTTTCCTGCGGCCTATGCCGTGGGCCTCGATGTAATCGATGGCCGCGGGGATGGCTTCCTTCACTGAAAGGCCGTCGAGGAATCCGCTGTTGACCATGCGGCCTTCCTTGGCGTCGAAACTGGCCTCGGACACATCAGCACCCTCGATAAGAGGTATGATCGGGAGATTGAACTTGCGGGCGAACGCATAGTCGCGGCTGTCGTGGGCAGGGACTGCCATGATGGCGCCTGTGCCATAGCCGGAGAGCACATATTCCGACACCCAGACCGGGACTTTCTTCCCGGTGAGCGGATTGGTCGCATACGAGCCCGTAAACACGCCCGTGACGGCCTTGCCGGCTATCCTTTCCCTCTCGGTCTTTTTCTTGACGGATTCTAGATAGGCATCGACCGTTTCCTTCTCGGAAGGGGCGGTGAGCTTTTCCACCCACTCGCTTTCGGGAGCGAGGACCATGAAGGTCACCCCGAAGACGGTGTCGGCGCGGGTCGTGAATATCGTCATGTCGTACTGAGCGCCGTCGCACTCGACCTTGAACACCATCTCGGCGCCTTCCGAGCGGCCGATCCAGTTGCGCTGCATCTCCTTGAGAGAGTCGCTCCAGTCGAGATCGTCGAGACTGTCGAGCAGACTTCCGGCATAGGCCGAGCCGCGAAGCTGCCACTGGGTCATCTTCTTCTGGAAGACTGGGTGACCGCCTCTTTCTGAGTAGCCGTCCTTGACCTCGTCGTTGGCGAGGACGGTGCCGAGAGCGGGACACCAGTTGACGGTGGATTCGCCCTGATAGGCGATGCGGTAGTGCATCAGAATGTCGGATTTTTCCTTTTCAGAGAATGAGAGCCACTGTTCGGCCGTGAATGACGGAGCGTCGTTGCAGGCGGCATCGACAGCAGCGCTTCCTCCCTCGGCGAAGGCTTTTTCAAGCTCTTCGATGGGACGGGCTTTATCGAGGGCCTTGTCGTACCAGGAACCGAACATCTTGAGGAATGCCCACTGGGTCCACTTGAAATAGGCCGGGTCGCAAGTCCTCACTTCCCTGTCCCAGTCGAAGGAAAAGCCTATCCTGTCAAGCTGGCTGCGGTAGCGGGCCACATTGACGGATGTGGTCTTCTCAGGGTGCTGGCCTGTCTGGATAGCGTACTGCTCGGCGGGAAGGCCGAAGGCGTCGTAGCCCATCGGATGGAGCACATTGAAGCCCGAAAGTCTCTTGTAGCGGGCAAAGATGTCCGAAGCTATGTAGCCGAGGGGATGACCCACATGGAGTCCCGCTCCCGAAGGATACGGGAACATGTCAAGCACGTAGAACTTCAGCTTGGAGGGATCCTCCACAGCCTTGAAAGTCTTCTCTTCAGCCCACTTGCGCTGCCATTTTCTTTCAATCTCTCTGAATTCGTAATCCATATGATGCTTATTTTCTCTTCTTTTCGAGGATCATTCCATTTAAGGAAACCTTGCCCTTGCGGGTGTCCTTGAGGATAAACTGGACGGGGATAGTCATCACCGTCGCCACTTTCTGTCCCGCCACGCGGCCGGGCTTCCATCCCGGGGCGGCCTTCACCACACGCACCGCCTCTGCGTCAAGCGCAGGCGACACTCCCCTGACGACCTCGACTTCTGCGATGTTGCCCTTGGCGTCGATGACCATCTCGAGGATGACCTTGCCCTGGATGCCATGGGCGACGGCCTCTTTCGGATACTCAAGATAGGTGTAGACCCAGTCGAGGAAGGCCTTGGGGTCGCGGCTGCCGAGGAATGTCGGCTTCACGTCGCATTCTCCGTAGGGCACGGCGTTGATCTCCTGCTGCTTTTTAGGCTGCTTGCGGACAGAATTGTTGCTGAACAGCGGAGCAGGAGACGAAGCCAGGCGGATGGTGAAGCCGTAGATGTACTCGAGTTCCTTCTCCATGGCCTCGTAGTCGAGGATCGACGGGGTGTCCCTTTCGGTGTTGAATTCGGGATAGCGGCCCGTGGTGAACATCACCGACGGAATCTCGCTATTGTAGAAAGCCATGTTGTCGGAAGGATACGGAGCCTCGGAGGTCACCACCGGCTTGATCGGCTGCAGCTCGCCGCTTTCCGCGGCAAGGAGGTCGTTGAGATCCTGATTGGAAGCCGTGAAGGCCGAGAAGGTCCCGCAGCCGAGCATGTCGAGGTCTATCATCGCATCCCAGCCTTCCGTGGAAGGGAAGCGGTTGTGGATGAAATGCCAGGCGCCGGCAAAGGTCTCCCCCGACGCTCCGAAACCGACGAGCATGATGCTGCGGTGGAGAAGTAGGGAGGAGCGGCTTAGCTTCTTGGCGAGTTCGATGAGCATCGCCACGCCGGAAGCATTGCCGTTGGCGCCGTAGAATATGCGGGGAACCTGCTGGCCATCGACCATGTAGGTGTCGCAGCCACGGCCGTCGAGATGGGCCCCAATGACTATATACTGGCCGGAATAGGCCTTGTCGCAGCCCTCAATAAGGGCTATGACGTTTCTGGTCTGAATAGTGTCGCCGTTGGAGGCGAGAAGGCTTATCGTCTCGTCCGGAGTGGAGAGCATGGTTATGCCATCCTTTTCGAAGGCCTCGCGGAGGTACTCCGCCGCCATGCGCTCGCCCTCACTGCCGGCCTTACGGCCTTCCTTGTCGGCCGCGGCGATATAGGACACGTGCTCCTTCAGGGAATGGACTGTCTCGCTGTCGTAGAGATCGGAATAGCTGGCGCCCGGAAGGAACTGGGCCCTGACGGTGACGACGGAAAGGGCGAGCAGAATGCTTAACACTGTCTTTTTCATCGTCATTCGTTTATCAGGATCCACGACTTGGGCGGGCAGATGGCTCCGCCACGGAGTTTTTCGAGAGTGTCGGTGACGAAGAACGCCTCATCGGACGGCAGGATACCCACCGTGCGGAGGCCCGAGCGGAAGAACACCACCTCGGCCGGATAGCCGGCTGAGGCGCAGGCGGCGGCCTTCTTGGCGGCATAGGCCGGATTGGAAAACGCTCCGACAATGATGAGATATTTCGACGAAGGGGCCTTCCCATAGATGCCGCCGAGGGATTTGATGCTGAATGCGAGACCGGGGACGGTCCTTATAGCCTCCTCGGCCGCAAGGGAATCGGCACGCCACTTTTCGACGGCGGCGATGGAGTCGGCGACGGCCTTGGCCCGCGCCGCCTCTTCCTCTGCGATCTTATCGCGGAGGGCGGTGATGTCGGCCGAAGTCGGCCTTCCGGCAACCTTCCGCAAAAAGTCGCAACCCGTAAGAAGGGTCGCGGCAAGCGCGGCTGCGATTATGAGTCTTTTTATGCGCATATAACCTGCAAATTTAACAAATTTTCTTAGTATTTTTACGGAGCAGATGAAAGAACGCACCTATATTGCAATAGACCTCAAATCCTTCTACGCCTCGGTCGAGTGTGTGGACAGGGGACTTGACCCTCTGGACACCAATCTTGTAGTTGCCGACATGAGCCGGACGGAGAAGACGATCTGCCTCGCGGTCTCCCCTTCCCTCAAATCCTACGGGATTGGAGGGCGGGCACGTCTTTTCGAGGTTACACAGCGTCTGAGGGTGGTCAACCGCGAGAGGGAGGCAAAGGCGAGAGGGCGCTTTCTCACCGGGAAATCCATCTATTTCCATGAGCTTGACGCCCACCCCGACTGGGAGGTCAACTACATAGTCGCACCTCCACGGATGGGCCACTATATCGAGGTCAGCCGCAAGGTCTACGAAGTCTATCTGAAATATATTGCTCCTGAGGATATTCACGTCTATTCTGTCGATGAGGTCTTCATGGATGTCACCGATTATCTGACACTTTACAAAAAGTCTGCCCATGAGCTGGCGATGACCATGATACGCGACGTTCTTGCCGCCACCGGCATCACCGCGACAGCCGGGATCGGGACCAATCTCTATCTCGCGAAAGTAGCAATGGACATAGTCGCAAAGCGGCTTCCCGCCGACAAGGACGGCGTGCGTATCGCTGAACTCAACGAGGCCTCGTACCGACGCGAACTATGGAATTTCAAGCCCATTACGAAGTTCTGGAGAGTAGGCCACGGGACGGCCGCACGGCTTGCCGTCCACGGGATCGACACCATGGGCAAGCTGGCGCGCGCATCGCTCGAAAAGGAGGATCTTCTATACTCGATTTTCGGGGTGAATGCCGAGCTGCTGATCGACCATGCCTGGGGCTGGGAGCCCTGCACGATGGACCTCGTGAAGGCCTACAGGCCGGAGACGAATTCCTTCAGCAGAGGGCAGGTACTGTCCAGCCCCTACGAGTGGTCGAAGGCCAGGATCGTGCTTCTGGAGATGGCCGAGGCGGCGAGTCTCAAACTGGTGTCGAAGCGCCTTGTCACCGACCAGCTTGTCATCACCGTCAACTATGACGCAGAATGCCTCTCAAACCCCTCTATAAGAGCAAAGTACAAAGGGGATGTCGGTGTGGATTACTACGGCCGGGCCGTGCCGAAGCACGCCCAGGGGACAGTCAATCTCGGCCGGGCGACATCATCCACGAAAATCATCACCGAAGCCGCCGGCAAACTCTACGACAGCATCACCGACCGCAATCTTCTGGTGCGCCGGCTCACTATCTCGACCAACCATGTGATCGACGAGTCCATGGCCGGCAAGTCTAAGGCCCCCGTCCAGCTCGATCTTTTCACCGATTACGAAGCCATAGAGAAGGAAGAAAAAGCCACGCAGGATGCCCTGGACAAGGAAAGAAGGCTTCAGGAAGCACAGCTTGCAATTAAAAAACGCTACGGCAAGAACGCCATCCTCAAAGGCATCGACTTCGAAGAAGGGGCGACGACGATACAGCGCAACGAACAAATTGGAGGACACAAAGCATGAGTGAAGACTATTCCGACATAATCGACCTTCCCCACTTCGAGCCGCAGCACCACCCGCGTATGCCCCTTTCCGAGCGTGCCGCTCAGTTCGCCCCCTTCGCCGCACTGGGCCCCGGCCCTTCTGGACCAGATGAGTCGGAATGAAAAAAAATTACTATATTTGACGGATAAGAACCACATAATAACATGACCACTGTCGCAATTGCTGCCGAAAGGTACAATTTCAAGAGCCTGCGCACCTATATTGCCGCCCTTATCTTCATCGCCGGCAATATCGTCGTTCCTCAGCTCTGCCACCTTATTCCCAACGGAGGACTTATTTTCCTGCCGATTTATTTCTTTACTCTTGTCGGCGCCTTCAGGTGCGGATGGAAGGTCGGTCTGCTCACCGCAGTCCTCTCCCCTCTTGTCAACTGCGCATTTTTCGGGATGCCTCCCGTGGCATCGCTTCCCGCAATTTTAGTTAAGTCTATAACGCTGGCGCTGGCGGTTGCCGTGATCAGCAAGAAGATGAATTTTTCAATCCTTTCCGTCGCCCTTGCGGTCCTTGCATATCAGCTGGTCGGGATGATTTTCGAATTCTTCCTCGATTTCAACCTGATCCACGCACTGCAGGATGTCCGCATAGGCTGGCCCGGAATCCTTATCCAGATCGTCGGCGGCTATTTCGTAATCAAGGCCCTTGACAAATGCCGGGCGTTCTGAAAAGTTTCAACCTTCCCTTCGAGCAATATGCCGATGATGTCCAAAGCATCATCGCTCCCTGCATTGAGCGCAACGGCGAGATGGAGTGGAGACTTGTCGTCCTTACAAATGAAATCCACGGCCACCTCGGCATCTACTCCACTCTCGGAGCCAAGATGGGCCTGCGGGCGCGTGAATGGTTCGAGGCGCAGGGCCTCAAGGGACATATCTCCGTCCTTTCATTTGCCGGGAGCGCCCCACCTGTCAGTTGCCTCAACGACGGCCTCCAGGTCAGCACCGGTGCCAGCCTCGGCCACGGCCTCATCGCCCTCTCCGACGCCCCCTCCAAGCGCCCCGAATCCATCTTCACCTGCGGTGAGCACTCAATCCGCCTCGCCCTCAAGTCCGAGTATTCCGAACAGATACGGACTGCCATTGCTGATTTGAAAGCGGAATTCGGGGATACCGCCCCCTATTGGCAGAAAGTTAGAGAATTAGCCCTTGTCTATTGGATGGACTGGCACAGACACGATATTTTCGATATATGGATGAACTGAAAATTATAGAGATTAAAAAAAGCGTTTTCGCTGATAATGATTTGGATGCGGATGCGCTGAGGAAGGAATTGAAGGGGAAAGGCGTGTATCTTCTGAACCTGATGTCATCGCCCGGTAGCGGGAAGACGACGACGCTGATCCGTACGATCAACCTTCTCAAAGACAAGCTGCGCATCGCCGTGATGGAGGCGGATATCGACTCCGATGTCGACGCTATAAAGATACGCGAGGCCACAGGCATACAATCCATCCAGCTCCACACCGGCGGGATGTGTCATCTTGACGCCGAGATGACCCGCCAGGGCCTTGACGGCCTGGCAATGGAGGGGCTCGACCTTGTGATACTCGAAAACGTGGGCAACCTCGTGTGCCCGGCCGAGTTCGACACCGGTGCGGCGCGCAATGCGATGATACTTTCCGTGCCGGAAGGTCATGACAAGCCGCTGAAATATCCCCTTATGTTCTCCGTCTGCGATGTCGTGGTCATCAACAAGATAGACGTGCTCCCCTATTTCGATTTCGACATCGAGAAATGCAAGGAGTATGTCCATATGCGCAATCCCAAGGCGCAGGTCATCCCTATTTGCGCCAAGACCGGCGAAGGAGTGGAAGATTTCGCCCGCTGGATAGAGAATGAAGTCAAATCCTGGAAAAACAGCTAAACCACATAATACCATGCCCGAGATTTCAAAAAAGTACGTCCCCAGGCACAAAGGTGACAAGAATCCCAATCCGAAGCTCCTGAAATTCGTCCGTCACGTCACGGACCGCGTCCCCGGAAAGATAAAGATGACGACCGACGCCCCCGAGTACTGGGGCCTCGCGTGCATCTTCGAGGACGAGATGGATCCCGTGACCCGAGAGGCCTCGCTGGACCTTCTGCTCGACATGCTTCCCGGCAATTTCTTCAAGGTGAGGGAGCACAGGCCCTATGCACTCCTTCATGAGTGGAACGCCAAGAAGCACTACACTCCCGACGACGAGTCCTTCGACGCCCTGCTCGACAAGCTCTCCTATTACGGCATGCTGGAATACGACTACGGCGACAAGTACACCAAGGACGGCCCCGTCCCGGGCGCAGGTTTCGAAAGGAAAGACCGCATCTACTGGGTCCCGATGTTCGTCCCGGGCAGCGCGGAATACACCAACATGAACACCGAGCTGATGGACAAGTATCCGGAGCTCGCAATGTTCTTTGAAAGGATGACCTTCCTTCCGCTTGAGAAGATCACTCCGATGGTCCCTCTCGGCGGCTCCGGTATCGGCATGCACGTCATCCCGGTTGAGAAAGCCATCTCGATGGAGAACCAGTCGGTCGACATAGAGCACATCTCCTACTGGCTCAAGCGCTATGAAGGGCACCTGGGCGTCGGTATCTGCTCCTGCCGCTACGGACGCAAGAAACTCGACGAAGGATGCGCCGACGACTATCGCGACTGGTGCATCGGTGTGGGCGACATGGCCGATTATCTCGCAGAGACCGGCCGCGGCCACTACATCACCTACGACGAGGCTATGGCCATCCTTAAGAAAGCCGAGGACCACGGCTTCGTCCACCAGGTGACCAACATCGACGGCGAGGGCAAGATATTCGCCATCTGCAACTGCAATGTCAAGATCTGCAACGCCTTAAGGACTTCGCAGCTTTTCAATACTCCCAATATGTCCCGCAGCGCTTATGTGGCAAAGGTGGACCCCACCAACTGCGTCGCCTGCGGCCG
>JAGCDT010000091.1 GCA_017651045.1 Bacteroidales bacterium | reverse complement strand
TCCCTCAAGAGCGAGCGTGTCCACACCGTCAACCAGCTCCTCAAGGCCTACGCGATGTTCACCAAGGACATCGACTACATCATCGTCGACAACAAGATCAAGATCGTCGACGAGTCGACCGGCCGTGTGATGGAGGGACGCCGCTGGAGCGACGGTCTCCACCAGGCCGTCGAGGCCAAGGAAAACGTCAAGGTCGAGGCCGCGACCCAGACTTTCGCGACCGTTACCCTCCAGAATTACTTCAGGATGTATCACAAGCTCGCCGGTATGACCGGTACGGCCGAGACCGAGGCGGGCGAGTTCTGGAGCATCTACAAGCTCGACGTGGTAGTGATCCCGACCAACCGTCCCGTCATCCGTGACGACCAGGACGATATCATCTATAAGACCAAGAAGGCAAAATACGCCGCCGTCATCGACCGCGTGGTCGAGCTCTCCAACGAGGGCCGTCCGGTGCTCGTCGGTACGACCGACGTCGAGACCTCCGAGCTCCTCGCCAGGATGATGAAGATGAGAGGTCTTCACCCCAACGTCCTCAACGCCAAGGAGCACGCCCGTGAGGCCGAGATCGTCGCCCAGGCCGGCCAGTCCGGCAAGGTCACGATCGCGACCAACATGGCCGGCCGTGGTACCGATATCAAGCTTACTTCCGAGGTCAAGGATGCGGGCGGTCTTGCCATCATAGGCACGACCCGCCACGACAGCCGCCGCGTCGACCGCCAGCTCCGAGGCCGTTCCGGCCGTCAGGGCGATCCGGGTTCCTCCACATTCTTCATCTCCCTCGAGGACGACCTCATGCGTAAGTTCGGTTCCGAGCGTATCGCCGGCATGGTCGACAAGCTCGGCATGAAGGACAACGAGGCCCTGGTCAGCGGCATGCTTTCGAAGTCCATCGAGAACGCCCAGAAGAAAGTCGAGGAGAACAACTTCGGCATCCGTAAGCGCCTTCTCGAGTACGACGACGTGATGAACTACCAGAGGGAAGCCATCTACAGCCGCCGTCGCAACGCCCTTTCCGGCGAAAGGATCGAGATCGACGTGCGCAACATGATGATGGACACTGCCGAGATCCTCGCATCCCGCTGCGAGCAGTTCGACTATCCTTCATTTGAAGAATACATAATGGCTCAGCTCTCCATCGACCTTGGCTTCGACGAGAAATTCTTCTCCAACGCCAAGCCCGACGATGTCGCCGAGAAGCTCTGCGAGCACATGCAGGAGGTCTATGACCGCAGGATGGACACCATGGTCACCAAGGTCTACCCCTTCATCAAGCAAGTCTATGAAAAACAGGGCTCGATGTACCAGAACATCGCCATCCCCATCACCGACGGCCGCAAGATGCTCCAGCTCCCGGTCAACCTCGAGAAGGCCTACAACTCCGAAGGCCGCGAGCTCGCCAAGAGTCTGTCGCGCAGCATCATCCTCTTCCAAATCGACGACCACTGTAAGCAGCACCTCCGCGACATGGACGACCTCCGTCAGAGCGTCCAGAACGCAGCCTACGAGCAGAAAGACCCGCTCGTGGTCTACAAGCTCGAGAGCTATAACCTCTTCGCCCAGATGCTCGAGGACCTCAACAAGGACGTCCTGTCCTTCCTCCTGAGGGCGTTTATCCCTCTGCGCGACCGCGACGAGGCTCCCCAGAGGGCCCAGCAGCGCAGGACCGACATGTCCCAGATGAAGACCAACGATCCTTCGCAGCTCTCCACCAAAGGCGAGCAGAAGTCCAGGATGCCGGTCCATGTGGACAAGAAAGTCGGACGCAACGACCCCTGCCCGTGCGGCTCAGGTCTCAAATACAAAAACTGCCACGGCAAAGGACAAGTTTAAAGGAATATAAAAATGGCAAAAGTTATAATGGAACAGACTGTTAATGTGAATGAGGTCAGCAGGATTTCTGCCGGCACCGTCATCAAGGGTGAGATCACTTCTCCCAACGACATCCGTATCGATGGCCAGTTTGATGGCCAGATCTGCTCGAAGGGCAGGGTGGTGGTAGGTGAAAAAGCCGTGGTCAAGGGCGACATCATCTGCCAGAACGTCGATTTCTGGGGCACGATGAAGGGCAATTTCTACGTGAAGGACACCCTGGCCCTCAAGGCCGGCTGCTCCGTCGACGGCGACCTCCACATCAAGAGGCTCTGCGTCGAACTCGACGCCCGTTTCAACGGCAATTGCAAAATGATAGCCGAGGGCGAGTTCGATCGTCTCGTCGCCCAGAAGACCGGCGCTCCCGCACCGAAAGGTCCAGAGAAATAATTAAAGACTTGCTGCGGCGCTCTGCCCGGCGAGCCAGCCAGTAGAAAACGCGCACTGGAGGTTATAGCCTCCGGTGTCGGCGTCTATATCGAGCACCTCTCCTGCGAAATATAGTCCGTCAACCCTCCTCGATTCGAGTGTCTTGGGGATTACTTCGCCGGATCCTATGCCGCCGGCGGTGACGACGGCCCTCTCGTAGCCGACGAAGCCTTCGATGTCCATATTCCACGCCTTAAGGGCGGAGGCCATCGAGTCTACGCTGACCGAAGGGTTGTCGCCGAGGAAGGCGAGGGTGAGATCCCAGGGCATAAGCTTGCCGAGGAGTATGCGGAAGAGCTTCTTGAAGGGACAGCCCTTGCTGCGAGGGTCGTGGACAATCTCGTCCCAGCGCTTGTGGATGTCCTCGTCGAGCTTTTCAAGCTCAACGGCGGGCTTGAGGTCTATCGACACGCTGACCTTGCCGCCGCGGATGAGGGCTTTGACCGCCTCGCGGCTGAGTGCGAAGCCGAGCGGCCCCTCAAGGCCTCCGTCGGTGAATTCTATGTCGCCGAATTCCTCCCTGGAAAGGGAGCCGTCTATATAGAGGGACAGTTTGACATTGTCGAGCTTGCCGCCGTTGAAGAGCGCCCCTTTATCCGAAAGAGGGTTGAGCTTTTCGATGTGGCCATGGAGTTCTCCTTCTTTAATAATATCCTTATATCCTTTCGGTACGAGGGCTGTCAGGGAAGGGGAGAGGTCGGTGTGATCGATGCCGAGGCTTTTGGCAAAACGGTAGCCGTCGCCGTCGGAGCCGGTCCAGGGATAGGAGAGCCCGCCGGTCGCGATGATGAGCCTGCTGCAGGCGTAGTTGACCTGCTCGGAAGTGGTCTCCGTGCGCACCGGAGCGGGCTTTCTGCGGCCTTCCTCCATGCGGGGACGGAATTCCTTCACAGTCGTCTGAGTGCAGACAAGGCGGAAGAACCGGCCGACATTCTCAATGGCCTCGACCTTACATCCGGAGACTATCTTGACTCCAGCGAGTGTCACGGCGCGTCTCAGCGCGTC